>NZ_BAFW01000101.1 GCF_000308535.1 Nocardia cerradoensis NBRC 101014 | reverse complement strand
CGACTTCCGCGCGTACCGCGGCCGCGAACGCCGCCGCCTCCGCAGCCGGGGTGATCGCCGAGTTCCTCCCCCGGCACCAGCCGCGCGCGCCGGTCGGCCACCGCGGCCGCCGCCAGCGACACCGCCTGCCGCACCGGCATCGGCGCGCCACCACGGGCGTAGCGGGCCAGGTACAGATCCTCGGCGACCGTGCTCACCAGTTCCTCGATGCCCTCGACCAGCCGCACCCGCGGATCGTGTTCGCCCGCGATGCCGAGTTCGTCGAGCATGCGCTGACAGAACCCGTGCGTGGTGGAGATGGTGCCGGCGTCGAAATCCGACAGCGCCGCGACCAGCCGCCGGCGCCGGCGCGCCACCTCGGCCGAGTCGGCAGCGGCCAGATGGGCGATCAACTCGTCGGTTCCGGCGCGCGCGGCCTCCGGATCGTCGAGGGCGGCCGCGACCGTGACGAACCGCTCCCGCGTGCGTTCCCGCAACTCCTGCGTCGCCGCCCGGCTGAAGGTCACCAGCAGCAACTGCGAGATGTCGACCAGCCCCTCGGCGACGAACCGCACCGCCAGCCCGACGATGGCGTAGGTCTTTCCGGTGCCCGCACTGGCCTCGAGAACCGTTGTCCCCGTGGGCAAGTCCCCACACAGATCGAACTGGCCGAACGATGATGCACCGCCCCGGCCGTCCGACGCGCGCACATCAGCGGATGTGGGCCCTGCACCATCGGATTCGGCGACACGGCGGGCGACGTTCGAACCACCGCTGCGCTGCTCTTCGGCACCGCCGTCGGCCCCGGCATCGGAGGGCTCGGTAGCCGTATCGGAAAGGTCGGTCCCCTTCCCGGTATTCACCTCGTCGATAGCGAAAAGTTCAGCGGCATCGGCCGATGCATCGGCATCGCGGGTGCGTCGGCGGCGGGCGGTGGTGGTGTGCGTCGCCGCTTCCGGGGCGCGCAGATCGGTGACGGGGAACAGTTCCTCGGTCATGGCTGCCCCTGGGATTCGTTGGCCAGCAGCGGATTCCACAGTCGCCGGGCCACCGAGCCGAAGGTGGTGGTCTCGCCGTAGCGGTCCGGTTCCGGCAGCGGGGTTTCCAGTTGCTCGAAGGTCGGTTCGGGTCCTCGGATGTAGGTCAGGTAGCGGTCGGTGTGGTCACCGAACGGGCGTGGCCCCTTCGGCCCGCCGTAGAACTCCTCTTCCGCCGCGGCGCGAGCGGAGTCGAGATCGGCTCCGCGGCAGCGGCGTTCGGCGTAGACCGCCGAGGCCGACGGCGCGAACGACAGTGGTTCGGCCAAGCCCTCCTCGCGCAGGTCGGCCAGCTCGCGCAGCAGGTCCGCCGCGAGTGCGGGGGCCGGCGCGGTCAGCGACGAACGCCAGGCCGGGCGGCCGAACTTGCCGCGCCCGATGCTCACGGCCTGCCAGCTCTGATGGCGTTCCGTGGCGGCCAGCGCCAGCAGCCGCACCCACGCCGCCATCCGATGTTTGGGCGCGAGCCGCGAATAGGTGGCGCGCACGACGGCGTCGTCGTGCACATCGGCGACCGTCCCGGTCAGCCGCCGCCCCGATCCCAGATCCACCGCGATATCGATGGTGCGTGCCGGCGCCTGCTGCAGTGGCGCGGCGACCTGCACCAGCCGGTCCACGGTCGATTCCACCTCGGCCAGCACCGAAGCGCCGAGACCGAACGGCGGCAGGGTGCCGCGCCGCCATTCCGCGGCGCGCAGGGCCCCGGGATCGGCGCCGGTGAGCCGGGCCGCCAGCATGCGTTCACCGATGTTCCAGGTCGCCAGCCCGGTCAGTTCGATGGGCAGGCGCTCATCGATGTCCTCGTCCTCCTCCGGCACCCGGATACCCAGCCGCTGCCACAGGAAGGCCCGGATCGGATGTTCGGCGAACGACACCAGTTCCGCCAATTCCACATCCGTGCGCGCCACGGCGGGCAGCGGGCCGGGCAGCCACGGCGGGCTCGGTTGCGCGGGGCGGGCCGCGGCGCGGGCGGCGGCCAGCGCGAGGGTGTCGAAACCGAACGGGTCGAGCGCGTCGAAATTGCGGCCGTCGTAGGCCTGCAGCGGATGCCGTCGCACCACCTCACCGGTCCCGCGGTGTGCGCGCACCACGTCGATCAGTTCCGCGAGCGGTGTCACCGGCGGCCGGGGTGTGCCGGTCACCGGATCGGCACCGGTGTAGAGCACCACCAGATGCTGTTCGGCGGCGAGGACGGCATCGAGCAGCAGCCCGCGGTCCTCACTGCGCGGATCACGTTCTCCGACAAGTGGTTTGCGCGCCGTGACGTCGTCGCCGTCGATGCCGCCGGTGCGCGGGAACACCTCGTCGTCGAGCCCGAGCAGCACCACCACCCGATGCGGAACCGACCGCATCGGCGCCAGCCCGCAGACGGTGAGTTCACCGGTGCGGTAATTGGATCGCGGCGCCCGGGATCGGGACCGCGCCCGCAGGGCGGCGATCACATCGGGCAGCCGCAACTCGGCCGCATCCGCGTGCTCGAAGGCGGCGGCCAGTTCCCGGCGCGCCTGCACTCCCTGCCAGGCCGCGGCGGCCGGTAGATCGGTGAGCAGATCGAGCGCGCGATGCAGGATCTGCAGCCACTGCCGGGCGGGGCGCGGTGCGCCGGCGGGTTCGGCGGGGGTGGGTCCGCTCAGATCGCGCACGCAGACCGCGAGCCGGTCGACGAATTCGGCGAAACGCCCGGCCAGGTCCACATCACCGGAGTCCACGTCGTCCAGCGGCAGCGCCAGATCCAGCCAGTCCTCGCCCGATTCCCCCGCGGCGACGCCGAGCAGAATGCGGTCGACCGCGGCGTTGAGGGTGTTCTGGCCGAATTCGGCGAGTCCGAAGGCCTGCCGCTGCCGTTGCCCGATCCCCCAGCGTGCGCCGGTTTCGGCCGCCCATTCGCGCAGCCGCTCGATATCGTCGTCGTCGAATCCGCAGCGATACCGGACCGGTTCGGTGGCGGCGAGGTCGAGTACCTGGGTGACGCCGACACGGCCCTCGGCCAGCGCCAGCAGATCCTCCAGCACCGCGAGCACCGAATTCGCCGCGCCCGCACTGCGTTCGGCGGGCCGCACCCGTAAGCCGTGGGCGGGATTCACGCCGGGGTCGTCGAGGGCGGCGGGCCCCTGGCCGAAGGCGGCCCGCACCAGCGGAGCGTAGCCGTCGGGATCGGGGCACAGCACGATCACGTCGCGCGGTTCGAGGGTCGGATCGCGCTGGAAGAGGCCGAGCAGGACATCGCGCAACACCTCCACCTGCCGGGCGGGGCCGTGGCAGGCATGGATCTGCACGCTGTCGTCGGCCGCGCACCCCACCGGCGGCCAGCGATCCGCGCGAATGGCGGCCTGCACCGCGGAAAGCACTGTGCCCGAATCATTTTCGGTACCCATGCGATCGACGCCGGAACCCGGCTGGTGGTGCCGGTCGGCGAAATCCACGGTCGCCAGCCTGTACTGCACCTCGCGCACGTCGCGGCCCAGCGCCGCCAGCAGCGGATGCCGGGCGATCGGATCGGCCACCACCCGCCGGGGAGCGGCGGGACGGGTTCGCACGCTCGTCGCCGCGGCCGCGGGCCCGGCAGCAGCTTCCGCGGTCTCGCCGGATCCGGCCACGCCACCCGCGGCCGGACGGACCCCCTCCACCGCGGCATCCGTGTCGGAACGCAACCGCTCCCACAGCGCCGGGCTGGGATGGGCGAGCCACAGGTGCACGTCCCGGTGTTCGGCCACCGCCTCGAGTACCGCGAGCTGCGCGGCCGCGATCCGGGGCAGTCCGAAGACCGAAAGGCGCTGCGGCAGATCGATGCTCGCGGGATCGGTGCGCAGCCGGCGGCAGACGGCGTCGAGCCGCTGCGCCGGTGCCGGAATGCCGATCGCCTCGCGCACCCGCCGCCACAGTCGCGGCTGCCACCGCAGGTCGTCGGGCAGGTCGGCGCCGCAGCCGTCGGTGTCGGCGCCGTCGGCCCAGTCGGTGATCAGGGTGGGGCGGGTGGTGCCGTAGGTGTCGAAGAGGGTCGCGATATGCGTCGCGGTGCTCAGCCGCCGCCCCGCCCGGTACGCCTCGGCCGGGCCGGCGCCCACGCCCAGATGCCGGGCCAGCACCGCCGCCCACGGCTCGCCGATCGCGGCGTCCATGGCCGCCAGGACCGGCCACACCAGCCGGTCGGGCGCCCACGGGTCGGCGTCGGCGGCGATATCGGAGGCCGCAGCCGAGATGTCGGCGACCAGCGCCGCCGGGGTCGGATAGTCGATGTTGGCGGCCACGCCGTCACCGGCCCGCGCGCCCAGAGTCACCGCGAGCCGCTGGTTGAGCCAGCGTTGCACGCCGTGCGCGCCGACCGCGACGACCTCGGCGGCGAAGGGGTCCGGCAGCGGGTGCGACAGCATCGCGGCGAGCGCGTCGGCGAGCGTGCGCGCCGACTCGGCCCGGTGGATGTGCAGCACCTGCGCACCGCCTCTCTGTCGCTCGCGCGCGATCCCTTGTCGCGGTGATGCGGCGCGCCCGATCCTACAAACCCGGCCACAGCTCCCGGCGGCACCGACCCGTCTCGGAGCGCCGCACCCCGTCGACGCTGTGGTGCGAGCCGCCCGCAACCGACCCGTCAACGCCCGTTACCACCGATTTGCCACTCTTCGCAGCGTGTCACCAAACATTCGGCAACACAATCGAATCCGGCCATCATGACCATTCGGCTATCACGAACGCAATTCGCCACCGCGTGTCACCCGCACACCGGGTCCGTCGTGTGCCACAGTTTTCCGCGGGGAGGTTTCGGGAGAAGCGGTATCGAAAGGCTGGTTCGATTCATGTCTGCGACGGTGGTCCCCCTCGTACCCAGATCCGGGTTCACGGTACGGCGATCGGGCGAGACGTGGGAATTGATCAACTCCCGGCACTACGGCCGCGGCGTGGTGCTGCACAGCTGGGCCCGCGACGGGCATTCCGAGGCCTTCGAGCACTGCTATCGGCTCAACGGCCGCAGCGTCGAGGAACTGCTCGCGGCATTCCGCTGACCTGCGCCGTCGCGGTCGATATGGCCGAAATGCGCTGGCCTGCAACGATCTCCGCGTAGCTAGCACATCCGCAGGCCGACCTCAAGACGTGCGTGATCGGCGCATTTGTGGCTATTGTGGCTCACCGTGCGTTATCCCCGGACCGCGTCCCGCGGCATTCGAACCACCCGCCTGGCCGCCGGTGCCTGCGTCGTCGCCGCCGCGCTGATGGCGGGCACCCCCGTGCTGGATCCCGCCCCGGCCGCCGCCGTCCCGCTGCGTATGCAGGGCTGCCGCGACGGCTTCGACTGCGATATGAGCAGCCGGATCGCGGCCGTCGACAACTATCTGGCCTCCCGGCCCGGCGTCACCGGCTATGTGGTGCGCGACCGTGTCACCGGCGGCACCTATGCCAACGGCAACGCCGAGACCCTGTTCTGGACCGCCTCCACCATCAAACTGGCCATCGCCGAGGATCTGCTCAACCGGGCGCGCGTGGGCGCGATCGCGCTGACGCCCGAGGACCGCACCCAGATGGAGTCCATGCTGGCGACCTCCAACGACGCCGCGGCGGACTTCCTGTGGAACAAATACGCGGGTCCGGACCGCCAGGCGTTCAACAACGCCTTCCGCGCCAACGGGATGACCGGCCTGGTGCCGCGCCCGACCAACGGCAACGGACATCTGTTCCCGGACTGGGGTTTTCAGCAGTGCACGCCGTCCGATCTGGACCGGCTGATGAACAACGTGCTCGACCACATGAACCCCGACGACCGCGGCTACCTGCTCGATCGGATGCGCAAGGTCGACACCAACCAGCACTGGGGCGTGTGGGGCGCCGGCGATGCCATGCATCCCGGGCTCAAGAACGGCTGGTCCGACGAGAACGGCGGCTGGGTGGTCAACTCGGTCGGCTTCGCCGGGCCCGGCGAGCGCTACACCCTTGCGGTGATGAACTCCCTCGGCGACCAGGGTGGCTACACCGACGGCGAGGAGACCACCACGCATGTCGCGCAGCTACTGTTCGCCGGACGCTAGTCACAGCCGCGACAGCCGCATCGGCGCCCCGTCGCGCGGGAACGGGATGGTGTTGAAGCCCCACGGCATCAGATAGTCGTCGGGGATGTGCCAGCGGTAGGCGCGCACCATCGCCGCGATGACGACCTTCACCTCGAGGGTGCCGAAATGCATGCCGATACATTTGTGCGCTCCCGCGCCGAACGGCATCCACGCCAGCCGGTGCGATTTGTCCTCGCGCCGGCTCTCGGTGAACCGTTCCGGATCGAAACGCGCGGGATGCGACCACAATTCGGGGATCAGATGGTTGACGCCGTAGGCGACGTCGACGTGGGTGCCGGCCGGAATGTAGTGACCGGCCACCTCGGTGTCGCGGACGGCGCGGCGCACCAGGCCCGGCACCGGCGGCACCAGCCGCAGGCTCTCCTTGATCACCAGATCCAGATCGTGCAGGCGATCCAGGTCGGCGATCGTCGGCGGCGCACCGTCGAGCTCGTCGAACAGCGCCTGCGCCTCGGCGCGCACCCGCTGCTGCCAGTCGGGGTGGCGGCCCAGGTAGTAGGCGACCGAGGTCGTGGTGGTGGTGGTCGTGTCGTGGGCAGCCATGAT
>NZ_BAFW01000102.1 GCF_000308535.1 Nocardia cerradoensis NBRC 101014 | reverse complement strand
CGGCGAACGGGTGCGCGCGGTGGAGGCGTGCCTGGACTGGATCGAACGCGCCTACGCTCATGGCCTCGCGCCCACGGTGCTCGACATCGGGGGCGGGTTCCGGCAGGTGTTCACCGCCGACGCCGACCGCTTCGACCACTACACGCTGGCACTGCGGGAATCGATGGTCGGACGCGGTGAACCGATGAGCTGGGCGGGCAACACCTTCGGCTATACCGTCGACGACACCGGCGCCCACGGCATCCCGGTCTTCCACAAATACGCCAACACGATGTCGGGGCCGCGGATGCTCGACGACCTGCTCGCCGCCCCCCTGCCCGCGCACGGCGGGCAACCGCTGGCGCGGGTACTCGCCGACAACCTGCTGGAACTGTGGTGCGAGCCGGGTAAGGCGCTGGCCGATCATGCCGGAATCACCGTGGCGGGTGTGGAATTCGTCAAGCGCACGGCCGACGGCAGCATCGTGGTGACCGTCGACATCGGGCGTGACTCGATCACGCCCGCCGATCAGGAGGTGATGGTGGATCCGCTACTGCTGCCCGGACCCGAATCCGCGGACCGCGCCGCCGAGGATCCCGGCGGTCCGGCCGGGGTGTACATCGGCGGGCATCTGTGCCTGGAGCGCGATCTGATCAGCAATCACAAGGTGTGGTTGCCGCGCCTGCCGCAGCCCGGTGATCTGCTGGTTTTCCCGAATACCGGCGCCTATCACATGGATCTGTCGGCCGCGCGCGCATCGATGCATCCACTGCCACCGAAACTGGCCGTCACCTACCGTGACGACGATTTCCATGTGGTGCCCGACGCCGACCACCGTCCCGGGGGGCTGTGATGCGCTACGACGACATCACCGACCTGATCGGCGATACGCCGCTGCTGCGGCTGGATCCGGCCGTGCACCGGCTGCCCGGGGTGGAACTGTATGCCAAGCTCGAGTTCTACAACCCGTTCGGTTCGGTGAAGGACCGCGTCGCCTGGGGCATGATCCGCGACGAGCTCGACGAGATCACCGCCCGCGGGCAGACCCTCATCGAGGCCTCCAGCGGCAACACCGCCAAGGCGCTGCGGCTGCTGGGCGCCCGCCACGGTGTGGGCCTGCACGCGGTGACCAACCGGATCAAGGTCGACGAGGTGCGCGATCTGCTGCAGTTGTTCGGCACGCGGATCGAGGAGTTGCCGGGGCTGTCGGAGTGCCCGGATCCGACCACCCCCAACGACGTGTACTCGGTGATCGAGACGACCATGGCGAAAAACCCCGGCGCCTACCATCATCCGTCGCAGTACACCAACGAGAAGAACATCGACGCCCACTACCACGGCACCGGACGCGAGATCCACGAGGACCTGGCCGCCGCCGGCGTGGGCGCCGACTACCTGATCGGCGGACTCGGCACCACCGGATCCACCCGCGGCACCGCCACCTATCTGCGCAAACATCATCCCGAGCTGCGCACGGTCGCGGTGGTCTCGCAGCGCGGCGACTTCATTCCCGGTATCCGGTCGGAGACCGAGATGTGGGATGTGGGGTTGTTCCAGCCGGAGTTCTACGACCGGATCGTGACGATCGACGCGGCCCGGGCGATCGAGGCCACCCTCGAATTGGCCACCGGCTACGGCATTCTCGCCGGCCCCACCAGCGGCGCCGGATACGCCGCCGCGCTCGAGGTGTTGGCCGACCTGCCGCCGCGTCCGGCTCCGATCGTGGCGGTGCTGATCGTGTGCGACCGCATCGAACCGTATCTGTCCTACATCAAGAAGCGGCGCCCGGACCTGTTCGGCCGCACGGGTTCCGCGGTGCCCGCACCCACCGACGCGGAACTGGACTCCGTGCGCGAACTGTCACCGGGCGAGTTGCGCGAACTCGACGCCACCGCCCGCCCGACGATCGTCGACACCCGCGGTGCGATGGCCTACCGGATCGGGCACATCCCGGGCGCGATCAACATTCGCGACGACCAGCTCGACGACATGTTCGCCCACGGTGTGCCGTTCTCCCGCTCGCGCCCACTGGTTTTCGTCTGCCCGGTGGGTGATCTGTCGCGCCGCTTCGCCGCAGCGGCCGCCCGCGCGGGCTACGATGCGGCAAGCCTGGCGGGCGGCATCGTCGCCTGGCGCGACGCCGGGTTCGACCTGGAAAGCGCGGCGCCACCGCCGATCTGAGCATCGGCGTCCGGACACTGCCCGCACGCCGCCTTCCCACCGCCATCGCCCCCGCACCCGCGCGAAGGGGCCGGTGCGCACGGCTACCGTGGTTCGGTATGGCGGTGACGGTACTGGTACCACACGAGATCGGGGTGTCGGCCCTGGCGCATCTCGACGGTGTGTCCGCCGTGCACTATCGCCACGGTGTGCTGCCACCCGGCGCCGAGGCGGCGCGGGTGCTGATTCCCGATTTGCCGGCCGGCGCCGGCACGGTCGCGCTCGCCCACCGGCTTCCGGAACTGGGTCTGGTGCAACTGCTCACCTCGACCGCCGAGGGCTGGGTGGGCGCACTGCCCGAGGGAGTGCTGCTGTCGCATGCGCGGGGCGCACACGGCGACGGCGTGGCCGAATGGGTTCTGGGCGCGCTGATCGCGTTGTACCGCGACTTCGCGGTGTTCGCCCGTGCCCGGCAGGAACGCCGCTGGACCACCCGCCTGACCGACACCCTGTACGGCAAGAGGGTGCTCATCGTCGGCGCCGGCGATCTCGCCCACGCCCTGACCCGCGCGCTGACGCCGTTCCGGACCTCGGTGACGCTCGTGGCGAGAACCGCGCGGGCGGGAGTGCGGCCGGTCGGCGAGCTCCCGGCACTGCTGCCCCACCACGACATCGTGGTGCTCGCGGTGCCGGAGACCGCACGCACCCGCCGGCTGGCCGACGCGAGGATGCTGGCCCGCATGCCCGACGGCGCCATTCTGGTGAACGTCTCGGCCGGGCCGGTGGTCGACACCGAAGCCCTTGTCGCCGAACTGTCTTCGCAACGGCTGCGCGCCGCGCTCGATGTCACCGATCCCGAACCGCTGCCGCCGGATCATCCGCTGTGGGGTGCGCCGGGGCTGTTCCTCACCCCGCATGTCGCGGGCACCGGCAGCCACAGCACGAGCCGCGCCTACGCGGTGGCCGCCGCCCAGATCGAACGGTTCCTCACCGGCCGGATACCGGACAACCTGGTGAGCGCTCGGTGATCGGATGTCGTGAGTCGTTGCCACGCACCGGATTTCATCGCGGGCGGGGCCGGCGGATGTGTTCGGTCATGGCCTCGGCGATCGGCGCCGGTGGCGGTGCGGCCGGCGCGGCCTGGGTGCGGGCGTCGTGGGAGATGCGGATCAGCAGTGCCACGATCACATAGTTGGCCAGCAGCGACGAGCCGCCGTAGGACATGAACGGCGTGGTCAGACCGGTCAGCGGAATCAGTTTGGTCACCCCGCCGATCACCACGAACAGCTGCCATCCCACCGAGAACGCGAGCCCGCCGCCGAGCAGTTTCCCGAACGCGTCACGGGTGGCCAGGGCCGCCGAGAAACCGCGCACGGTGATCACCCCGAACAGCAGGATCACCGCCGTCAGCCCGAACAACCCCAATTCCTCGCCGATGGTGGAGATGATGAAGTCGGTTTTGGCGAACGGCACCTCCTGCGGCCGGCCCGCCCCCAGCCCGGTCCCCCACAGTCCGCCGGTTCCGAGCCCGAACAATCCCTGCGCGATCTGATAGCCGTTGGTGTAGTAGGTGGCCATCGGATCCTCCCAGACCCGCACCCGCACCCGCACGTGCGCGAACAGGTGGTAGGCGACCACGGCGCCGACCGCGAACATCGCCACCCCGATCAGCAGCCACGACGCCCGCCCGGTCGCGATGTACACCATCGCCAGCACCGTGCCGAACACCAGCAGTGAGAAACCGAGATTCTTCTCGTACACCAGCACCAGCACCGACACGAACGTCACCACCAGCAGCGGCCCCAGATCGCGCAGCCGCGGCACCGTGAAACCCAGCACCCGCCGCCCGGCCGCGCCGAACAGGTCCCGGTTGGCGACCAGGAACGCCGCCACGAAGATCAGCAGCAGCACCTTGGCGAATTCGCCGGGCTGAATCGAGAACCCGGAGAACAGGATCCAGCTCTTGCCGCCGTTGACCTCGCTGAAGCGCGCCGGCAGCACCGCCGGGATCAGCAACGCCACCACACCGGCCAGCCCGCACGTGTAGGCGTAGCGGGCCGGCTGTGTGTGGTTGCGCACCACCACCAGCACCAGCGCGAACAGCGCGATACCCGCTGCGGTCCAGATCAATTGGTGCGCGGCATCCGACGACGGCGCGGCCACCCCCTTGGCGGCGGCGCTCGCGGCCTCGGCCCGGTCGAGCCGATCGATCAGCACCAGCCCCAGCCCGTTGAGCAGCACCACGCACGGCAGGATCACCGGATCGGCGTGCGCGGCGAACTGCCGCACCGCCAGATGCGCCAGCAGCGTCAGCGCCGCGAACACCAGCAACGACCACTGCAGGGATCGGCCGTCGTCGCCTCCGGCGGCCGAGGACATGATCCACGCCGCGATACCCACCACGACCACCGCCGCGGTACACAACATCAATTCCGTACGCCGCGGCCGACCGCGCACGATCGGTCCCGACGACATCCCGGTCCGCAGCGCATTCATCGTGTCCAGTATGCGGATCGTCGCGGCCGCGCGCCGCCCGGCCGTGCCGCGCCCGTACCGGCCGCGGTGCCCGGATGCGCGAACTACCAGGCTCAACTGGCACGATGAGCGGGTGCATATCGCGTTCGGAGTTGTGGCCGTGCTCGCCGTGGCGGTCGCGCTGGCGGCGCTGGCCCGCCGTGTCGGCATGGCCGAACCACTACTGCTCACCGTCGCCGGAGTCGTCGCCTCCTACCTGCCGTTCGTCCCGCAGATCGACATCGATCCGGAGTGGGTGCTGCTGGGTCTGCTGCCGCCGCTGCTGTACACGGCCTCGATCAGCACCTCGCTGCTGGAATTCAAACCGAAGAAGGTCTCGATCACCCTGCTGTCGGTCGGCCTCGTGCTGGCCACCACCTTCGCGGTCGCCGCCGTGGTGTGGCGGCTGCTGCCGGTGCCGTTCGCGGCCGCGGTCGCACTCGGCGCGATCGTCGCCCCGCCGGACGCGGTGGCCGCGATCGCGGTGGCTCGCCGGGTCGGAATGCCGCGGCGCATCGTCACCCTGCTCGAGGGCGAATCGCTGTTCAACGACGCCACCGCGCTGGTCGCGTTGCGCACCGCGATCGCCGCGATGGCGGGCAGTTTCAGTGTGTGGCAGGCCGGCGGCGACTTCGTCTACGCGGCCGCCGGTGGCGCGGTCATCGGCATCGCCGCGGCCGTGGTGCTGGTGCTGGTGCGCCGTCGCATCACCGATCCGGTGCTCGACACCGGCGTGTCGTTGCTGGCGCCGTTCGCGGCGTATCTGCCCGCCGAGGCCGCCCACGCCTCCGGCGTGATCGCGGTGGTGGTGTGCGGGCTGATCCTCGGCCAGGGCGCCCCGGTGTGGCAGTCGGCGGCCTCGCGCGTGGCCGAGCGCACCAATTGGCGCACCATCCAATTCCTGTTGGAGAGCGCGGTATTCCTGCTGATCGGCCTGCAGGTCCGCCATATCGTCGACGACGCCTGGAACAGCGGACTCGACCACGCCACCATCGTGTTCACCGCCTTCGCCGTGCTGGTCACCGTCATCGTGGTGCGACCGATCTGGGTTTTTCCCGCCACCTACTTCTCCTGGTTCGTCGAAAGCCGCCCCCGTGGCAAACCCAAGCCCACCTGGACCGGGCCGGCGGTGGTGTCGTGGGCCGGGATGCGCGGCGTGGTCACCCTCGCCGCGGCCACCCTGCTGCCCGGCGACACCCCGCAGCTGGCGACGCTGAAACTGCTGGCCCTCGTCGTGGTCGGCGGAACGCTTCTGCTGCAGGGTATTTCGCTGCCGGCGCTGGTGCGGGTGCTGCAACTGCGCGGTCCCAGCCGCGCCGAGGACGCGCTGCAGGAGGCCGCGCTGCTGCAGCAGGCCACCACCGCCGGGCTCGAGGCCCTCGACGAGGCGGTCGCCCCCGAAACCCCGCCGGAGGTGGTGGCGAGCCTGCGCGACCGGGTGGCGCGGCGCAGCCACGCGGCGTGGGAACAGCTCGGGCGCGCGGAATCGGTGCGTGTCACGCCCAGCGGCGAATACCGGCGGCTGCGGCTGGTGATGCTGCATGCCGAACGCGAGGCGGTGCTGCGCGCCCGCGACGGCGGCGGGATCGACCACGAAGTCCTCGAACAGGTGATGACCGCGATCGATCTGGAGGAGTCCACGATCGACCGGATCAGCGCGGCCGACGACGACGAGGCCGCCGCACCCCTGGCCGCCCCGGTCTCCGGCGGCTGCGAACACCTCGTCGCCGCGCCGCACACCCACACTCCCGACCATCCCGACTGCTGTTCCGAATGCGTCGCCGAGGGGTTGACGTGGGTGCATCTGCGCATGTGCCTGACCTGCGGGCATATCGCCTGCTGCGATTCCTCGGTCGGCAACCACGCCACCAAGCACTTCCACGCCTCGACGCATCCGGTGATGCGCAGTGTGGAGCCCGGCGAGAAATGGCGCTGGTGTTATGTCGACGAAATCCTGGGCTGAACCCACCCGTCAGGCTGTGTCGATCGAGCCCAACGGTGAGCCCTGCGTGGTAACGCTGCGCTGCCGCCTCCGGGCTCTGAACCGTTAGGCTCGGGACCGTGCGAACAGGTCAGGACTCCGCCGACAACGACACCCGCATCTGGGGTGGTACCACGCTCACCGAGCGCCGCGAGGCGCGCCGGACCGCGTTGCTGGAGGCCGCGTTGGACCTGATCGGTGAGGCCGGGGCGGGCGCGGTGACCATGCGCGCGGTGTGCCGGCGCGCGGGGCTCACCGACCGCTACTTCTACGAAAGTTTCACCGGCCGCGACGATCTGCTGGACGTGCTCTACCGGCAGGTCGCCGACGACTTCCGGGAACCGATGACCTCCTTCGCCGCGGCCGCCGATCCCGACCGCGACCGCGAACTGGCCAGGGTGCTGGTCGACAAGGTGCTCGCCGATCCCCGCAAATCGCGGCTGTTTCTGGTCGAACCGTATTCGAGCACCGGTTTGGGCCAGACCACGATCGCGGTGATGCCGACGTTCACCCGGCTGATCCAGGATCATCTGTTCACCGATATCGACGATCCGATGCGGCGGCGGATGGCGGCGGTCACCATGGCCTCGGGCAATGCCGGACTGTTCGCGGCCTGGCTCAACGGCTCGCTGCGCGCCGACCGCGATCAGGTGGTGGACCATCTGGTCGCGGTGATCGGGGCGTACCGGTCGATGTATCGCGACTGAGTTGCGGCCCCGCGCCGATGAATTCCGGCCGCGGCCCTCGTCTGTCTCCGTGAATGTCCGTGCAGGAGAGTCGAAGGAGCGACGAGATGGCGACAGTGGTGTGCGGGGCGAGTATGTCGCTCGACGGATATATCGCCGGGCCGGAGGAATCCGGATTCGAGCATCTGTTCGCCTGGTACGAGGCCGGTGACCGCGCCTACCCGAGTACCCATCCGGAGGTACGGTTCTCGATGACCGAGGCCGACCACGACCATGTCGCGGCCTATCTCGACGCGGTGGGTGTGTTCGTGGTCGGGCGCCGGCTGTTCGACCTCACCGACGGCTGGGGTGGGATCCACCCGTTCGACCGGCCGATAGTCGTTGTCACCCACCGCATTCCGCAGCAGTGGATCGACTCGCATCCCGGGGCGCCGTTCACCTTCGTCACCGACGGGATCGAGGCCGCGATCGAGCGCGCGGCCGTGATCGCCGGCGACCGGGCGGTGGGCGTCAACGGTGGCACGATGGCCCGCCAGGCGCTCGAGGCCGGGCTGCTCGACGAGATCTGGATCGATCTGGTGCCGGTGCTGCTCGGCGGCGGCACACCGATGTTCGATCATCTCGGCGCCGCACCGCATCTGCTGGAGGATCCGGTTGTCCTGGCGGGCAGCCGGGTCACTCACCTGCGTTACCGGGTGCGCCGCTGAATTCCGGGCCGCGGCGGCGCCTCCGGCTCCTCCTGCGGTGCCGCACCGGGGCGGCCCAGATCGGCCGTGGGCGGCTCACCCAGGCGCGCGGCCATCCCGTCCAGGACGCAGACCAGCCCGAAGTCGAACGCCAGCGCCCGCGCCACCTCCGGATCCTGCGGTAGCGCGTCGCGGTAATCGGCGCGCAGTTGCGGATAGTCCGCGGCCAGCTGGTCCATCGAGGCGAGCACCGATTGGTGGTCGACTTCGCCGCCGACGGCCTTGCGGTAGGTCAGTTCCGGAATCACCTGTCCCAGAATGAAACTCATCACCAGGGCGGTGGCAAGGTAGACGTCGGTGCCGGCGAATCCGGCCCGCAGGCAGGTGCGGCGCAACCGGTCGGTGAGCGCGAAGGCGTGCGGGCCGACGCTGGGCAGCTGTCCCAGCAGGCTCGCCGCCCACGGATGCGATCGGATGGTGGCGCGCAGGCTGTAGGCGAAGGTGGTGAACACCTCCCGCCAGTTCGCATGGTCGGGATCGGGTGTCTCGACCAGCCCCCACACCTCGTCGAGCGCCAATTCCAGGAGCTCGTCCTTGTTGGCCACGTACCAGTAGAGGCTGGTCGCGCCGGCGTTGAGGCGCGCGCCGAGTTTGCGCATGCTCAGCGCGTCGAGGCCGTCGGCGTCGAGCAGTTCCACAGTGGCCGCCACGATCTGATCGCGGGTCAGCCCCGACCTCCTGGGCGGACGGGCCTGCCGCGTCCACACCGAGCTGAACGGTTTGGTCACGGCACCACTGTAATTGCCTCGCACACTGTTCGAGTTTATCGTACGCTGCTCGAGTGGAATCGAACACTGTACGAGATCCCGCCGAGACGCCCTCGCGCGATCCCCGCCGCTGGTGGATCCTGGGTGTGCTCTGCCTGTCCCTGCTGGTGCTGATGATCGACGGCACCGTCCTCAACCTGGCCATTCCGTCACTGATCCGGGAACTGGGCGCGAGCCCCTCCGACATTCAGTGGATCCTCGACGCCTACGTCCTGGTCTTCGCCGGACTCCTGCTCACCGCCGGCAGCCTGTCCGACCGGTTCGGCCGCCGCCGCATGCTCATCACCGGACTCGCGGTGTTCGGCGCGGCGTCACTGCTGGCGGTGCTGGCCAGCGAACCGTGGCAGGTGATCGCCGCCCGCGCCGCGATGGGGGTGGGCGGATCGCTGCTCATGCCCTCGACCCTGTCGATCCTGATGACGACCTTCGAGGAGGACGAACGCCGCAAGGCGATGGCCGGCTGGTCGACGGTATCGATGGTCGGCATCGTGCTCGGCCCCACCCTGGGCGGCTTTCTGCTGCAGCACTTCTGGTGGGGGTCGGTCTTCCTGCTCAACATCCCCGTCGCGATCGGCGCCATCATCGCCGCGGTGGTGCTGATGCCCGAAACCTACGGACAGCAACGACCGGTCGACCTCGTCGGCGTGCTGCTGTCGATCGCGGCGCTCACCGCGACCGTCTACGTGATCATCGAACGCGAATGGAATATCCCCGTCATCGCCCTCGCGGTGGTGGCCGCGGCCGGATTCACCTACTGGGAGTACCGCTCGCCGCATCCGATGCTGCCGCTGGCGGTGTTCCGCAATCGCGACTTCACCGGCACCTGCCTGACGCTGCTGCTGATGGTGTTCGGCATGGGCGCGGTGATGCTGATGCTCACCCAGTACCTGCAGTTCGTCCTCGGATACGGTCCGATGAAAGCCGGGCTGGCGCTGCTGCCCTACGCCGTGGCCGCGACGGTGTGCAACGGGCTGGGCGCCACCCTGGGCAAGAAGCTGAGCAACAAGACCCTCATCGTCGCGGGCTTGGCGGTGATGGCCGGCGCGTTCGTCGTCCTCGCCAACGCCGACAGCTACGCGTGGGTGCTCACCTCGATGCTGGTGATGGGCGTCGGAGGCGGCCTGGCCGGACCCGCCGCCTACGCCGCCATCATGAGCGCGATCCCGCTCGAGCACGCCGGTGTCGGCTCGGCGATGAACGACACGATCCAGCAGGTGGGTATGGCGGTCAGCATCGCGGTGCTGGGCAGTGTGCTCGCGGGCGTGTTCACCTCGCACATGCCGGCCGACGTCCCTGCCGCGGCGCGGGAGAACATCGGCAACGCGTTCGCTCTCGGCTTCGGCGAACCGGCGAAGTCGGCGTTCACCACCGCCATGTCCTACGGGGCGTGGATCAGCGCCGGTTTCAGTCTCGCGGCCGCGCTGCTGGGCCTGGTGCTGCTGCGCCACCGCGCCCCACAGCCGGCTCCGCACCCCGAACCGGCGCAGGCGAGCTGAGGCGGTTCACGCCACGGCACGCGGATCGGTCCTCGCAGCGCGCGCGGGGACCGATACCGTCGGATGCGAGGCCTTGTCGGGGAGCCACCGGGAAAACCGTTCCACCACCGTCAGCGCGCCCAGCCCGGCATATCCGGCCAGCACGCTTTCGGCCAGTGTCATATCGTCCTCGGGCAGCCCGTAGACGGAGATGAACAGACCACGCCGCGACCCCTGCGCGAGCGCCCCGCGGCCCGCGCCCGGCAGCACCGTCTCCTCGACGTGCGCCGGACATCCCGAATGCAGCACGAGCGCGGCCTGCACCCCGAGCGACAGATCGCGAATACGCGGACGATGCCCTGCCGCCGCCGCGCCGATCAGCGAGCCCGGCAGCAACTCCGCCCCGTCCAGATACCCCGGCTCGATCGCCCGCCAGCGCTGCACGGGCGGGAAGTGATCACAGTCCGGGCGACCCGACCAGCGGCGATACGCCCGTTCCAGCAGCACCTGAGTCGCGTCGCGGCAACCGGATTCGTTGGTGACCACGGCCAGCATCCGCAATTGCCGGCACCGCAGCCGCTCGGGCCGCACCCGTTCGATATCGGCGATACTCATAGCCCACCGCCGCTGTCGAGTTCGGAGCGCACCGATTCGGCCCGCACCGGCGAGACCCGGTGCACGCGTCCGGGCGCCGGGGTGTGGGCCCGCCGCCACGCCGAGACGAACAGGGCGAAACCGCTCGCCACAGCGACGATCACGGCGAGCATCGCCAGCACCAGCGGTGTCGTCGCCGCGGCGTCGGTGCGGCCCGCGCCACTGGCCCGGATCAGCATCGCCGCGAGCAGGGGACCGAGCAGGGCGAGCCCGGCGGCGGTGAGCAGCAGGCCGCCGGTGGTCAACGCTTCCGGGGTCAGTGATGCGCGAACGGTCGTGACGGTTTTCGAAGGCACCGACCCGGTTCGCGATCCCAGCAAACTCTTGCGCAACGGCATGACCGCCCCTTTCGTTCACCCGCTCGTCAGTGCATTTGAACTGGGAATTCAAAAGTACAACTCGAATCGCCACGGGTTCATCCAAAGTGATCCAACTGTCACCGGAACGTTGGCAGCAATTAAGCAGCGACCGGAGCGGGGCCTCGGGTGCCGGGCGCCGGAATGCCGCATGCCGCCCGGGCGGACCCGACGGCCACGCCCGGACGGCATGCGGTGCGTCCGTGCAGTCGATGCACGATCGCGGTCGATGAGCGAGGGCTCGGCCCTCGGGATCGATGAGGGCTCGGCCCTCGGCGGTCAGTGCCCCATCAGCACCGGCGCATCGATACCTTCCTGGGGCAGTTTCGGTTTGGAGCGCGGCAGGAACGCCGCCGGGATCAGCGTCACCAGAACCAGCACCAGGGCCACGATGTAGGTGTGCGCGTAGGCGGTGGCGGCCTGATCGAATCCGGCGTCGAGCTGTTCGGGTGGCAGCTTCTGCGCGATGGTCGGATCGAACTGCGATCCGATCGCCGCCTGCGCCAGCGGACGGTTCTCCAGCATGTTGGTCAGCAGCACCGACATGATCGCGGTACCGATCGAACCGGCCGCCTGATTGACGATGTTCATCAAGGTCGAACCGCGCGCCACCTGCGCGTGGGTCAGCGTCTGGATCGCGGCGGTCATGGTCGGCATCATCGTGCAGCCCATGCCCAGACCCATCACGAACAGCGCCACACACATCAACGGCAGCGACGTATCGGCCGAGAGCTGGGTGAAGAACACCATGCTCACCGCGATGACGGCCAGACCGCTCATCACCACCTTGCCGGGGCCGATCTTGTCGACCAGTTTGCCGCCGATCGGCATGGTGATCATCGCGCCCAAACCCTGTGGCGCGATGAGCAATCCGGTCACCAGCGTCGACTTACCCTGCACCTGCTGCAGATAGCTGGGCAGCAGCAGACCGGAACCGAAGAACGCCACCGCGAAGAACACCGCGGTCAGCACCGCGAAGGTCAGCTGGCGATTGCGGAACAGATGCAGATCGATCAGCGGATGTTCGGTGCGCAGCGCGTGGAAGACGAAACCCACCATCAAGACCAGGCCGATCGCCGCCGGCACCAGCACCCGCGCCGAGGCCACCGTGTGCTGTTCGGGAATCGAGGACACCCCGAACAGGAACAGCGCCAACCCCGGTGACGCGAGCAGCATCCCGAGGAAGTCGAACGATTCCGAGGGTTCGGGCCGGTCGGAGGGCAGTACCACGACCGCCAGGATCAACGCGATCACACCGACGGGCAGGTTGATCAGGAAGATCCAGTGCCAGCTGAAACTGCCGATCAGCCAGCCGCCGAGAATCGGCCCCAGGATGGGGCCGAGCAGCATCGGCACACCGAGGACGGCCATCACGCGGCCTATCCGCTGCGGTCCGGCCGCGTGGGTCATGATCGTCATACCCAGCGGCATCAGCATGCCGCCGCCGAGGCCCTGCACGACGCGGAATGCGATGAGCGACTCGATGTTCCAGGCCGTGGAACACAGCACCGAGCCGAGGATGAAGAACGTCAGGGCCAGGATGTAGAGACGTTTGGTGCCGAATCGGTCGGCGGCCCAGCCCGTCAACGGGATCACGCTGGCCAGGGCCAGGGTGTAGCCGGTCATCGTCCAGGCCGCGATGGCGTAGCTGGTGTCGAATTCGTGCTGGAACGTCGGCAGTGCGACGGTCACGACGGTCACGTCCAGGATCGACATGATCGCGCCGAGCACGACCACACCGGCCACCTTGAACACGGCGGCATCGAGTGAGTCGGACGCGGGATCCGACGTCGCCGCAGGAATATCCGGAGGAGAGGTCACCGCTTCAGCCTGCCAGGTGACCGATCGCTTGACCAGACCCGCTTCCCAGGGGAGGCCATATCGAAACCTCCCACTTTTCGCGCCCGATTCGTCCGTTCCTGCCGTTATCTTGTGGCCCGCGCCCCACCCCGCGCGCCCGCACTACAGTGGTTCCCATCCCGTTCATTCGTTGTCCGGCAAGGAGTTCCCCGCGATAGAAGACCCGGTACTCGGTTCGACCGGTAGGCTCACATCGCCGATCCGGGGCGCAGGCATGCTCGGGGAGGTCCTGGTCGCGATCAGAGGGGGCACCGAGCTGTACATCGCGCGATCCACCGAACCCTTGGACGCCGGCACCACCGTACTCGTGGTCGCGGTGCATCCGGGCCGGATCGTCGATGTCGTCGAGTGGATCCCGCTGGACTTCGCACCGGGTGGGCAGACAACGAAATAACAAGGGAGACACCAGTGCTGGGCTATCACGTGCCCGATCCCGACGAGGCCATGCTGATCAGCGGCGGCCGCGCCAAGGACAACGCCCCCTTCCGCGTCATCACCGGCCACGGCGCCTGGGTGATGCCGTTCTTCCGCAAGGTCAGCTACCTGTCGCTCGCGATGTTCGAATCCGAGATCCAGGAACGCTGCGTCACCCGTCAGGCCATCCAGCTCGACGTGCGCGCGGTCATCGCCTTCAAGGTCGCCAACGACACCCAGTCGGTGGTCAACGCCGCGCAGCGATTCCTGTCCGAACAGGAACGCGAAATGTCGGTGCTGACCGGGCGCATCTTCTCCGGCCACCTACGCTCCATCGTCGGTTCCATGACCGTCGAGGAGATCATCCGCGAACGCCAGAAACTCGCCGACGAGGTCCTGGTCGCCTCCAAGGTCGAGATGAGCAACATCGGACTGTGGGTCGACTCGTTCCAGATCCAGTCCATCGACGACGGCGGACTCGGCTACATCGCCGCCCTCGCCGCGCCACACAACGCCGCCGTGCAGCGCGACGCCCAGATCGCCCAGGCCGCCGCCGCCCAGCTCGCCGCCGAAGCCGAACAGGAATCGCTGCGCAAACAGGCCGAATATCAACGGCAGACAGCGATTCTGCAGGCCGAATACCAGCGCGACATCGACAAGGCCAAAGCCGAGGCCGGCCAGGCCGGTCCCCTCGCCGAAGCCATCGCCCTGCAGGAAGTGCTCACCGCCCAGGCCGAACGCGCCCGCAAAGAAGCACAACTGCGCGAACAGCAACTGCAGGCCGAGGTCGTCAAACCCGCCCAGGCCGAAGCCGAACGCGTGCGCGTACTCGCCCAGGCCGAAGCCGACCGCACCCGCATCCAGGCCGAGGCCGCCGCCTCCAACAACCGAATCGCGTTGGACCAGTTGCTGATCGAGCAACTGCCCGAAATCGTCAAACAGGCCGCGCTCGGCCTGTCCAACGCCAATCTGACCGTCCTCAACGGACCCGACGGCGTCGGGGAATTGGTCAACGGAATGGTCGGGCAGGGATTGACGGTATTCAACTCACTGCAAAAGGCTCTTTCCACCGACAACCACTCCGGGGCACCGATAGAGTGACCGCACAGAACGGCTATGAGGAGCAGGTGTAGGTGTCGATCGGGAAATTGGTGTCCTTCGACAGTTCTCGGGGGTTCGGATTCATCCGTCCCGAAGACGGCGGGCCGGACGTATTCGTTCATGTGAACGACATCGGATTGGACGAGGACGAACTGCGGCAGGGGCGAGTATTCGAATTCGAGGTCACCGAGGGTGATCGAGGACCCAAGGCGGTCAACCTGACCGCGGTCGGCGGCGCACCGGCGCCACCACGGCACCGCGGCCGCGGCACCGGCCAGCTCACCGCCGCCGAACACAAACGGCTGATCACCGAACTGCTGCTCGACGCCAGCCCCGCCCTCACCGCCGGCGAGATCATCACCATCCGCGACCGGCTCGCCGAATTCGCCGACCAGCACGGCTGGCTGGAGAACTGACCGGAACGGGCGAATGTCCCGCGAACGCGGGCGGCGGCTCTCGGCCTACGATCATGACGACGATGCGGGCGATGAATTTCTCCCGCCCGCACCGTCGGCATGGGTGAGACCGACCCGAGGAGGATCGCGTGGACCTGCCCGTCATGCCGCCGGTGAAACCGATGCTGGCCAAATCCGCCGGCGCCCTGCCCCGCGAGGACACGCTCCTCTACGAGCCCAAATGGGACGGCTTCCGCTGCATCGTCTTTCGCGACGGCACCGATATCGAACTCGGCTCCCGCAACGACCGGCCACTCACCCGCTATTTTCCGGAAGTGGCGCGACTGCTCGACGCGGCGCTGCCCCCGCGGTGCGTCCTCGACGGTGAAATCGTCGTCGTCACCGAACACGGCCTCGATTTCGACGTTCTGCAGAACCGCCTGCACCCCGCGGCCTCCCGAGTGAACAAACTCAGCGTCGAGACACCCGCCAGTTTCGTCGCCTTCGATCTACTCGCCCTCGGCGACGACGACCTCACCACCCGGCCCTTCCACGAACGCCGGCACCTGCTGGAATCGATCCTCGACACCCCGCACGAGGGCATCCACCTCACTCCCATCACCTCCGACCCCGACACCGCCCAGGACTGGTTCACCCGATTCGAGGGCGCCGGCTTCGACGGCGTGATGGTCAAATCCCGCGACCTGCCCTACATGCAGGACAAACGCGTCATGGTCAAGGTCAAACACGAACGCACCGCCGACTGCGTCGTCGCCGGCTTCCGCTGGCACAA
The DNA here is from genome assembly GCF_000308535.1 of Nocardia cerradoensis NBRC 101014. Lineage (GTDB taxonomy): Bacteria > Actinomycetota > Actinomycetes > Mycobacteriales > Mycobacteriaceae > Nocardia > Nocardia cerradoensis. Next base: position 22,615 of record NZ_BAFW01000102.1, on the reverse strand, counting down.
GGACGGCGAGGGCGTCGGCTCCCTGCTGCTGGGCCTCTACGACGAGGACGGCAACCTGCACCACGTCGGCGTCGCCAGCAGCTTCACCGCCGCCCGCCGCCGGCAACTCGTCGACGAACTGGCGCCGCTGCGCGAAGGCGCACTCGACAACCACCCCTGGCGCACCTGGGCCGGCGTCGCCGCCCAAGCCAAGGCCGAAGGCAAGATGCCCGGCGGCATCAGCCGCTGGACCGGCGGCAAAGACCTGTCCTGGGAACCACTGCGGCCCGAACTGGTCGCCGAGGTCCGCTACGAGCACCTCATGGCCGGGCGATTACGCCACGGCGGACGCCTGGTCCGCTTCCGCGACGACCGCACCCCGCAATCGTGCACCTACGCCCAACTCGAAGAGGTCGCGCCCGCCGAACTCGCCGACATCTTCACCGCCGCGAAAGCGCAGGCCCAACCGTGACCGAAGCCATCGACATCGACACCGACGACGTGACCGTCCGCATCAGCAACCCCGGCAAGATCTACTTCAGCAAACGCGGCGAAACCAAACTCGACCTCGTCCGCTACTACCAGGCCGTGGCCCAGCCTCTGCTGCGCACCATCGGAAACCGTCCCGTCCTGCTCGAACGCTATCCCGACGGCGCCGGCGGCAAATCCTGGTTCCAGAAACGCGTCCCGAAATCGGTCCCCGACTGGTTGCAGACCGTGCAGGTCTCCACACCCAACGGCACCGCCAGCGACGCCCTGGTCGCCGCCGACCTCGCCCACATCCTCTGGGCGGTCAACCTCGGCTGCCTCGGCTTCCACGTCTGGCCCAATCACGTTCCCGCAGGCGGAGTCCCGGCCCGCACCGAAGGCGAGATCGGCGACCTCGACATCAGCGACGAACTGCGCATCGACCTCGACCCCTCCCCCGGCATCGGCTTCGACGACCTGCGCCACGTCGCCGTCCTCACCCGCGAACTGCTGGCCGAACTCGGCATCGACGTCCGCGTCAAAACCTCCGGATCCCGCGGCCTGCACATCTACGCCGTCCTCGAACCCGTCTGGGACGGCTACCAGGTCCGCGCCGCCGCGGTCGCCCTGGCCCGCGAACTCGAACGCCGCCACCCCGACCTGATCACCGCCAACTGGTGGAAAGAGGAACGCGGACAACGCGTCTTCATCGACTACAACCAGAACGCACCACACAAGACCGTCTTCGGCGCCTGGTGTGTACGACCCAAGGTCGGCGCCCAGGTCTCGACCCCCATCGCCTGGGACGCACTCGATGCGATCGTCCCCGACGAACTCACCATCGCCACGGTCCCCGAACGACTCGCCACATCCGGCGACCCCTGGGCCGACCGCACCCCGCAATCGATCCAGCCACTGCTCGAAATGTCGCGCCGCGACTTCGATTCCGGCCTGCTCGACGCCCCCTGGCCACCGAACTACCCGAAGATGCCCAACGAGCCCCCGCGCGTCCAACCCAGCCGCGCCCGCACCCCCGGCTGAGGACTCACACCCCGACGGGCGCCGTCAGCGGGCCTGTTCGATCCGCGGGAACGTGGTCTCCACCAACGCCATCAACACATCCGCCAGCAGATGATGCACCTGCTCACGATTCAAGCTGCGACGCGTAATCCATTCGCGCCCAGCGGTTTTCACCATACCGCTGTAGGCACGGACCAGGGCTCGCAACTCGTCGTCGCGCGCCGATCCGGACAGCCCCACCATCTGCAACAACCGGTCGGCCGCCGCGTCGTCGGCCTCGTCCAGGATGCGCTGCACCTCCGGATCGTCCCCGATCCCCTCGTGCCCGGTCACCTTCACCCAGGTACTGCCCAACCCACTGATCGTGTCCAGCAACCACGACACACTCGCATCCACCCGCTCCCGCGGCGTACCGGTGGGCATCACCATGTAATCGGCGCGCGGCAACGTCACCATCCGCCGCACCACCGCCAGATACAGATCGCGCTTGTTGCCGAAATAGTGATTGATCAGCCCACGCGCCACCCCGGCGCGCTGCGCGAGCTCGGCGGTCGACACCGCCGCATAGGGGCGTTCGCCGAACATCTCGATGGCGCAGGCCAGAATCTGGGCGCGCCGTTCGTCCGGCTCCAGCCGGCGCCGCCGAGCCGAATCGGCATCGGCCGGCACCGGCTGGGTCGTGGTGTCAGAGTGAGCGGGCAATGAGATCCTTCATCACCTCGTTGGAACCGGCGAGGATGCGCAGCACGCGCGCACCGGTGTACAGCTGGGAAATCGGGTACTCCGTCATGTATCCATAACCACCGAACAGTTGCAGACAGCGGTCCACCACAATACCCAACTGGTCGGTAAGCCAGTACTTCGACATCGCAGCGGTGGGAATGTCCAGCTCACCGCGCAGATGCTTGCCGATCGCATCGTCGAGGAACGTCCGGCTCACCCGCGCGATCGTTGCACACTCGGCCAGCTCGAACTTCGTGTTCTGCATCGCGAACAGCGGCTTGCCGAAAGCCTCACGCCCCTTGGTGTATTCGACGGTCAACTCCACCGCCCGCTCCATCATCGACACCGCCATGATCGCGGTCACCAGCCGCTCCTGCGCCAGCAGCTGCATCATCTGATAGAAGCCCTGCCCCTCGGCCTCACCCAGCAGATTCGACGCCGGCACCCGCAAACCGTCGAAGAACAGCTCCGCGGTGTCCTGCGCCTTGCCGCCGATCTTGTTCAGGATCCGGCCGCGCCGGAAACCGGGCGTCTCGTCGCTCACCTCGGCGAAGATCAGCGACACACCCGCCGCGCCCTTCGTCGGATCGGTCTTGGCCGCGATGATGATGCCGTCGCACAACCAGCCGTTGGAGATGAAGATCTTCGACCCGGTGATCACGTACTCGTCACCCTCGCGCACCGCGCGCGTCTTGATGTTCTGCAGATCCGACCCCGTCCCCGGCTCGGTCATGCCGATCGACAGCACCATCTCACCACTGGCCGCCTTCGGCAGCACCCGCCGCTTGAGGTCCTCGGTCCCGAAATGATGGATGTAGGGCGCGATGATCGACGAATGTACCGGCATACCCAGTGAGCCGTCACCGGCATAGGACTGCGCCTCGATCAACGCCGCCTCGTGCGCGAAAGTGCCACCGCCGCCGCCGTATTCGGACGGAATCGCGGCGCACAGCAGACCCAGCTCACCCGCCCGGTTGTACAGTTCGCGGTCCGGATGCCCCTGCGCGACGAACTTCTCCTCGTTCGGCAGGACTTCCTTCTCGAAGAAGGTCTTCGCCAGATCCCGGACGGCCTCGACCTCATCGTCGCTCCACGCGGCGCGCGCCATCGTTACTTCCTTCGTCTCGTACCCAGGACCGGACCGCACCGGCCCCGCGCACCAGCCTGGCGCACTATTGGCGGCATGTCAACAACGCCGTTCAGTATGCCTCCCGCGCGGTATTCACCTCCGCCAGCGTGCTGAAAATCGGCACCTCCGGATCCGCCACGATCCCCCGCCGCCGCAGAAACCCATCGATCAGCGACCACACCAACTCGGTCAGTTCCCCCACGAAATCCGCGCTGGTCCGCCGCGGCGCCTCCGAACCCTCCAGCCACAGATCCGTCGTCGCCACCACCACACCGACGACCGCCCGCGCCAGATAGTCCAGCCCCGCCGTCTCGATCGGCACCGCCTCCGCGATCGACCGCGCCAGCTTCGCGAACCGCCGCGCCGCATCGCGGCCCAGATCGAACTGCACCACCGCCCCCACCGCCTCACCCCCCGACCGGCTCGCCTGCGCCGTCTGCACCACCGGCGCCTGCATCAGAAAGCGAAAGACATTGGGATGGGCCAGAATTCCGGCGGCATACGCGGTGAACACCCGCCGCAGCGCGGGCCGCGGCGGCTGCAACAGCAACGTCATGTCCTGCCCCGCCGCGGCGAACGCATCGCGCGACATCCGATCGGCGATCTCGGTGTACAGATCCGCCTTGTCCGCGAATTGCCGATACAGCCGCGGCTTCGTCATCCCCGCCGCACGGGCGATGTCGTCCATACTCGGCTGCGGGCCGTCCCGATCGATCACGCGGATCGCCGCATCGACGATCTCCTCCCGCGTGACCGTAGGCGCGGCAGCTCGCCGGCCGACCCGAGACACCATGGGCACCTCCCCAGCCGAGCGAACAGTCCCGTCCAGGCTAACGTACCGCTGGTACGAAATCGACGACCGACGCGGTCTCCAGCGAAAACTTAGGCCATATAGGAGATTTCCCACCGGGACACGCTGACGGAAACCCGATCGCGTACTGTCGGTACCGTTGACCGTACCGGCAGTACGAGCGGCTCCGTCCCGCGCTCACGAGGTAGACCGATGAACCCAGCCCGCACCCCCTCCCGCCACCGCACCGTCACCGCCCCCGGCGGCGACCTCGCCGTCTACGAATACGGCCGTCCCGAGGCCGACACCATCGTGCTCATCCCCGGCATCACCGACACCCACCGCATCTGGGACCGGGTCGCCACCGGCCTCGCCGACAGTTTCCACGTAGTCACCTACGACGTCCGCGGACACGGCCGCTCCAGCGCACCCACGCGCACCCACCGCTACCGCCTGCCCCACCTCGCCGACGACCTGTTCGCCGTCCTCGACGCCGTCAGCCCCCGCACACCCGCCCACCTCGCCGGCCACGGCTGGGGCGCGATCCAGCTCTGGTACGCCCTCGGCGACCCGCGCGCCAACACCCGCATCGCCTCCGCCACCGCCCTGTCGGCACCCCACCTCGACCACCTGGCCCTCGCACTGCGTGATCTCCGCTGCCCCCGCAGCCCGTGGTGGCGGTTGCCGCGCCTGAGCTGGCTGGTCCTCGGCCGCCGCCTTCTGCACTGGCCCCGCCTGCGCGCCCGGATCGTCCCCCAGGCCGGCACCTGGCCCACCGACCTGCTCGCCGGCGCCCGCATCGTCTCCGCCAATCTCGCCCACCACCTGCGCCACCCGCGCCCGCAACACACCGCCGTACCGGTCCAGCTCATCCTCGACCGCGCCGACACCGCCGCCCTGCCCAGCCTGCGGGCACACATCCGCCGCGATGTCGACCGCCTCTGGCTGCGCGAACTGCCCGCCGACCCCTGGCTGCCGCTGACCGAGCCGCTGCTGGTCGTGGAAGCCATCGCGAACTTCATCGACGACCAGCACACCGACCACCGGCCCATCCACTACACCCCCCGCTGAGGAGCCCCGGCAGCTCCCAGCAGCCGCGATGCGACAATAGGCGGCGGCACACCCCCGCAGACGAAGGATCATCCGGCAGCACGATGGCTGAGCACACCACGACGACCGCGCCCATCCCGTCCCTGCCGGACACCATCGATGCCGAGGAGCTGGCGATCTGCCTGCGCGTCCTCGACCAGGCCGCACTGCTCGACGACAATCATCCCGACTCCGTCGCGGTGCAGCGTGCGGTCGGGCACATGTTCAAGAAACTGAAGCGCCGCCGCCGCGATCAGGCCCGCGCCGCCGTCGCCGAAGCCGACCGGGCGGTGGTCGCCGCCACCGCGACCGGCTCCCCGCACCGCATCGACGACGAGACGGCCGGCATCCCGCTGTCCACCTCCGTCGACGGCGACGCCGCCGGCACCCTGCTGCGCGCCCGGCCCTGTTACATCTGCAAACAGCGCTACACCCGCGTCGACCGCTTCTACCACCAGCTGTGCCCCGACTGCGCCGCCCGCAACCACGCCAAACGCGACGCCCGCACCGATCTGTCCGGCCGCCGCGCGCTGCTCACCGGCGGCCGCGCGAAGATCGGCATGTACATCGCCCTGCGGCTGCTGCGCGACGGTGCCCACACCACCGTCACCACCCGCTTCCCCAACGACGCGATCCGCCGCTTCACCGCCCAGCCCGACAGCGCCGAATGGCTGCACCGGCTGCGCATCGTCGGCATCGACCTGCGCGATCCGGCCCAGGTCGTCGCCCTCGCCGACGACGTCGCCGCGCAGGGACCCCTGGATATCATCATCAACAACGCGGCCCAGACCGTCCGCCGCTCGGCCGGCGCTTACGCCGCGCTCGTCGAGGCCGAATCCGCGCCGCTCCCCGCCGGTGAACTGCCCGACACCATCACCTTCGGTCACACCACCCAAGCCCACCCGAATGCGCTGACCGCCTCCCTGCACTCCGCGCCGGTACCGACGACCCTGTCCGCCGCCGACGTCACCGATCTCGCCCTGATCGCGGGATCCGCCACCCCCGAACGCATTTCGCGCGGCGTGGCGATCGACGCCGGTGGGCTGGTACCCGATCTCGCCCACACCAACAGCTGGGTACAGACCGTCGCCGAGGTCGACGCCACCGAACTGCTCGAAGTGCAGCTGTGCAACTCGACCGCGCCGTTCCTGCTGATCTCCCGGCTGCGGCCCGCGCTCGCCGCATCACCGGCCCGCCGCAAATACGTGGTCAACGTCTCCGCCATGGAAGGTGTCTTCAGCCGCGGCTACAAGGGCCCCGGCCATCCGCACACGAATATGGCCAAGGCCGCACTCAACATGCTCACCCGCACCAGCGCGCAAGAGATGTTCGAGACCGACCGCATCCTCATGACCGCCGTCGACACCGGCTGGATCACCGACGAGCGCCCGCACTACACCAAGATCCGCCTCGCCGAGGAGGGATTCCACGCTCCCCTCGACCTCGTCGACGGCGCCGCCCGCGTCTACGACCCGATCGTGCGGGGCGAAGACGGCGTCGACCTCTTCGGCTGCTTCCTCAAGGACTACGAGCCGTCCAACTGGTGAGGCCCAGCCGCGTCGCGGCTTTCTTTTGAGTGGGTGTGTTTGGGGTTGATCGAGCACGCGCCAATAGGGAATACATGTTTAGATGCGCATATCTGCGTAACAGTATTGAATACCGTCCGTCCGTGTCCGATGCAGCTTCCGATCGCGCGAAGCACACTCGAATCCCTCAGTTCGGCAACAGGCATGGCTGGCATCTTCTCTCAAGCGGGCCGCTACGCCACTCCCCCGCGTGGACGCCGGGTACAGAATTTTGCGTCCCGGCTGGTTGATGGCGCGACTCCCCTGCCGGCGGCCGGCACCGAGCCATGCCGTCACTAAATTGTTAGATGCGCATATGTGCGTATCGGTATCTTCAACTGCCGGACCACCGCTCGCGATCGGAAGGTCATGGGAGGCAAAGACGTTCACCCTAGGCACTCCGTGGCCGACGACGAAAATCCGCGCACGGGGCCGCCGATCGCCTTAGTCTGGATTACGTGATGTACCGGCTGCTGGCAGATGTCACCGCGGGTGTGCATTTCCTGTTCATCGCCTACCTCGTCGTCGGCGGATTCGTCGCGTGGCGGTGGCGGTGGACGATCTGGACCCATATCGCCGCAGTGGCCTGGGGTTTCAGCACGGTCCTCGTCGGCGTCGACTGTCCCCTGACCTATCTGGAGACGTGGGCCAGGGAACGCGGGGGCGAGGCCGGCCTACCGTCGACCGGCTTCATCGCCCACTACATCACCGGGGTTCTGTATCCGAGCAGCGCCTTGGACCTGGTGCGTGTCCTGGTCGTGGCGCTGGTGATGGTGTCGTGGATCGGCTTCGTCCGGCTGGGCAGGCGCCGGCGGTACCGATCGCCTCACGCGGTCGCCGAATAGCGTCCCCACCCGGGCTATTCCCGGCTCATCGCCCGTACCGCGCGGACGACGTCGTCACCGGTCAGCTGATCACTGGCGGGGGCGATCAGCCACTGCAACGCAATACCTTGGAACAGCGCGAAATACAGTTTGGCGACCGCGCGGGCATCGCCTGCCGAGAGTTCTGGATGCACCTCACGCAGCGGCTCGACGAGCCCCGCGTAGACCTCTTCGGTGGCGTGGGAGAAGTACTCCTGAGATTCCGGTGAGCGCGCCACCCGCACCCCGTTCTCGAAGCTGAGAATCAACTCGTCCGGGTGGTTCTGGATGACGTCCATCATGCCGTTCCAGGTGGCCTCCAGCGATTGCGCCAGGGTGCGCCCCTCCCCCGCGTCGCGGATGGCGTCTTCCATCCCGCGACCGATCTCGTCACCGGTCACCTCCGCGATGGCCTCGGCGACCAACCGATCCTTCGTGCCGAAGTGATAGCCGATGGCAGCCAGGCTGACCCCGGCCGCACCGGCGATGTCGCGTGCGGTCACCTTGGCGAGACCCCGCTCCAGAATCGCCTTCCTCGCCCCCGCCAACAGATCCTCTCGATTACCCATAAGCCCAGGTTACAACGACTCAGACATTTGTACTAGACAAACGTGCCAGCGATGTGGCACATTTGTCTAAGACGTTCGGACCAACCGATAGGAACCGCCACCATGAACACCGTCTCCCGCCCCCTGCACATCCTGGTCTCCGGCGGCGGCATCGCCGGCAATGCCGTTGCGCTGCAACTGCTTCGAGCCGGCGCCGCGGTCACCGTCGTCGAGCGCGCCACCGCTCCCCGCCCGGGCGGACAGGCGGTCGATCTGCGGGGCCCCAGCCGGGAAGTGGCCGAGCGCATGGGCCTGATGCCGGGCATCGCCGAGTACCAGCTCGAAGAACTCGGCATCTCCTACATCGACCACAAGGGCCGCAACTACGCGAACATGTCGATGGAACACTTCGAGGGCAAGGGCCCGGTGGCCGAAATCGAGATCACCCGGGGCGACCTGAACCAGATCCTGCTCGACGCGGTCGCCGCGGCCGGCGGCGAGCTGGACTACCGCTACGGCGACTGGATCGAATCGCTGACCCAGGACGACACCGGCGTGGCGGTGGAGTTCGCCTCGGGACGCAGTGGGCGCTTCGATCTCGTCGTCGGCGCCGACGGCGTGCACTCGGCGACCCGACGATTGGCCTTCGGCCCGGAGGAGCAGTTCAGCACGTTCCTCGGTGGCTACGCCTCGTTCTTCACCATGCGCACCCCGGAGGGGGTCACGCCCAGCTGGTTCGCGATGCAGCTGGTTCCGTCCGCAGCGGTCGGCTTGCGGCCCGACCGTGATCCCGCCACCGCCAAGGCGATTCTGACCCTGCTCGGCGAGCCCGACCCGGCGCTGCGCCGCGACACCGCCGCTCAGCAGCGGCTGATCCACGAGAAGATCGGCTCCCAGCCGCACTGGCACGCACCCGCGATCCTGGCGGCCATGACCGAGGCCGACGACTTCTACTTCGACGAACTCGCGCGCATCGACATGCCCACCCTGGCGGCCGGGCGCGTGACCCTGGTCGGCGACGCCGGATACTGCGGCTCCCCGATGACCGGCATGGGCACCGCCATGGCGCTCGTCGGCGCCTACATCCTCGCCGGTGAGCTCGCGGCAGATCCCGGCGATGTGGCGGCGGCGCTGCGTCGTTACGAGGAGAAGGTCACGCCGTTCCTCGACAAGGCGAAGGAACTTCCCGGCGGCGGCATCGAGATGATGCTGTCCCCCAGCGACTTCGGCACATCGCTGCGCCGGACCGCCAACCGGATCATGATGTCGAAGCCGATGCGGCCGGTGATGATGAAGCTGTTCTTCGGCAAGACCGACGAGTACGAACTTCCCACGTACGCGGCCTCCACCGCCGTGAGCGGCCGGTAGGCGCGGGTTACAGCTGGGCCGTCGTGCCCGGCGCCAATCCCTCGGCGAGCCGCAGTTTGGCCGCCACATCCGAGAGCAGCTCGATCGAGGAGGCGGACAGTCCGGCCGCGGTGGTGAGCAGCCGCCGCAACGCCGGATCGTCCAGCGCCGAGGACACCAGGTCGTCCCCGGGGGCCGGATCGCCCGGCCCCCCGTCGTTGAACCGGGTCGACTCCACCGCCAGCACCCTGGCCACGGTTTCGACCAGCGCTTGCGACGGGTTGTCCCGATTGCCCGAGCGCAGCTGCGACAGATAGGTCGCCGACACCGGATGCCCGGCCTGAGTCACGCGAAAAGCCAACGCGCGATTGGTCATCCGGGTACCGTGCACCTGCTCCCACTGCGAGATGACATTGTTGAAACGGTCCGCGAACCTCACCGGCGAAACACCCCCAGGCCGCTGCGAGAAACGCGCACGGACCACCACACGAGAAATGACATGTCGAAACTACCCTCGACCGCATCGTTTCGCGCGCCGACAGGCCGGACGGGGCGAGCCGTCGGAGGGCCGCTACTCTCGCAGCGTGCGGCAGACGATCATGGTGGACGTAGACACCGGAATCGACGATGCGCTGGCACTGCTGTATCTGCTGGCGGATCCGCAGCTGCAGATCGCCGGAATCGCCTCGACCGGAGGCAATGTGCCCACCGCGCAGGTCGCGGCGAACAACCTGGCCCTGCTGGACCTGTGCCGGGCGCCGGCCATCGAGGTGGCGCTCGGGGCGGCGCAGCCACTGGCGGTTCCGCTGCAGACCACCGAGGACACCCACGGCCCGCACGGGATCGGCTATGCCGAACTGCCGCCTTCGCCGCGCCCGCTCTCGGATCGTTCGGCGGCACAGCTGTGGGTCGACACCGTCCGTGCGCATCCCGGCGCGGTCCTGGGTCTGTGCACCGGGCCGTTGACGAATCTCGCCTTGGCGCTGGAACTGGAACCTCAACTGCCGCAGCTACTTCGGCGGCTGGTGATCATGGGTGGCGCGTTCCGGCATCCCGGTAACACCACCCCCACCAACGAGTGGAATGTGCATGTCGACCCGGAGGCCGCCAAAGTGGTCTTCGACGCGTTCTCCTCCGCGCCGCCGGATCGGCGACCGATCGTCTGCGCACTCGACATCACCGAATCGATCGAGATGTTCCCGGAACATCTGCGACGGATCGCCGAACGGGCACACTGCGCCGGCGCCGCGATGCCGGCGCCCGGCGATCCGCCCGGCCTCCGGTCCGAGGCCACCAATCCGATCGTGCGGTTCCTGATCGACGCGGTCCGGTTCTACTTCGAGTTCCATCAGCACTACGACCAGGGGTACCTGGCGCATATGCACGATCCGTTCGCCGCGGCGGTCGCGCTCGAACCGACCCTGGCGGTGCTGCGCCCGGCCACCGTGGACGTCGAACTGGCCGGCACGCTCACCCGCGGCAGCACGGTCGCCGATTGGGCGGGAATGTGGGGCCGCATGCCCAATGCCGACATCGCGGTCGGCACCGATCCGGCCGCCTTCTTCGACCGGATGATCGCGCGGATCGGTGATTTCGCGGCGACGCTGTATCCGCCGGTGGCACAGGAGGTTCGGTGACGGTCGACGACGGGGACCGGGAGGCGGTCGCGCGATTCCGGAGCCGGGCGGAGCTGCCCGGAATCATCGACGTGCACACCCATTTCATGCCGGACCGGGTGCTGCGCAAGGTGTGGGCGTATTTCGATTCCGCGGGCCCGCTGATCGGGCGGCCGTGGCCGATCGCCTATCGCGACGACGAGCAGCAGCGCCTGGATACGCTGCGCGGTTTCGGGGTACGGGCGTTCACCTCGCTGGTGTATCCACACAAGCCCGATATGGCGGCGTGGCTGAACGAATGGGCGGCCGACTTCGCGGCGCGCACGCCGGACTGCTTGCATACCGCCACGTTCTATCCCGAGCACGGCGCCGGAAGCTATGTGAGCGCGGCGGTCGAATCCGGAGCGCGCATCTTCAAATCGCATATCCAGGTCGGTGACTACCATCCGGGCGATCCGTTGCTGACCGAGGTGTGGGGGCTGCTGTCAGAGGCCGGGATTCCGGTGCTGATCCACTGCGGTTCGGGCCCGGCGCCGGGGACCTTCACCGGGCCGGAGCCGATCGCGGCACTGCTGCAGCGGTTTCCGCGACTGACCCTGATCGTCGCCCACATGGGCGTGCCGGAATACTCGCCGTTCCTCGACCTCGCCGAGCGCTACGACAACGTGCACCTCGACACGACGATGTCGTTCACCGATTTCATCGAGGAACGAAACCCGTTCCCGCGCACCGAGTACGCACGCCTGGCCGACCTGGGCGAGCGCATTCTGTTCGGCAGCGACTTCCCGAACATCCCGTACTCCTACGTTCACGCGCTGGAAGCGCTCGAACGACTCGATCTGGGTGCGGACTGGTTGCGTGCGGTCTGCTACGGCAATGCGGCGCGACTGTTCCGGATGAGCTGAGCTGTCCGGGGACGAATCCTCGTCGCCCGGACAGCCGCTATTTCTCGTCGAAGGCGCGCAGCAGTTCCTCGGCCGCCAGGGCCGGGGTCAGCGAGCCGTCGCGGATCTGTTTTTCCACCTGCGCGCGAATCGCTTTCACGCCGGGACTGTCGGCCAGCCGGCGCAGCAGCTGATCGTGCACCATGGTCCAGGTCCAGTCGACCTGCTGGCGGCGGCGCTTCTCCGCGAACTCCCCTGCCTCGGTGAGCACCCGCCGGTGTTCGAGGACCGTATCCCAGAAGGTGTCCAGGCCGGTCCCGTTCAGCCCGCTCATGGTGAGAACCGGTGGGCGCCACAGGGATTCGCGCGGATGGATCAGCCGCATCGCGCCCTGTAGCTCGCGCGCGGCCGCCCGGGCCTCCACTTCGTGGCGGCCGTCGGCCTTGTTCACCGCGACAAGGTCGGCCAGCTCCAGCACGCCCTTCTTGATGCCCTGCAGCTGATCTCCGGTGCGGGCCAGGGTGAGGAAGCAGAACACGTCGACCATATTGGCGACGGTCACCTCGGACTGGCCGACGCCCACCGTCTCGACCAGGATCACGTCGTAACCGGCGGCCTCGAGCAGCACGATGGTTTCCCGGGTCGCCTTGGCGACACCGCCCAGAGTGCCCGCGGTCGGCGACGGGCGAATGAACGCCTCACGCTCGACCGACAGCCGCGCCATGCGGGTCTTGTCGCCGAGAATCGAGCCACCGGTGCGGGTCGAGGACGGGTCCACCGCCAGCACCGCGACCCGATGCCCCTGACCGATCAGATACATGCCGAGCGCGTCGATGAATGTCGACTTGCCCACGCCCGGAACGCCGGTGATGCCGACGCGGTTGGACGCGGCGGCGCCGGCTTCGGCCGTCAGCTCCAGCAGCAGGCGCTGCGCCGCCTCGCGGTGATCGGCGCGGGTGGATTCGACCAGGGTGATGGCGCGGGCGAGCGCGGCGCGCTGATTGTCGCGGATCGCACCCGCCAGCTCCGCCACATCGATGGTCCGGCGTCGTCCGCCGCCCTGCGACTGCGGTCCGTCCACGCGCAGCGCCGGGGGCAGGCCGCGGGCAGTGGACAGGGCCTGGGTTCCGGGCAACTCCGCGTTGGCGGGCAGCCCGGCCCCGGCGGGCGCATCGCCCGCCGGGCTCCGGTCGGCGTCGCTCATTCCGCCTCGGCTTGTCCGCCGATCTCGTGGCCGAGTTCGGCCGCCAGCTTCTGCAGCAGCCCGATCGCGGCGTCGGCGATCACGGTGCCCGGCGGGAAGATCGCCGCGGCGCCGGCGGCATACAACTCGTCGAAGTCACCGGGCGGGATCACACCGCCGACGATGACCATGATGTCGGGGCGTCCGACATCGGCCAGTGCCTGCCGCAGAGCGGGCACCAGCGTGAGGTGACCGGCCGCCAGCGAGGAGACACCGACGATGTGCACATCGTTGTCGGCCGCCTGCTGGGCCACCTCTTCCGGGGTCTGGAACAGCGGGCCCACATCGACGTCCATGCCGAGATCGGCGAAGGCGGTCGCGATCACCTTCTGGCCGCGGTCGTGGCCGTCCTGGCCCATCTTGGCGACGAGGATGCGGGGGCGGCGCCCCTCCGCCTCGGCGAATTCCTCGACCAGCTCGATGGCCCTGCTGATATTGGTCACCTTGCCGGCCTCCTCTCGGTAGACGCCCGACAGTGTGCGGATCTCGGCCTGGTGGCGACCGTACACCTTCTCCAGCGCGTCGGAGATCTCGCCGACGGTGGCCTTGGCGCGGGCGGCGTCGATGGCCAGGGCGAGCAGGTTGTTGGCCATCCCGCCTTCGGAAGATGCTGCGGCCCTGGTCAATTCGGCCAGCGCCCGCTCGACCTCGGCGCTGTCGCGCTCGGCGCGCAGGCGGCGCAGCTTCTCGTTCTGCTCGGCGCGCACGCGCGAGTTCTCGACCTTGAGGACCTCGATCTCCTGGTCCTCGGTCACCTGGTACTTGTTGACGCCGATCACCGGCTGCGCGCCGGTGTCGATGCGTGCCTGGGTGCGGGCCGCGGCCTCCTCGATGCGCAGTTTCGGGATGCCCTCCGAAATCGCCTGCGCCATACCGCCGTGCGCCTCGACCTCGGCGATGTGGGCCCGCGCCCGCTCGGCCAGCTGGTGGGTCAGCCACTCCACGTAGTAGGAGCCGCCCCACGGGTCGATCGGGCGCGTGGTGCCCGACTCCTGCTGCAGCAGCAGCTGGGTGTTACGGGCGATGCGTGCGGAGAAGTCGGTGGGCAGTGCCAGCGCCTCGTCGAGGGCGTTGGTGTGCAGCGACTGGGTGTGGCCCTGGGTCGCGGCCATCGCCTCGACACAGGTGCGCGCGACGTTGTTGAACACGTCCTGCGCGGTCAGCGACCAGCCCGAGGTCTGCGAGTGGGTGCGCAGCGACAGCGACTTCTGGCTCTTGGGTTCGAACTTCGACACCAGCTCGCTCCACAGCAGCCGGCCCGCGCGCAGCTTGGCGACCTCCATGAAGAAGTTCATGCCGATGGCCCAGAAGAACGACAGCCGCGGCGCGAACTGGTCGATCTCCATCCCCGCGTCCAGACCGGCGCGAATGTATTCGACACCGTCGGCCAGGGTGTAGGCCAGCTCCAAGTCGGCGGTGGCTCCGGCTTCCTGGATGTGGTAGCCGGAGATGGAGATCGAGTTGAACTTCGGCATCTTCGCGGAGGTGTAGGCGAAGATGTCGGAGATGATCCGCATCGAGGGCTTGGGCGGATAGATGTAGGTGTTGCGGACCATGAACTCCTTCAGAATGTCGTTCTGAATGGTTCCGGCCAGCTGTTCGGGCTTGACGCCCTGTTCTTCGGCGGCGACGACATACAGCGCCAGGATCGGCAGCACCGCGCCGTTCATGGTCATCGAGACCGACACCTGGTCCAGCGGAATCTGATCGAACAGTTCCCGCATGTCCAGGATCGAGTCGATGGCGACACCGGCCATACCGACGTCACCGGTCACGCGCGGATGATCGGAGTCGTAGCCGCGGTGGGTGGCCAGGTCGAAGGCGACCGACAGCCCCTTCTGGCCCGCGGCCAGGTTGCGCCGGTAGAAGGCGTTGGAATCGGCGGCGGTGGAGAACCCCGCGTACTGGCGGATGGTCCACGGCTGATTCACGTACATGGTCGGGTACGGGCCGCGCACGAACGGCGCCACACCGGGCACGCTGTCGAGCGGATAGCCTTCGGCGACAACGGCATCGCGGTCGGCCTTGGTGTACACCGGCGCGACGTCGATACCTTCGGGGGTGGCCCAGACCAGTTGTTCGGGCGCATAGCCGTTGGCGGCGGCCGATTCGGCGACGAACGCCTCGACGTCGCCGCCACCGCTTCGCCCGACGGCCGGTTCACCCAGCGGTACCTCGGCGAAGCTGCCGATCACGTGGTTCACATCTCGAGTAGTCATTACGCTCCCAGCTTCTCCAGCAGGCCGGACAGGGTCGCCACCGCGTCCATGCGGGCCGTGAGGAATCCGTCCGGCCGCTGTGTGCCGCTCACCTCGGCCACCGCCTTCTCCGGTCCGGCCAGCAGTACCGTCGTCACACCGGCGTCGCGCAGCTGCGCCACGGCGGGCGCGGCCTCGGTGCCGTAGCGGGCGTCGCTGCCGCACAGCACCGCCATCGTCGCTCCGGATTCGGTGGCGGCCGAGCCGATCGCGGACGTCTCCAGCGCTCCCGGGTTCACCGTCTCGATGCCGCCGGAGGCGAGCACGTTCGCGGCGAATGTCACGCGCACGTTGTGTTCGGCGACCGGGCCCAGCGGTACCAGCAGTGCGCGCGGCCGGCGGCCGTGGGCGGCGAGGTAGGCATCCGACCGGTTGCGCAGCGCCTCGAAGGCCGCGCCGTAGCGGGCCACCGCATTCGTCTCACGCGCGGCCTCGGACAGCGGCTCCTCGGCGAGGTTCGGGAATTCGTTGACACCGGTGACCGCGGTCCGGCGGTGGGCGATATCGGATTCGCGGCGGGCCCGGGTGTCGGCGATACGCTCGGCCAGCAGACCGGACTCCAGCGCGGCGAGATATCCGCCGGCGCGTTCGAGTTCCTGCATGAACGCCCACGCCGCACCGGCCACATCCGCGGTGAGGCTTTCCACGTGCCAGGAACCCGCGCCCGGGTCCTGCACATGTCCGAGATGTGACTCCTCGAGCAGCAGCAGCTGGGTGTTGCGTGCCATGCGTTCCGAGAACGCTTGCGACACACCGAGTTCCCCGGCCGGCAGGGCGGCGTCGAACGGCAGCACGGTGACCAGGTCCGCGCCGCCCACGCCGGCGCCGAACGCGGCCAGGGTGGTGCGCAGCATGTTCACCCACGGGTCGCGCTGGCTCAGCATCGCCTCCGAGGTGACGGCGTGTTGCGGGGCGTTGCCGAAGTCCGGCGCGCCGGCCTCGTGCGCCACCCGGGCCCACAGCCGCCGGGCGGCACGGAATTTCGCGATCGTCTCGAACTGATCGTCGGTCGCCGCCAGCTGGAAACTCACCTGATCCAGCGCGTCGGCGATATCGAGGCCGGCGTCGGTGAGCGCGCGCAGGTAGTCCAGGCCCGCGGCGACGGCCGCGCCGATCTCCTGGGCGTCGGACGCGCCGGCGTTGTGGAAGACAGTGCCGGACACGGTGATCGCACGGACGGTCTCGGTACGGCCGGCGGCGGTGCGGGCCAGCTCGACCGCGGCGTCGAGGTCGATGTCGGCCACTCCGGCGAAGCGGCTGGTCAGCGGCGCCGCGCCGAGGAAGACGTGGATATCGGAGCGGTCGGCCACCTCGTAGCCGGCGAGCAGGGCCAGCACCTGCGCGGCGGCGGCCGGAGTGTCCGCACCCGCCCGCAGGCTCAGCGGAGCCAGCTCGAACAGCAGCCCGCGCAGCGCGTCCGCCAGTCCCGCCACCGGGACGCCGTTCTCGCCCACCCCGAGCCAGACCGAGCTGACGCCGTTCTCCAGGGCGGCGAGGATCTCCTCGTTGACGGCGGCCGGATCGGTTCCACCGATGCGGGCACTGACATGCCAGCCGCGGTGCACGTCCCGGGTGCCCTCGTTACCGCGCACGAACGGGAATCGTCCCGGCAGCGGTTGTTCGGGCAGTTCGTCGCGACGGGTGTACAGCGGCGCGACGGTCACTCCGTCGTAATTGGTGACCTCGAGCAGGCGCTCCGGCTCGTCACCGAGTTCGGAGGCCTCGACCTTGCGGGATTTGGCCAGTACCCCGGCCACACCCTTGCGCCATGCGGCGTATCCGGGCACGGTGTCCGCACCCGGATCTGAACCAATCGGCATCGCTGCTGTACCTCTTCCACTCGACTCCGATACTTCACTCGTACCGGATACCTACGCTGGGACCCAACTCTTCGCAGCGCCTTCGCAACCGCCTGTGTGACCCCTTCACACTGCGGCGGGCGTGCGATATCGGCAGGTCGACGACCAGTTCGGTTAACGATCATTCATCAACCTTCATTCGATGCTAGCCCGGTGTTCGCATACTCTTCGCACAGCCTCGCCATACCGACCGGTAACCTGTCGCGGTGCCGAGGACGACGGATGTGGCGTTGCGACTACTGCGCAATCGACGGGTCGTGATGCTGGCGATCCTCGCGACCGCCCTGGTCGCGGTCGCGCTGCTGGCCCCGCATCCGGCCCCGCAACAGATTCGGGACTGGGCCGATTCGGTCGGCCCGGTCTTTCCGATCCTGTTCTTCCTCGTCCACGCGCTCGTGACAGTGGCGCCGTTTCCGCGCACCGTGTTCACACTGAGCGCCGGACTGTTGTTCGGGCCGATTCTCGGCATCACCCTCGCGGTCGCCGCGACGACGGTCAGCGCCGTGCTGGCTCTGCTGCTGGTCCGGGCGCTGGACCGCGACCAGGTGGCCGCGCGGTTGACCCATCCGGCGGTGCGGGCGGTGGATCGGCGGCTGGCCCGGCGCGGCTGGCTGGCGGTCGGCTCGCTGCGACTCATCGCGCCGGTGCCGTTCTCGGTGATCAATTACTGCGCCGGACTGTCCTCGGTGCGGATGATGCCGTATCTGCTGGCCACCTTCGTGGGCATCATTCCCGGCACCATCGGCGTCGTCGTCCTCGGAGATGCGCTGACCGGCAAGACGAACCCGGGCCTGCTGGCGCTGTCGGGGGTCTGCATCACCATCGGCGTGATCGGGCTGATCGTCGACGCCCGCTGGGGCGCAGAGCAATTCGCGGCGGTCACCACCGAGGCGGCCGAGGAGCCGGCGCCGCACTGACGCGCGGTGCCGGCGCGAGGACCGCGGCCGCTCAGCGCGCGCGCAGTGCCAGACCGGCCGGAACCGCCGCGAAGGCTTCGCGCACTCTGTCGGTCAGCGCGTCCCGGCCGCCCCGGCCGTCGGCGCGGACCCATTCCCGGCCGGCCACACTCCACGCCGAGGTCACCAGTTCGGCCAGGACGTGCAGGCGCAGATCGTCCGCGGGCAGTTCCAGGCGGTCGGCGAGGATCGTGACCGCATCGGCCTTCACGCCGTGGCGGTGGTACTCGACGTACGCCAGGAGCGCCGGAGTGGTGCGGATGAGCCGGCGCGTCGCGACATACCGGCGATCCCACTCCGGTTCCAGGTCGGCGACGGCCGCGGTCAGCGTCTCTCGCATACCGTCCAGCACCACTCCGGTCAGCGGGCGATTCGCCAGCGCCGCGAGATATGCGGACCACAATTCGGCCTCCGCCTCGATCGCGGCCGCCTCCTTGGCCGGATAGGTGCGAAAGAAGGTGCTCCGCGATACCTCGGCCTCGTCCACGAGTTCGTCGAGTGTCGTCGCGTCGAATCCGCGTTCGGTGAACAGCCGCAGGGCGGCGTCGGCCAGCGCGCGGCGGGTACGCAGCCGTTTGCGCTCTCGCAGCGGCAGCGTGCGGTCGGATGGGGGATCGGACATGCCGCGATGCTATCCGAACCCGAGCCCGAGGCACGTAAGAAACTGCGATTCGAACGATACTTGCGCTCGTATGGAACTCAGTGTCAGAATTGCCGCACCATCCCGCAGTCAGGAGTCCGCCATGTCCCCCGTCACCCTCGATCCGTCGGTCATCGGCCAGGCCGAAAAGCATCACAACGCGCTTCTGCACCGAGTCCTCACCGGTACCGGCGTCGACGAGGCGCAGTGGATCACCCTCAGCCAGGCCGCGGCAGCCGGCGGCACCGTCGATCGGGAGCGGCATCTCGCCACGCTCGCCGCGAAGACGACCTGGGCGCCCACTGTTGTCGCGACCGCCGCGACGCGACTCACCGAACAGGGTCTGATGCGCGAGGCGCCGGGTGGTGAACTCGCGGTCACCGAGTCGGGCGCTCGCCTCGTCGCGGACATCCGCTCCCGTACGAGCGCGGTGCTCGGCCGCGTCTACGGTTCGGTCCCGGCGACCGACCTCGCGGTCGCGGGGCGCGTTCTCACCGTGATCACCGCCGGATTGTCCCGCGAATTGGAAAGCTGACGATGACCACACCCGCGGCGCGGGAAAGGAATTCCTGCGCCGCGTACATCGCCTCCGGTACCGGAACGAGATAAAGCTCATCCTCGCTCGGTAATGATGGGCGGCCGGGCGTATCGGCCGCCGTAACAGGGCGGGCTGAAAAGTGATCGGCTCTCGCTGCGCGCAATCATTGTCTCGCGTCCCCGTCCGGACCAGAGTGCCTGTATCACTTTCGGTCCCGGCAGGAGGATGTATGGCCGCCACCGATGAACCGCGTTCGGGCGCACGCGCCGTCGATCGTGCGATCGCGGTCCTGAACTGCTTCGACGGCGACGACCCCGAGCTGTCGGTCAGCGAACTGGCGCAGCAGACGGGCCTGCCCGTCAGCACCACACATCGGCTGCTGCAGGCGCTGGTCCGCGGGCGGCTGCTGGAACAGGACCATGCCAACGACCGCTATCGCATCGGGCACGGGCTCGCGTCGCTGGCACGTCCGGCACTGACGCGACTCGGCCTCGATTCGGCGGCGCCGCACCTCTACGCGCTGGCGGCGAATATCCGCATTTCGGTCAGTCTCAGCGTGCCCGACTCGCGCGACGCGCTGACCGTCTTCCAGGCGCGGCCGCCGGTCTCGTTCTGCCCCAATCAGATTCCGCGGCCACGGCGCCCGTTGCGATCCAGCGCGGCCGGGCACGCGCTGCTGGCGTTCTCTCCCGGCGACCGCCTGATCGAGACCTACGCCGGCCGCCACGAATCCGATCCGCCGGCGTCGGCCGATCTCGACCGGGTGCGCCGCGCCGGATTCGCGGTCGAGGTGATCGACAGCGACGACCCGATCCGTTCGATCGCGGTGCCGATCGTCGGCCGCGGCCGGCAGGTACGCGGTGCGCTCTGTGTGCAGGCCCGGTCCGCACGCCTCGACGCCGACCTGATGCGCTCGATCCTGCCCCCGATGCGCCATGTCGCGAACCGGATCGGCCCGCTGCTGCACGCCGAACCCGACGCCGCGGACACCGCCTCGTAAGCCGTTCGCGCGCCCCGCATTTCGGCTGCGGAATTATCCTCACGCTGATTTCCACACTGTGAAAACACCGTTGCTCACCAGCACGGACAGCCGCACCATGTGATCAACGCAGGTTGCTGTGATCCGCATCGCCGGTCCGAGCACTTTCCGAGAAGGCACCCGATGAACGTCTCCCGACTCTTGACGCGCCGCCGCACGGTCGATCTCATGCGCGTCCCGCACGGGATCTGTCGCGGCTGAGCCCGGGCGCCACTGCCGTCGCCGAAAGCCCTGCCAGGCAATTCGTCTCGCCGATCTACCGGTCGCCGCACCCGTTGTGCGCGTGGCCGCAGACGCATCCAGTGAAAGAACCGATCATGTCGTTCAGACGACCCCGGGTGGTGCGCGCCCTCGCCGCCGTCCTCGCCCTGCCCGTACTCGCCGCGCTCGCCGCGGGCTGCTCGAGTTCCGGCGCCGGTACCACCGCCGACGGTAAGACCATCCTTCGCTACCAGGGCCAGGCCGGCACGGTCACGCCCTACGAACTGGCCGCCGACCTCGGCTACTTCTCCAAGATCGACCTGAAGTGGGTGGGCGATACCACCAGCGGCCCGGCCAATATCCAGGCCGCCACCACCAAGCAGATCGAATTCGGCAGCGCGTTCAACGGCGCGGTCGTCAAGCTCATCGCCGGCGGCGCACCGGTCACCTCGGTGCTCAGCTCCTACGGCGCCGACGGGCAGAGCTTCACCGGCTACTACGTCCGCGACGATTCGGGCATCAAGACCGCCAAGGACCTGATCGGGAAGAAGGTCGGCGTCAACACTCTCGGCGCCCATCACGAATTCATCACCCGGCAGTGGTTGCACGATCAGGGTCTGACCGACGACGAGATCAAACAGGTGCAGCTCGTGGTGCTGCCGCCGGTCAATACCGAGGACGCGCTGCGCAAGGGGCAGATCGACGTGGCGGCCCTGGGAGGCCCGCTGCAGGACATCGCGCTCGCGCACGGCGCCATCCACCCGCTCTACACCGACAAGGGCCTGTTCGGCGAATTCGACTACGGCACCTATGTTTTCCGCAACGACTACATCGCCGATCATCAGGACGCGGTGGCCGACTTCGTCCAGGGCACGGCCCGCGCGACGCGGTGGCTGCAGATCACGCCGCACGATCAGGCGGTGGCACGGCTGGCCGACATCATCCACAAGCGCGGCCGCAACGAGAACACCAAACTGCTCGACTCCTACAAGTCGTCCGGCATTCCGGTGCCCGGCGCGGTGATCCAGGAGCGAGAGCTGCAGATCTGGATCGACTGGCTGGTCCGCAACGGTGAGCTGCCGGCCGGGAAGCTCGCGGCCAAGGATCTGTACACCAACAAGTTCAACCCCTACGCCAACGGCAAATATCCCGCCGAGAGCGGGCCGACCGGAGAGGTGGTGGCCGCCAAATGAGTGTCACGGCAATCAAACTCGCGCTCGACGGGGTGCGCAAGGAGTTTCCGTCGCGCGGCGCCGGAACTCCGTTCACCGCGCTGGAGAACATCACGGTGGACGTGCGCGACGGTGAATTCCTCGTGCTGGTCGGGCCCAGCGGTTCGGGTAAGTCGACCCTGCTGGACCTGCTGGGCGGGCTGACCCGGCCGACCCACGGCCAGATCCTGCTCGACGGCCGCCCGGTCACCGGTCCCGGACTCGACCGCGGGATCGTTTTCCAGCAGTACGCGCTGCTGCCGTGGCGCACCGCGCGCGGCAATATCGAATTCGGCTTGGAGGCCAAGCGCGTCCGCCGCCGCGAACGCCGCCGGATCGCCGAGGAATATCTCGAGCTGGTCGGCCTCACCGGCTTCGGCGACCGGTACCCGCACGAGTTGTCCGGCGGCATGAAACAGCGCGTGGCCATCGCGCGCAGCCTCGCCTTCGATCCCGAGGTGCTGCTGATGGACGAGCCGTTCGCCGCGCTCGACGCCCAGACCCGCGAATCGCTGCAGGACGAGCTGCTGCGCATCTGGCGCACCACCGGCAAGACCATCCTGTTCATCACCCACGACATCAACGAAGCCGTCTATCTGGGACAGCGGGTGGCCGTGCTCACCTCGCGGCCGGGACGGGTCAAGGCGGT
>NZ_BAFW01000103.1 GCF_000308535.1 Nocardia cerradoensis NBRC 101014 | reverse complement strand
CTGTGGTCGCGGCGGCCGGCGCGGTGCGGGTGGCGCGGCGGCGCGGTTCGGTGTCGCCGCGTTCGGGCGCGGGTGACTGAGCGGGGGCGGGACGGCGCCGGACGCTCGGTTCGGCGGTGGCGGCGGGCTGTTCACGTCGTGCCGGACGTTGTGCGGGAGGTGGGGTGGCTCGCCGGGTGCGCTCGCTGTCGCGCTGGTCGGCGGGTGTGGCGATGCCGCGACTCCAGGGCGGGGTGCCCGCCCGGACCGTGCGCGGGCCGTGTCGACCGGACCGATCCGCCGGCGACTCGTCGTCGGGCCGCGCGTGCCGCGATCGGCCGCTGCCGCCGCGGGGATCCACCACCGGGATCGGTTCGGTTTCGTCGTTCATTTCGCCGTTCAGTCTTTCATTCCCGGGTATGGGAAAGCTGAGAATGAGCTTTATCGGGTTGTGACATCCTGCACGATGACGGTCACGAATGCATACCCGCCGCGCGGGCTAGTCCGCTGCGGCAGCGGGGAATCCGAGGATCGCGCACAGGGTGTCGAGGTGGACGTCGAACACCTGGGCGCGGTCGGTGAAGGTCTGCGCGCCGTACATGTCGAAGACGTCGAAGCTCACCGCTCCGAACAGGCCCGTCCACACCGTCAGCGTGCGCGCCATCGCCCAGTTCGGCATCTCCAGACCGAATTCGGCGCGGATGCGTTCGATGTCGGCGGCCAGTTCGGCAGGGACCGCCGGGATGGGATCCGGGGTCGCGAGTTCTCCTGTGCGGCAGGCGGTTTCGACGATGTTCAGCAGGGATCCGATCACCCGGGTGCCGGGGGCGGTGGTCTCCTGGGCGGGTGCGTCGTAGCCGGGGACGGGGGTGCCGAACAGCAGGCCGTAGCGGGCCGGTTCGGCCAGCGCCCAGTCGCGCACGGCGTGGGCCAGTACCCGCAGCCGGGTGGCGCCGTCGGCGGGTGCGGCGGCCAGGGCGGCGTCGACGGCGTCGGCCAGTTCGGTGTAGCCGTCGACGACGAGCATGGTCAGCAGTTCGTCGCGGCTGCGCACGTAGCGGTACACCGCCGAGGAGACCACGCCGAGGTCGCGGGCGACGGCGCGCAGCGACAGCGCCGCGGCGCCGTGCACCGCGAGATGTTCACGGCCGATGCGCACGATTTCGTCCATCGTGCGGGCCCGGGCGCGGGATCGGGGTGTGCTCATGCTCCCAGCCTGCCATATAGAGAGCGGTGCTTACCAGAGTGATCGGCGATCTGGCGATTCCGGTCACACTTGTCACCGATCGTGAGGCGGATTACTGTTACCCGCCGGTAATGAGCGTGAGTGGCGACCCGACGCGAGGCGATCCATGCCGGACCGACTCGCGACGGCCGCTCGGACGCCACCCCCGCCGAGGCGGGCCGCCACCCCGGCCGGCCTCGCCGATTTTCCCAGGATCTGCCCGCCGACCAGGCACGACATCATTTAGGGGTACCGAGAGACACACCTAAAATATTCGGTAGTAGCGTTGATATTCGTCACCGGCGACACACACTCACGGAGGCCCGATGAGACACCATGCGCAGCCCGTTCCCGGGGCCGACCGGTTGCGGATGGCCCGCACCCCGCAGGAGCGGCCATGACCGCACACGACACCGATTTCGACGTCCTGATCGTCGGCTCCGGATTCGGCGGCAGCGTCACCGCGCTGCGCCTGGTCGAAAAGGGCTACCGGGTCGGCATTCTCGAAGCCGGTCGCCGCTTCGCCGACGACGAACTGCCCGAAACCAGTTGGGACCTGCGCAAATTCCTGTGGGCGCCCGCGCTGGGCTGCTACGGCATCCAGCGCATCCACCTGCTGCGCGATGTGCTGATCCTCGGCGGCGCGGGTGTCGGCGGCGGCTCGCTCAACTACGCCAACACCCTCTACGTCCCGCCGGAGCCGTTCTTCCAGGACAACCAGTGGCGCGACATCACCGATTGGCGCGCCGAGCTGACCCCCTATTACGAGCAGGCCACCAAAATGCTGGGCGTGGTGCGTAACCCGCACATCACCCCCGCCGACGAGGTGTTCAAACAGGTCGCCGACGACATGGGTGTCGGTGACACCTTCGTGCAGACACCGGTCGGGGTGTTCTTCGGCGAGCCCGGCAAGACCGTGGCCGACCCGTATTTCGGGGGTGTCGGCCCGCAGCGCACCGGCTGCCTGGAATGCGGCGAATGTATGACCGGCTGCCGCCACGGCGCCAAGAACACCCTGGTGAAGAACTACCTGTATCTGGCCGAGCAGGCCGGAGCGCAGGTGCTGCCGCTGACCACGGTCACCGCGGTGCGGCCGCTGCCCGACGGCGGCTGGCAGGTCGACACCCGCCGCACCGGCGCGAAGATCCGCCGCTCGCCGGCCTCCTACACCGCCGGGCACGTCGTCCTCGCCGCCGGCACCCGCGGCACTCAGAAGCTGCTGTTCGACATGCGCGACAAGGGAATTCTGCCGCGGCTGTCACCGCGGCTGGGCGAGCTGACCCGCACCAACTCCGAATCCATTCTCGGCGCGGCGACCCGGACCGTGGATCCCGACCGCGACTTCACCCGCGGTGTCGCGATCACCTCCTCCATCCACCCCACCCCCGACACCCATATCGAACCGGTCCGCTACGGCAAGGGATCCAATTCGATGGGGCTGCTGCAGACGCTGATGGTCGACGGCGGCGGCCGGATCCCGCGCTGGCTGCGTTTCCTGCTGGAAGTGCTGCGCCATCCACTGACGCTGCTGCGCATGCTCAGCGTGCGCAACTGGAGCGAACGCACCGTCATCTCGCTGGTGATGCAGCATCTGGACAACTCCATCACCACCTACACCAAGCGGGGTGTGTTCGGCCGCAAACTGACCTCCAAACAGGGCCACGGCGAACCGAATCCGACCTGGATCCCGGCGGGTAACGATGTGACCCGGCGCGTGGCGGAAAAGATCGGCGGCACCGCGGGCGGCACCTGGGGCGAGGTGTTCAACATCCCGCTGACCGCCCACTTCCTGGGCGGTGCGGTGATCGGCGCCGACCCCGAACACGGTGTCATCGACCCCTACCACCGCGTCTACGGCTATCCGACGCTCAGTGTGGTCGACGGCGCGGCGGTGTCGGCGAACCTGGGTGTGAACCCGTCGCTGACGATCACCGCACAGGCCGAACGCGCGGCCGCACTGTGGCCGAACAAGGGCGAAAACGATACCCGCCCCGCGCAGGACAGCCCTTACCAGCGCATTTCCCCGGTCGCGCCGCGGCAGCCGGTGGTTCCGGCCTCGGCGCCGGCGGCTTTGGTGTTGCCGATCGTCGAAATCAATCGCGACAGCGCCTGATCCATCCGCGCGCTCTCGATCCGGCCGCCGTGGCGATATCTCGCCGCGGCGGCCGGATCAGTTCGCGGAGATGTGGGCGAAACCCATCGGCGAGGTCGGCGGCGGCGCGGAGGTGAGCGGCGCCCGGAATTCCTGTAGCGCGGCGAGCACGTCGACGTGCCGCCCGGCATAGCAGCGCACCTGCGGCAGCGCGTGGGCGACCTCGCTGCGTTCCATCGCCTCGGCGTCGATATAGCCGATCGCGTCGAGTTCGATCCGCAACTGGGCCGCGATCCGGGTGATCGCCGCCGATTTGCGACCCCACCCGACCTCGACGGCGGCGAACAGCCCGTGCAGGCCGTGACGTTCCAATTTGTCGGTCGTCCAGGACCATTCGCCACGGCTGGCCACGGCGTGCAGCACACCCCGGCCGGTCAGGGTATGCAGCGCCCGCACCGCGTCCGGGCGCAGTGCACCACTGGTCGAATCGCAGACCACACCGTCCCACATGGTGTTGTCCAGTTCCCAGACAAGACATTTCACTGCCGGTGCTGTCATCTCGCCCCTACGGTCCACTCTCCTCAACACCCAGCTCGGCCACGCCCGCGGGCACGGCCGGTGGGTACACCGCCACCATCCAGGTACCGATTGTGCCGGACAAGCCCCCGCTTTCCTGGGCCGGTCCCGCGAGAGGTCATAGTAGGGATGCGCGGCCGCGCACACCAGCCCTGGCAAACCACTGGCTCGCGGTGCGGCTCACAGCGTCGGCACCACCAGCGGGACGGCCTCCACCGGATGCCCGGCCTGGATCGGGGCGCCGATCGAGGCCACCCGCCACAGGCCGCCGTCGCGATATACCTTCGCCACCACCATGCCGGTGTGCGGCCCGCCGCCGCGCAGATTGCCGCGCGCCAGTTCGGCGGTCGTGGACCCGTCGATCATGCGCCAGTAGCCGTTTCGGATGCGTTCGAAGGTATGCCCCGCATACGAGGTGACCACGAAGACCACCGACGTCACCTGCGCCGGCAGCCGGGCCAGGTCCACGGTGATGACCTCGTCGTCGCCTTTACCGTCACCGGTCAGGTTGTCCCCGGAGTGGCGCACCGCGCCGTCGCGGGAGGAAAGCTGCTGGTAGAACGCCACATCCACGAGTGTCTGGCCGACGAACAGCAGCGCCGAGGCGTCCAGGTCGATCTCGAGGGCGCGCAGCCCGCGCGGGCCGTGCACCTTCATCGGATCCCACCCGACACCCATCTTCACCATCGACAGCTCACCCTTGCGGATCTGATTGAGCGCCACCTCCTGGCCGGGTGCCAGCACCGCCGGGCCGCGATAGGGCAGCTCGTCCGCCCCGCCGCCCACCGCGACGCCGTGCGCGGTCACCAGCGCCGCGAATCCGGCCGGGAATCCGTGACCGAGCGGGCGCACCTGCCAGGTGCTGCCGACACGGTCCAGATCGGCGACGATCACCGCCGGTTCTTCACCGAGGCCGTCGACGGTGTACTCGTACACCGCATTTCCGCTCGGATCGGCCACGATCAGCTGCGGCGGCGCGTGGTCACCGAAGCGACCCTGCTGGTCCTCGAGCGAGGCCACGATCCGCACATGCTCGATTTCCGGTGGGAGCGAACG
This sequence comes from Nocardia cerradoensis NBRC 101014, assembly GCF_000308535.1. GTDB lineage: Bacteria > Actinomycetota > Actinomycetes > Mycobacteriales > Mycobacteriaceae > Nocardia > Nocardia cerradoensis. The sequence goes on along the minus strand of NZ_BAFW01000103.1, from coordinate 4,359 downwards.
CAATCCGATCGACAGCTCCGGACGCCCGGAGGCCAGGCGCACCCCGTGCGCGGCGGGCTGGTTGTAGAAGATCAGATCGGTTTCGTCGCGGACCCTGCCGGCCGAATTCAGCAGCAGCGCCGAGACATCGACGGGTTCGCTGTGCCGGACGGATACGACGACCTCGTCGTGGGTCAGACGGTCCACCTGTCCCTTGGTCAACTGAGCGGCCACCCTTCCACTCTACGTCGAGTTCCGGCGGTATCCGGGCAACACGGGCGCACCCGCCGCGCCGATTCCGGTACGCGCGGGCGTGGCGGGTAGCGTGAGCGGCGACGGTGGATCGCGACGTCGAAAGGGACGCGAATGAGGTCGGGGGCGCGACGAGCACCCGGTCGCGGGCCGCGATGGGCCACGGCGGCCGCGGTGGTCTCGGCCGTACTCACGGTGGCCGGATGCGGCGGCGGCGACTCCGCGAGCACCGAATCCGCCACGCCCGCAACCACCCCGGCCGCCACGCTCACCTCCGAGGCGACGACCGGCCCGACCAGCGTCGCGCCGACCACCGAACCCACCACCGATCCCTTCGCCGGCAGCCCGCTGATCGATCACACCGAATGGACCGACGATCCCGACGGCCGCCGCCTGCACGTCTACCCGAGCGCCGCCGGGCGCGCCGACCAATTCCCCGCCGCACTGGACCGCGCCTGGTCGGAGGTGCTCGCCGACTCCCCCGACGCCGATTCGCCGGGCATGTACGACCAATTCGAATGTCATTGGGTGTGGGCGCGAATGGTCGCACCGAACAAGCCGAGCTGGAATCTGGAGCCGTGGCGGCCGGCCGTCGGCTACCAGGCCACCGTGCAGGCGATGTGCAATCCCGGCGGCCCCGATCCGGCGGGTAACTGACCGCGAAACTCGCCCGCTCCGATCACGATTCGCGCTGCTGGACGACCGACCGGTGAAATGCGTTGTCCGCGATCGGGTTCGAAGCCCACCGCGGCGATAGGTATCGTGGATATGGTCGCCAGCGTACGAGCCGAAGGGAGCGTCACGTTGCGGTCGCCGACCCCTCTGCCCGCGCACGCCCACCCGGCGAGCGCCCCGGCCTCCGCGCACACTCCCGCGCACGTCAGCGCCCGGATCCCTGCGCCCCCTGCGTGCGAACCGCCCGGCCCGGCCTCCATCGAGACCGCCGCAGCGCGCGACCCGGGAGCCGTCCGCGACCTGTTCCCCGCGCTCACCGGCGACGGCCCCGTCTATCTGGACAGCGCCGCGACCACTCAGAAACCGTTGCCTGTGATCGAAGTGATCGAGGGCTATCACCGCCGCCACACCGCCAATTCCGGCCGCGGCACCTATCCGTGGGCGACGACACTGACGCGTGCGATCGAGCAGGTCCGCGCCGATACCGCCCGCTTCCTGCACGCCGAACCCGACGAGGTGGTGTTCACCGCGGGCGCGACGGCCGGCCTCAACGCGGTCGCCCTCGCCTGGGGGCTGACCACCCTCACCGACGGCGACGAAATCCTCTACAGTCCACGCGATCACGCCTCGAATGTGTATCCGTGGCTGCAGTTGCGGGCCACGCTGGCCCATTTCGGTCGCCGGGTGCGGATGGTCCCCTATCGGACCACCGCGCTGGGCGAGGCCGATATCGACGACATCGCCGCCAAACTCGGGCCGCGCACCCGGCTGCTGACCGTCAGCCACCTCCACCACGTCTACGGTGCGCGCAACACCCTCGAGGAGTTGCGCGGCGGCCTCGACCCCCGGGTGGCGGTGTGTTTCGACTGCAGCCAGAGCGGCGGGCACATCCCGGTCGACGTGCGGGAGCTGGGCGCGGATTTCGCGGTGCTGTCGGCGCACAAGATGTTCGCCGCGCCCGGCACGGGGGTGCTGTTCTGCCACCGCCGCATCCACGACCAGCTGGGTCCGTTCCTGCCGGGCGGCAACTCCGGTGTGAGCGTGCGGGATTCGGCGTTGCGGCCGGCGCGGATGCCGCAGCGCCTGGAGGGCGGAACCCACAACATCCCGGGCATCCTGGCGCTCGGCGCGGCCCTGCGGGTACTCGACGCGATCGGTATCGACACGATCGAACAGCACAACCGGATGCTGACCCGCCGCCTCGTCGACGGCATGCGCGCACTGCCCGGGCTGCGGCTGCTGCCCGGTCCCGCACACGCCCCGTGCGACACCGGCTACGGCATCGTGTCGTTCACCCTCGACGGGATCACCGCCACCGACCTCGGCTTCGTGCTCTCGGAACTGGGTTTCCTCGTCCGCACCGGCGCCCACTGCGTCCCCTCCGACACTGCCGACGACGCCGACGACGCCGAACTGGTTGCGGCCGAAGCAGATTCGGTGCGGGTGAGTACCCATGTCTACACCACCGCCGAGGAGATCGACCGGTTCCTCGGTTGCCTCACCACCATCGCCACGGAGGTCCGATGACCACACGCCGCGAATCCGCCGCAGCCGCCGTCTCCACCGCCGACCCCGGCCCGGACTCCGGGGCCGCTGCGGACACGGCACCGACGGGCAGCGCATCGGATTACGATCGCCGCACCGCGTCCCGGATCCTCGCCGAACTGGCCCGCCCCGGCCTGTTCACCGCCGCCACACCCACCGCGGCACGCACTGTCGGAGTCACCCGCACACCGTTGCGGCCCGAACCGGGCAGCCATCTGACGTTGTCGCAGCGGCTGTATCTGGAGTCGTTCATGCGTCCGTGCCGCGCCGATCAGGTCACCAGCGCCACCCATCGGGTGGTGTGGACCGACAGCGACGGCATTCCCAACACCGGCCACGTCCGCGCCGGCGGTCTCGGGCCGATCGTGCCGGTGGCGGTCCGCGAAACCGTACTCGCCCTGTGGCACAGCCTCGACACCGATACCGCACTGGCCGGACGGATCGCGGCGCTCACCCCGCACGACCGCGCGGTGCTGGGCGCGACCACCACCGATCAGGATCCGATCGACATTCTGCGCGTCGGTATCGAAGCGACCGGCCGGGCTTTGGCACAGCACGCGCTGCTGGCCGAGACCACACCGTATCGGACCGCCACCCAATTCGCCTGCGGGATGCGCGATTCCGGCATCTTCGCCGCGGTCGCCACCCGCTGGTACTGGGAGCAGCAGGCATCCACCTATCGCCGTGGCATGATCGCGGCCGCCTTCGACACCCAGCCCGACGGCACCGTGCGCTACACCGCCGACACGATCGCCACCCTGCGCGCGATGAAGGACGCCACCATCCACGACGCCCACACCGTGATGCGGCGCGCCACCACCGAGGAGGGCCTGTCGGTGGAGGCGGCCATCGGCAGATATCACGACGAACTCGACCTCATCTCACGCCAATACGCCCTGCTGCCGCCGGGGACGCGCCCGTCGTGCCTGGCGGCGATGCCGCATCGCATCGACGGCGAGCACTACAGTCTGCTGCCCGAGGTGGTCGATCGGTTCGTGGACCTGTTCACCCGCACCGTGTCCGGACTCGACATCATCGAAACACCGGATGCCACCGGCGATCTCGCGGGCACGGCCGGCCATCTGTTCTATGTGCCGGATATGAACTGCAAACATTGCGTGCGCACCATCGGCGGCGTGCTGGAATCGATGCAGATCACGGTGCACGAGATCGATCTGATCAGCAAGCGGGTGCGCGCCGAATTCCGCAGCGCCCGCAACCGGCACCGGGCCTTCGAAGCGCTGCGCGACAGCGGATACAACCCGACCCTCGCAGCCCCGGGCCCGGCCGAATGAGCGCACCGCCCGCGTTACCGGCACTGCTGCATCCCCTGGTTCGCGCCTATCTCGACTGCCCGCACGCGCTCACCGCGGCCGTCGCCCGCTTCGGCACGCCGGCGCATCTGCTGTTCCCGCAGGTCTGCCTCGACAATCTGCGACAGCTGCGAGCCGTGGCGATGCGGCATCGGCTGCGCCATCGAATCTGCTACGCGCACAAGGTGAACCATTCCCGGGCGTTGCTGGCGACCGCGCACCATGCCGGTATCGGTGTCGATGTGGCCTCGGCGCAGGAACTCGCCGCGGCCCGCGACGTGGGATTCGCACCCGGCGACATCGAGGTGACCGGGCCGAAGGGCAGGCGGTTGCTGCGCGCACTCGCCGGTTCCGGTGTGACGGTGAACGTGGACAATCCGTGGGAGTTGCGCGAGCTGACGGCGCTGGCCGATCCGTCGGCGCCGATCCCGGTGTTGTTGCGGCTGAGCGGATTCCCCGGCCCCGGCGGGCAGGTGGCGGTGAGCCGGTTCGGCATCGGTCCCGCCGAGGTGGCCGAACAGCTGACGCTGCTGGCCCACTGCCGGGACCGAATCATTCTGCGCGGTTTCGCTTTTCATCTCGATTCCGGCGAGAT
>NZ_BAFW01000104.1 GCF_000308535.1 Nocardia cerradoensis NBRC 101014 | reverse complement strand
TGGCCGACAGTCTGGCGGTGGCGGTGGTGAGCGTCGATTATCGACTGGCGCCCGAACATCCCTGGCCCGCCGCACCCGACGATTGCGAAACCGCGGCGCTGTGGCTGGTGGAACGCGCGCAATCGTTGTTCGGTACAGCGGCATTCGTTGTGGGCGGGGCGTCGGCGGGAGCCACCCTGGCCGTCACCACCCTGCTTCGTCTGCGAGATCGAGGACTGGCCGATCGGTTCGCCGGCGCCGTGCTGCAGTACGGCGCCTACGACCTGAGCGGGCGAACTCCCGGCGGCCGGCTGTACGCCGACGAGTACTTCATCGAGGCCTACGCCGGTCACGTCGCCGACCGCACCGATCCCGACATATCTCCCCTCTACGGCGACCTGGCCGACCTACCGCCGGCATTGCTGGTGGTAGGGCAGCGCGACATCCTCCTCGAAGACAATCTGGCGCTGGCCGCCCGGCTCGCCGCGGCGGGAAACGATGTCGACGTCCGCGTCTATCCCGAATCCGCCCATGCCTTCACCTTCCGCCCGACCGGCATGGCCGCTGCCGCTCTCCGCGAGATCGACACGTGGGTCGCGGACCGGCTGCGATGCTCGCGGGTCGCTGGTGGCGCGCCGGATCCCATTGCGACGGTGACGTAGTGGTGACCGATCACCAGCGCGGACCGGGTCCATTCGTTACCCTGGCTTGATGCGATCCCGGTTTCTGCGCAATGTCTCGGCCGTGTTCGTCGCGGTTGCGTCGGTGTTGCTGAGCGGCACTCCGGCCCTGGCCGGCCCACCGATGCGGGCGGCAGCGCTCGCATCGCTGGACTCCGGATTCCTCTGGGGTGTGGCGAGTTCGGGCTTCCAGTCCGAAGGCCGTTCGCCCGACAGCAATTGGACGCGCTACATCGCGCGCAACCCCGGATACGAGCCGCTGCAGAATTCGGTCGACTTCGCCGATCGCTACGACTCCGACATCCGGCTGGCTGCCGATATGGGGATGCGGGTGTTCCGCGTCGGGATCGAGTGGGCGCGGCTGCAACCCGAGCCCGGGAAGTGGGACGACAACGGCTTCCGCTTCTACGATTCGGTGGTCGACAGCATCGTGCGCGCCGGGATGCGGCCGATGATCACCCTCGACCACTGGGTGTATCCGGGCTGGGAGGCGGACCGGGGCGGCTGGCGCAATCCGGGCATGGTGGGCGATTGGCTCGCCAACATGCGTGCTGTCGTGGATCGCTATTCCTCGCGGAACCCCTTGTGGGTCACCGTGAACGAACCCGTCGCCTACATCCAGAACGAGGTTCGCGAGGCCGGCGCCGATGCCAACGCCATGCTGACCGGGGTCGTCGACGTGCACAACGCCAGCTACGACTACATCCATCAGAAGCAGCCCGGAGCTCAGGTCACCGCCAACGTCGGATACGTGGCGGGTGCGGAGGACCAGGTCAACGGTGAGTTGATGGACCGGATCGGCGCCCGGCTCGATTACGTCGGCGTCGACTACTACTTCGGATTCGACCCGGCGCAGTCGCTGTACAGTGCGATCGGACGGGCTACCGGTTCGTCGCTGCCGAATCTGCCCGGCCCGCGCATCTGGGAGATGCCGCTGCGCACCGAGGGCATCTACTATGCGCTGCAGCATTATTCGCGCCGGTTCCCCGGTAAGCCGCTGTATATCGTCGAGAACGGCATGCCCACCGAGAACGGCCTGCCTCGCGGCGACGGCTACACCCGCACCGACCACCTCCGCGACACCGTCTACTGGCTGCAACGCGCCAAGGCCGACGGCATGAACGTGATGGGCTACAACTACTGGAGCCTCACCGACAACTACGAATGGGGCAGCTACACACCGCGTTTCGGCCTCTACACCGTCGACGTCCGCACCGATCCGTCGCTCACCCGCCGCCCCACCGACGCCGTCGGCACCTACGCGCAGATCGTCGCCGCCGGCGGCGTCCCCGGCGACTACCGCCCCACCCGCGCCCCGGCCCTGTGCATCTTCGTCGACCCGCCGGCCAGCTGCCTCAGCCCGGTCGCGGGACCGTAGGCGGTCCCGGAGCCATCCAGCTGCTCCACTGATCTTCGATGCCGTGGTGTGCGGGCGGCGCGCAGTGGTTAACTCCTCTGCGACAACACGAGTGGAGAGGAGCGGGCCGTGGCCGACGACGGCGGTGTGGTGGATCTCGGACAGGACCGGGCGCACAGTGCCCGCATCTACGACTACTACCTCGGTGGACGTGACAATTACGACGCCGATCGGGTGGCGGCGGCAGCGATCGAGCAGGCGATTCCGTCGGTGCGGACGGTGGCACGAGGTAATCGGTCGTTCATGGTGCGTGCGGTCCGGCATCTGAGTGCCGACCTCGGCGTCCGTCAGTTTCTCGACATCGGCACCGGGATTCCGACCGAGCCGAACCTGCATCAGGTCGCACAGGAGGCGGCACCCGATGCGCGCGTGGTGTACGTCGACAACGATCCGATCGTGCTGGCCCACGCGCGGGCACTGCTGACCGGGACTCCGGAGGGTGTCACCCGATACGTCGAGGCGGATGTGCGCGATCCGGCCAGGATCCTGTCCGCGCCCGAAGTGGAAGCGACGCTGGACTTTTCGAAGCCGGTGGCGCTGAGTCTGATAGCGTTGTGTCACTTCGTCCCGGGAGACGGGGTGTACGACATCATCGATACCCTGCTGGCGCCGCTGGCTCCCGGATCGTTTCTGGTGATGACACACCTGAGCCCCGATTTCGATCCGGCTATGGTCGAGGGCACGGTCGCGGCCTATCGCCAGAGCGGGATCGAGATGGAAGCTCGGTCCTACGACGGGGTCGCGCGATTCTTCCGGGACTTGGACCTGATCGAGCCCGGCATCGTGGCGATCGACGATTGGCACGCCGGCGGGGTGATCCCAGACCTGCCCGACGGTGTCAGCGCCCTGGACACCGCCGCGTCCGCGCCGCCGGCCGCCGGGTACGCCGCGGTGGGCCGCAAGCGGTGAAGATTTTTTTCGGGTGATGTCGATTCCGGGGGTGGCTCGTTCGAGGGGTAGGTGAGGGGCTGAGAGGCAGCCCACCCCTGGAAGGACACAACCATGCGCACACTGGTGGCGTTCGAGCACATGACCCTGGACGGTTACGCCTCGTCCGGCGAAGATCTGGGATTCGAGTTCACGTTCCGCGCCTACGACGACGAACTGCAGGCCTACGCCGAGCACATCCAGGCCGACTTCGACACCGCGATCTACGGCCGCGAAACCTACCTGGGGATGTTCGGGTACTGGTCGCAGCAGCCGAACGCCGAGAGTTCCCCGGGCGAGCGCCGCCACGCCGAATGGGTCAACGCCGTGGACAAGATCGTCTGCTCCACCACGCTGGAGTCGGCCGAATGGAACAACACCCGGCTGATCAGCAGCGACGTCGCCGCGCAGATCGAGGCTCTGAAGCGTGAGGACGGCGGCGTGATCGCGATCTACGCCAGTCCGAAGCTGGTCCATTCGTTCATCGATATGGGGCTGGTCGACGAGTTCCGCATCGTCGTCCATCCGGTCACGCTCGGCTCGGGCACCCCGGTGTTTCACGACAAGGCGAAACTGGATCTCGATCTGCTGGAGTCGAAGGCGTTCGGTTCGGGTGCGGTGTACCTCCGCTACCAGGTGCGATGAGGAAGGATGCGGATATGCGTTATCTGATGCTGATCCGTCTCGATCCCGCGGCCGCGCCGGTGCAGGGGCCCGACCCCGCCATGGCCGAGGATATGGGCAAACTGCTCGAGGAGATGACGAAGGCCGGCGTGCTGCTCGACACGGCGGGACTGCGACCGGTCGAAGAAGGCGTCCGGGTTCGTCAGACCGGCGGCAAGCAGACCGTGCTCGACGGCCCGTTCAGCGAGTCCAAGGAGGTCATCGGCGGATACTGCCTGCTGCAGACCCGCTCGCAGGACGAGGCCATGGAATGGGGTTCGCGGTTCCTGCGGCTGCACGGGCCGGAATGGGATATCGAACTGGAGATTCGCCGGCTCGACGACCAGGCTTGACGCTATGTCGTTACCCGAGATGAGCGGCCGTCCGCACGCAGGTGCCGACGGCCGCTCATCGGCGGCTCGGGCCGTGGAGGCGGCCTGGCGCATCGAATGGCCGAAGCTGGTGGCCGGCCTCACCCGGCTGGTCGGTGATATCGCCACCGCCGAAGAGTTCGCACAGGACGCGCACCTGGCCGCCCTGGAACAGTGGCCGCGCGACGGGATTCCGCCGAATCCGGGCGGCTGGCTGATGCTCACCGCGAAACACCGTGCCATCGACCGGATCCGGCGTGACGCCACCTTCGCCCGGAAACTGCCGATGCTCGGGCACGACCTGCTCACCGAACACACCGGCGCGCAACCGGATACGAACGATATCGAGGACGACCTGCTGCGCATGGTCTTCACCGCCTGCCATCCGGTGCTGTCGCAGCCCGCTCGGGGGGCGCTGACGTTGCGCATGGTCGGCGGCCTCACGACCGACGAGATCGCCCGCGCCTATCTGGTGCCGGAAACCACGGTGGCCCAACGGATCGTGCGCGCAAAACGGACCATCGCCGAGAAGATGGTGCCCTACGAGGTTCCGTCGGGTCCGCAGCTGGCCGAGCGGCTGGAGTCCGTGCTGGAGGTCGTCTATCTGATCTTCAACGAGGGGTACGCGGCCACCTCCGGCGAGAACTGGGTGCGCGCCGAACTCTGTGACGACGCACTGCGTTTGGCGCGCATCCTCACCGGGCTGATGCCGCGGGAACCGGAAGCGTTCGGCCTCGCGGCCCTGCTGGAATTGCAGGCCTCCCGCACCGGTGCGCGCAGTGATACGACGAAACAGCTCGTGCTGCTTCCCGATCAGGACCGGAGCCGTTGGGATCAGCTGTCCATCCGCCGCGGCTTCGCCGCCCTCGGCAGGGCGCACAACCTGGCGGTGCGTCGTGGTGTTCCACCCGGTCGCTACGCCCTGCAAGGGGCCATCGCCGCCGCGCACGCCATGGCCGCCACCTCGGACGACACCGATTGGCGACGCATCGCCGGCCTGTATGCCGTTCTCGCCGAACGCTTTCCGTCGCCGGTCGTCGAGGTGAATCGCGCCGTCGCGGTGGCCATGGTGCACGGCCCCGCCGCGGGCCTCGACCTCGTCGACGCGGTGGCCGCGACCGGCGCGCTCGATTCCTATCACCTGCTACACGCCGTCCGCGCGCACTTCCTTGTACAGCTGGACCGCCCGGCCGACGCTCGCGCCGCCTATCTGCGCGCCGCCGATCTCACCGCCAATGCCGCCGAACAAGCGTTGTTGCGCGACCGCGCGGCCCGGCTCGCCTAGGCCGCGCCGATGGGCGTTGTTAGGGTGGTGGGGTGAGTTCTCCGGAGGCATCCGAACGGTAGCCGCTCGGCCTGTGGGCCGGGCGGCGTTGTGAGTGGTTTCCCGCCGATCGCTGAGCGATCGGTGCGGTTGGCGTATCTCGCAGCGCCGGATGATGCCGATGTCATTCCCTGGGCGCCACAGGTGGCGCCCTGTCTTCTGGAGTACTTCCTCATGCCCCTTGTGGTTGTCGTGCTCGCTGTCGCGGTTTTCGCGCAGGGCACATCGGAGTTCATGGTGTCGGGACTGCTGCAGCAGATCGCCGACGATCTCGGCGTCTCGCTCGGCGCCGCCGGTTTGCTGACCTCGCTGTTCGCGGCCGGAATGGTGGTGGGAGCGCCGACGATGGCGATGGCGGCCGGCCGGGTGCCGGTCCGGTATTCGGCCACGGCCTTTCTCGGGGTGTTCTGCGGCGCTCACGTGATCGGCGCTACCGCAACCGGTTTCGCGCCGTTGCTGGCGACGCGGGGTGTCGCGGCGATCGCCGATGCCGGATTCCTCGCGGTCGTGCTGGCCGCACTTCCCCGGCTGGTCGGTCCGGCGATGATCGGACGCGCTACCGCCGTCGTGGTCTCCGGGGTGACGGTGGCCTGCATCGCCGGGGTGCCCGCGGGCACGGTGCTGGGTCAGGTCTGGGGCTGGCGGTCGGCGTTCTGGGCTGTCGCTGTCCTCAGCGCGGTGGCGCTCGTGCCGGTGTGGACGATGCTCGGCCGCCAGGGCCGGGACAGCGATGTGCCGAGTGGGCCGGCCCCGTCGATGCGGCGCGAATGGTCGGTGCTGACGCAGTGGCCGGTCCTGATCGCCGTGGTGGCCGCAATCCTGGTGAACGCCGCGACCTTCGCCGCATTCACCTATCTGGGCACCATAACGACCGCCGTCGCCGGAGACAGGTGGGTTCCCGTGGCGCTGGCCCTCTTCGGTGCCGGTTCGTTTCTCGGCGTGACGGTCACCGGCCGCTACAGCGACCGACATCAGCGGCGGATCGTGCTCGCCGGAACGGGTCTGCTCATGGGAGTCTGGCTCGTCGCCGCGGTGGCCGCCCACGTGCTGATCGGGGTGATGGTTGTGTCGGTGGTGGCGGGCGCGGTCGCGTTCGGCGTCGGTTCGACGCTGATCGCCACGATCGTGCGGACCGCGACACCGGCCGCTCCCCGCATCGCCGGCGCGCTGGCGACCACCGCGTTGAATATCGGCGCCGTGCTCGGCCCGGTCGCCGCCGGTCCGGTGGTCGACCTCACCGGTCACCCGGCCACGGCGTTGTGGTGCGGCGCCGCCTTCACCGCCGCCGCGGTCGGTGTCGTCGGGCTGGATCGGCGGCGGCCCGCCACGAGCCCGTCGAGCAGCGGAATCGCCGATCGCCCGGCAGCGCGGCGCGGCCGGTGAGGAAGCGGCCGGCCGGGACCGGAGTTTGCCCGCAACCTGTTCCAACTACCCGAACAGCGATAATGGGCGCGCAAGTGTTCGGAACCGAGATGGTGGGAGAGACGACTGTGAAGCTGATCGGTGTGATCGGTGGCGGAACCATGGGTGCGGGAATCGCCGAGGTATGCGCGAAGGCCGGGAGCGAGGTTCTCGTACTGGAGACGACGCCGGAGTTCGCCGAGGCGGCGCACAAGCGCATCGAATCGTCGATCTCGCGGGGCGTGACGAAGGGCAAGATCACCCAGGACGAGGCCGACGCCGTGCTCGCCCGGGTGCGGGTGACCCTCGACATCGAGGAGTTCGCCGACCGCGACCTGGTCATCGAGGCCGCGCCGGAGATCGAATCGCTGAAGTACGAGATCTTCGGCAAGCTGGACAAGATCGTGAAGCCGACCGGCATCCTCGCCACCAACACCTCCTCGATCCCGGTGATCAAGGTGGCCGGTGCCACGCAGCGTCCCGAGCAGGTCGTCGGCCTGCACTTCTTCAACCCGGTGCCGGTGATGCCCCTGGTGGAGGTGATCTCGACGCTGGTCACCTCGCCGGAGACCGCCGCCACCGTGACCGACTACGCGAAGAACACCCTGCACAAGACGACCGTGCAGGCCGGTGACCGCTCCGGATTCATCGTCAACGCGCTGTTGATCCCGTACCTGTGCCAGGCGGTGCGGATGCTGGAGTCGGGCTACGCCAGCGCCGAGGACATCGACGCCGCGATGAAGGGCGGCTGCGGTTACCCGATGGGCCCGCTCACCCTGCTCGACACCGTCGGTCTCGACATCGCTCTGGCCGCCGCCGAATCGCTCTACGGCGAATTCGCCGAGCCGCACTACGCGCCCCCGGCGCTGCTGCGTCGCATGGTCGACGCCGGCCGCCTGGGTCGCAAGACCGGTCGCGGATTCTACGAGTACAGCTGATCGCGGCGCCCCGCGTTCCCGGCCGGATATCGTTGTCCGCATATCACCGGGAATGC
>NZ_BAFW01000105.1 GCF_000308535.1 Nocardia cerradoensis NBRC 101014 | reverse complement strand
GATTTCGGCGTCGGCCTCGGTGCGCGCGGCGAAGACGTCGTCGGCCGCCTGTTTGCTGACGCGCTGCACTTCTCGCAGCGCGTCGTCGCGCGCGGTGAGCGCCTCCGCGATGCGCGCCTCGGCGGACTCGGCGGCCGCGGCCGCGTCCTCGGCCGCGGATTCCGCTGCGGCGCGGGCTTCCTCGGCCTCGCGCCGCGCCTTCTCCGCCGCCACCGTCGCCACCTCGGCTTCCGCGATGCGCCGCGCGGCGTCTGCCTGCACTGCCTGGACCTGCGCCTCCGCCACCGACGGGTCGGCCAGAGTCGACAATTCGGCCACGGCTACCGACAACGTGTTACTCAGCTGATCGGCCAGGGTCCGGAACTGAGTGAGCATCTCGTCGGCCCGCAACCGGGCGGCGGTGACCGGACCCGGTTGCGTCACAGTGACGTTCGTCTCCGGCTCCTCACCCTCCTGCTGGCGCCGCTGTCGCTCCCGCCATGCCCGCCATCGCGTGTGCTCGGGGTGATCGCAGTATTCCGAGGGCCGTCCCGGCGTTCCGCCGCGAGTGATGGTGCGGGTGCAGCCCGGGAAGTTACAGATGCTCGACACAGATGAATCGTAGCGTTTGTTTCGTCGTATCCAACGGAATGACACGAAACGAAAGGGGTTAGACAACAAGCCTTTCCGCGCAGAGCTGACCTCCGATAAGTGAACCTTATCGGAGGTCAGATCCACACTTCTCCGTCGAACTCGCTCTGGCTATTACGTTTACGTTTGGTCACACCCAACTAAACGTAACCCCAACGCAATTGACGTAAAACTGTGCCCGGTGGTACGTCCGTACCAATCGACTCGCAAGCCGCGCCGACGGCCTCGGGCGCGGCGGGCGGCGGGCGGCGACAGCGGATTCGTACGGGTGACTCACGGATTGCCGGATCGCGGCGACGCCACATCTCAGCAGCGGCAGGCCGGGGCACATCTCGTCAGCGGCGGGCCGGGCGACCAGGATGAGGTGGTGACCGGTAGCGGACGCCATCGCCCGCATACGAGCAGTGGACGCCCCGCGCCGTGAATTTCTCCGATCGGCGACAAGCGGACATGATCCGACCTAGTTCCCTGCGATCGTCGGTGCCGAATCGACAACAACCCGAAAGGACCACGATGACCATCGAGAACACCCCGGCGACCGCACTCGACGGCGAACGGGCCGATCTGCTCGCCCAGCTCGCCACCGCGCGCAGCGCCTTGCGCGCCACCATCGACGGGTTGACCGACGAGCAGGCCGGCGCGCATCCCACCGTCAGCGCGCTGAGCCTGGGCGGGCTGGTCAAACACGTGGCGGCGATGGAGAACAACTGGCAGCGGTTCGTCGTGGAGGGTCCCTCGGCCATGAACTACGAGCTGCCCGAGGGCGTCACCTGGGCGGACTTCGTCTCCGGCACCGCGCGGGAGTTCCCGCAGTGGGCCATCGACCACCGCAATACCTTCGTCATGCTGCCCGGCGAAACACTCGCCGACATCCTGAGCCGCTACGAGCAGATCGCCGCGCGCACGGAGGAGCTCATCGCCGCCGTACCCGATCTCGCGGCCACACACCCGCTCCCCGACGCGCCGTGGCACGAGGCGGGGGCGGTCCGTAGCGTGCGCCGCGTGTTGATGCACCTGATCCAGGAGACCGCGCAGCACGCCGGGCACGCCGACATCATCCGCGAGTCACTGGACGGCCGGACCGCAGGCTGATCGGCGGCATGACGCGGCGGGCCGGGTGCCGCCGCGTACCGGCCGGGTGAATGATCTGGAGGCGGAGGTGTCAGGATCCGGCCGTGATGCGGGCGCGTAGTCCTTCGGCGAAGGTGCGTGCAGCGTGGAGGTCGGCGGTGTCGGGATGGCCCTTGCTGACCCCGCCGACGATTCGCATCGGCAGCCAGGTATCGAGCCCGCGGCAGGTGAACGTGTCGACGACCGTGAAACCGCGATCGGTGAGAAGTGTTGCCAGAGAACGGGTATAGCGGCGCAGGGGCGTTTCCGGCATGCCGCTGGTGGCGTAGACGAAGGCCTTGGTGCCGGACTGCGCCGGCAGCGTCCGGATCAGCTCGCGCAAACGGGGATGGAAGTTCATGGTGAAGATTCCGGACCCGAATCCCACGAGGTCGCAGGAGGCCAGATCGGCGGGATCGAGTTCGTCGGGCCCGACGACCCGGGCGCCGAGCACTTCGCCCAGGGCATCGGCGATACGCCGGGTATTGCCGTGCGATACCGAGACACAGACGATGACGGCTTTCATGCGGTCTCCCTTGCTCGTCCGGTTCGACCGGGATTCCCGGATCGTATCGACCGCACACTCCCTTACGATGACGCCATGGCGGAGATCACGGTGGAGCGGCGCGATACGGTCGCGGTGGTGACGGTATCGGACCCGCAGCGCCGGAATGCGTTGACACTCGGGCTGTCCGAGCAGCTGGCGGCGGCGATCGCGGAGGCGGAGGCCGATGCCGGGGTGCACGCGGTGGTGATCACCGGGGCTCCCCCGGCATTCTGCGCGGGCGCCGACCTCAGCGCCCTGGGCGAGGCGGCGGAAGAGGGACTGCGGGCCATCTACGCCGGATTCCTCGCCGTGGCCGAGTGTTCGCTGCCCACCGTCGCGGCGGTGGGCGGGGCCGCGGTCGGCGCGGGACTGAATCTGGCTCTGGCCGCGGATGTGCGCCTCGCCGGGCCGCGCGCCCGGTTCGATGCGCGATTCCTGCGGCTGGGCATCCATCCGGGCGGCGGCATGACGTGGATGTTGCAGCGCGCGGTCGGTGCGCAGCGGGCGGCGGCGATGACGCTGCTGGGCGAAATCCTCGACGCCGACGCGGCACACAGCGCGGGCCTGGTGCATCGTGTCGTGCTCGGCGACCACGACGACTTGGTTTCCGCCGCAGTCGAATTGGCGGCCGGCGCGGCCGAGGCACCGCGCGAGCTGCTGATCACCACCAAAGCCACGATGCGCCACACGCGCACACTGGACTCGCATGCCGAGGCCGTCGACGCGGAGATCGTGCCCCAGGTGGCATCGCTGGATTCCGCGGAATTCGCCGCCCGGCTCGCCGCGATGAAGGCGCGTATCAGCGCCCCGCGATAGCCGACGAGAATGCGATTCTCTTTGAAGTAGAATCAAATCGCTCGTGTGTGGCCCGGCCGGGACACACCGGACCGGAGGAGATGCCGTGAGTGTCGAAAGCAGACTGTCCCCGCGCCGCCACGTGCTGCTCGAACTCGGCTTCGCCACCCGGCGCGCGGGCGACGAAGTGCACGGGTCCGCGACCATCGTGCCGGAACTGCACGCGCCGGGAACCATGCATCTGCGCACTTCCATCCTCGCCACCTGGGCCGATACCGTGGCCGGACTGCTGGCGTCGCTGGTGATGCATCCACGGGTACCGGTGACGCTGGAACTCGACGTCCACCTCTACCGGCCCGCGCCCGCGGCCGGGCAACTGGAGGCGATCGGCCGCACCGTGAAGGTGGGCCGGTCGGTCTTCGTGGCCGAGATCGACTTCGCCGTCGACGGCGAACCCCTGGGCTTGGCCGGTGCCTCCTTCATGGTCGCACCCGACCCGGACCTGCACCTTCCCCGCGCGCTCAGCCTCGATATGCCGGCCGGGCGCGACCGGCTCACCACTCCCCTGGCCGAACGCCTGGGCTGCGAACGGGTGCGCCCCGGCGTGGCCGTTCTTCCGCGCACCGACGAGGTGCTCAACGCCGCGGGCAGCGTCAACGGCGGCCTCATCGCCGTCGCGGCCGAGGAAGCCGTGCTGTCCCTGGCGCCGGGCGACAGCCTCGCCTTCCTCGGTCTCCGCTATCTGCAACCGGCCAAGGTGGGTCCGGTGACGGCCACCGCGACGATGCGCGGTGGCGTGGGACGTGTCGATCTGCGCGACACGGGCGGTGACGACCGTCTCGCCACCATCGCCACCGCCCGCACCTTCGGTGCCGCGACCTAGCTCCGGCGCGTGATCAGGCCGCGCCGAACCACGTCGGCAGATGGGCGAGCAGCTCGTCCTGGTCGCTGCCGACCCATGCGACATGCCCGTCCGGCCGCAGCAGCACCGCGGGCGCATCCAATTCCTCGCTGACGTCGACGACGTGATCGACGCGATCGGCCCATCCCGCCACCGACAGCCGGCCGGTCTGATCCAGCAGCAGTCCGCGGCCCGCGTGCATCAGCTCGTAGAGACGCCCGTCTTTCAGCCGCACATCCCGCAGGCGCCGGCCGAGCAGTTCGTGCCCTTCTCCGAAGTCGTAGCGGATCGCGGTGGCGGTGATCTTCTCGGTCAGCCGCCGGTTGACCTCGTCGATGTCGATGAGGTCCGTGAGCAGCTTGCGCACCGCCCGCGGGCCCGGCTCGAGCGACATCAACTCCATCTGGGCGCGCGTATTGTCCAGCACGTCGGCGGCGACCGGGTGCCGCTCGGACTCGTAGCTGTCCAGCAGACCGGCCGGGGCCCAGCCGGCGAGTTCGGCGGCCAGCTTCCATCCCAGATTGAACGCGTCCTGGATGCCGAGGTTGAGGCCCTGACCGCCGACCGGCGGATGGATGTGCGCGGCATCCCCGGCCAGCAGCACGCGCCCGGAACGATACCGCTCGGCCAGCCGGGTCGCGTCGCCGAAACGCGACAGCCAGCGCGGTGAATGCACGCCGAAGTCGGTGCCGGCGGTGGCCACCAGCTGCCGCTTGACCTCCTCCATCGTCGGCGGCACCGTGCGGTCCTCGGACAGTCCTTCGGCCGGCACCACGAATCGGAACGTCCCGTTGCCCGACGGCCCGACCCCGAAGCGTCGCTGTGTCTTGCGGACCTCGGTCACCACCGCGGTCACGGTCTCCAGGGGCGCGTCCAGCTCGACCTCCCCCAGCAGCGTCTCCACCCGTGACGGCTCACCGGGAAAATCGATTCCCGCGATTTTGCGCACGGTGCTGCGCCCGCCGTCGCAGCCGACGAGATACTGCGCGCGCAGCCGGCTGCCGTCGGCCAGTTCGACGGTTACGCCGTCCTCGTCCTGGATGGCGCCGACCACTTCGTGGCCGCGCCGGATGTCGACGCCGAGTTCGGCCGCATGCTCGGCGAGCAGCCGATCGGTGACGGTCTGCGCAATGCCGAGCACATAGGCGTGCGCCGAGTCCAGCTCCGGCTGCGGTGCCGTGATACCGGCGAAGAACCCGCCGACCGGATACTTCGTGCCCAGCGCGAGAAACCGCTCCAGCAGTCCGCGTTGATCCATCACTTCGATACTGCGCGCGTGCAGGCCCAGCGCGCGGACCACCTTCGTCGGCTCGGTCTCCTTCTCCAGCACGACCGGGTTCAGGCCGTGCAACCGCAACTCGCACGCCAGCATCAGACCGGTAGGTCCGGCGCCGGCGACGATCACGTCAATCATGAAACCCCATTCGACACGGTGAGGGCACAGCCCGCGGAACAGCCGATTTCCGCAGGTCGTGGCGTTGGCCCGACGATTGTGCAGCACAACCCGGGCCTTGCCGCAAGGCCCCCTGTGCGCTATATATTGAAAGTGGAAGGGGGTCTGTTTCCGTTCACCCACTCCCTTTTCGCCCGGTGCTCACACCGTGCGCGTCATGAACGCACTCGTTCCGGTGTCGGCGTAGTCGCCGAAGGCGCCGCAGGCGACGAATCCACACCGCGCGTACAGCGTTCGGGCGGGCCGAAACGCTTCTCCCACACCGGTTTCCAGGCTCACCCGCACCCAGCCGCGTGCGCGTGCCAGCGCGAGCAGATGCGTGACGATCGCGGTGCCGACACCGTGTCCGCGCGCCGCTTCGTCGGTGTGCACGGATTTCAGTTCCCCGTGCCCGGCACCGAGATCGCGCACCGCGCCCATACCCAGGAGCATCCCGTCGCGGCGAGCGGTGACCAGCGTGAGGTGCGGATCGGCACCTGTGTCCGGGTCGAGCGCGAACACGGCGCCGGCCGGGGTGTGTGCCCGCGCGAAGGCCAGATGGCGGGCGGCCAGCGCTCGCACATCGGCGCGGGCGGGATCATCGGCGGCAACTGTCACGGGCGGCACGGTCGATCATTCTTCCCGGCGCGGGCGGGCGCGGCGAACGTCGTTGCCCGGTAGCCTGTCTCGCGATGAGCGTGTCACCGGATCCCGTGGTCGTCGATATCGCCGTGCCGGAGGCGGTTCGCACCGAATTACGGCGGGGAGTGCGCAGCGTGCTCGTCGACACGGTCGCCCTGCGGATGGTGCGGGAGCGTTTCGACACCGAGCAGGCCGGGGCGCTGGGCCGTTATCTGGAGGCCTCGCAGTCGCCGAACACGGTGCGCGCCTATCGATCCGACTGGGTCGGGTGGTCGGCGTGGTGTGCGGCCGAGGCGCGGTGCGCACTGCCCGCGGACGCCCTCGATGTCGCGGTGTATCTGGCCGCGGCCGCGGATGCGCGAAAACCCTCCGGCGAGTGGGCATTCGGGCCGGCCACGCTGGAACGCAAGAGCGCCGCCATCGCCGCGGTCCATGCGGCCAACGGACTCCCCTCCCCGACCCGATCGGATGTGGTGCGGTTGACCCTGCGCGGCATCCGCCGCACGCGTCGCAGCGTGCCCAACCGGAAACGTCCCGTGCTGCTGCACACGCTGGCGCAACTGCTGGACGGATTGCCGGCCCCGGGCTGGCCGACCGAGCCGGCCCGCCGCCGCGACCGGCTGATGCTGCTCGTCGGATTCGCCGGCGCGCTGCGTCGCAGCGAACTCGCCGGACTCCGCGTCGGCGATGTGGCGGTCACCCTCGATCACCGCACCGGCGAACCCGTGCTGCTGGTGCGGCTGCCGGCGACCAAGACCGATCCGACCGGCGCCGGCGCCCAGTCGGTGGCCCTGCCGCGCGGGGCGCGACCCTCGACCTGCCCGGTGTGCGCATTCGCCGAGTGGATCGACCTGCGCGATATCCACGCCGCGGGCGGCACCGACGATCTGCGGGCCTGGACCGAGCGCACTTCCGCCGCCGGCGACATCCACCGCTGCCACGGCTTCACCGGCGCCACCCGCGTGGATGCGCAGGCCCCGCTGTTCCCGCCGGTGTCGCGGCACGGCGGCATCGGCGCGCAGCCGATCTCGGGACGGGCGGTGGCGGAGTTGGTGAAACGCTACGCCGCACGGGCGGGACTGGATCCGGCCCTGTTCTCCGGACATTCGCTGCGCGCCGGATTCGCCACCCAGGCCGCACTGGGCGGCGCCAGTGACCGCGAGATCATGCGCCAGGGCCGCTGGTCCAATCCGCGCACCGTGCACGGCTACATCCGCACCGCGAATCCCTTGGAGGACAACGCGGTAACGAAATTGGGGTTGTGAGAAGTCACGCCCTCCGGATGGCTCGCCGGCGGGCCTCCCGTTCAGCTCAGGAATCGGTCCACTTCGTGGGCGAAGTCCTCGATGTGCTGGAACAGGAATCCGTGGCCGGCGTCGCTGTACAACACGACCTTCGCGTCGGCGAGCCGCTGGGACATGGCGAAACTCGCGTATGCGTTGATCATGACGTCCTGGGCGCCGTTGGCCACGAGCACGGGCAGCGTCAGCTCGGTAAGCCGCTCGTAGTATCCGCCGAAGGCGGCGATGGCCGCGAGTTGTTTGCGGTAGGTGTCGTCTCCGACTGCGGCCTTCGACCGACCGAGGCGAGAATCCAAGCGCCGCAAAGACTTCAGGCCGGCCGAACGGCCGTGATCGGTGTCGGGGAAGAACAGGTACAGGTAATCCTCGTCGTCGTTGACAGCGTGGGTGAGGATTTCGCCCACGCGCGCAGGCGGCGGCGGCTGATTCGGCACACCGGCGGGAGTGCTGCCGGCGACGATCAGGCGGCGGACCAGCTCCGGGGCGCGCAGGGCGATGCCTTGCGCGACGATGCCGCCCAGCGACCAGCCCAGGACGTCGGCCTGCTCGAGGCCGAGCGCTCGTAGGAAGGCGATGCCGCCGTCGGCGAGCCCGTCGATGGTCGTCGGTGCGCTGCCGGTGGAGGCATTGGTTCCCCGGTTGTCGAACACGATGACCTCCCGTTCGGCGGCCAGCGCATCCAACAACGCGGGGTCCCAATGGTCGACGGTGCCGCGCAGTCTCATACACAACACCAGAGGAACCGTCGAAGGCCGCCCGAAACGCCGGTAGTGGAAGCGTTCTCCTTCGGGCCCGTCGACGAAGCGATCCTCGGCCTGATCGGATAGATAGGTCATGCGGGAATTCCTTTTCCGTTCGCTCGGTCGAGCGTGATATCGGTGAGTTCTATGGACACGACGAGTTGTTCCGGGATCGGGCGATTGTCCGCGTCGCGGACGTAGATCATCCGAGTGCGCGGCACCACGACGCCGTCGACCTCGTCGAAATCCGACACGTAGTGGGCTGCGGGTGATCCGCCGGCTATGTCGACCTGGTAGTCACGACGGCGGATGAGCCCGTCCCTGTCCAGGTAGAGCACCTGATGCGCACTGTGAGTGGCGATTGTGGCCGGGTAGTCCACGTGCAGTCGTCGCCATCGCTGTCCGTCTTCGCTCCACGGCTCGCCCTCCTCGATCCGCACGCCCGGCAGGGTGAGGTTGAACGGCTCGGCGGTGTAGGTCCACATCGCGTAGCCGGTGAAGTAGGCCAACTGCACCGGCGTCCACGGCGTTCCGAGCGTGTGCCCCTCGAATGAGGCCCGTGGACGGTCGAGTGCCGCCACGACCTGCCCGTCGAGGGTCTCGATGGCGACTCGATCCGGCGTGTACACCGATCTGCGGTCGGGTGCGGTGAACGGCCGCAGCGAGGTGCGCTGGTCCTGGATCCACACTGTGACCTCACCGTCGTCCACGATGCCGGGTACCTGTTTGATGTCCCAGAGGGCGCCGCCGAAGCGTTTGTGCGCGGTGATCGAGGTCAGTTCCGTCCAGCGTTCGCCGCCGTAGGCCCGCAGGACCGTCTGTGCCACATCTGTCACGGCATCTCCTTTTCGTTGCGGGTCGTCATCCCGTTTCCTCCGCTTCTCGTCGATCCCCGACAACCACTGTCGCGGCCGAGGGTGCCGGCGGGTATCCGCAGAATGACCATTCGCCGCGGGCGGGTGGTGAGCGCCTGTTTCGTGGTCATTCGACGTATGGCGGGCCGGTAGCGGGCGGCCGACACTGCTGGCATGCCTTATTTCGAAGGTTCCGACGGTGCTCAGCTGTATTACAAGGATTGGGGAAGCGGCCTGCCGGTCGTCTTCAGTCACGGTTGGCCGTTGAGTTCCGATGCCTGGGATGTCGAGCTGAAACTATTGGCGGACAAAGGATTTCGAGCCATCGCGCACGATCGGCGGGGGCACGGCCGCTCCGAGCACGTGTGGACGGGCAACGACATGGACACCTACGCGGCCGACGTGGCGGCCTTGATCGACACGCTGGGGCTCGAGGAAGTCGTGGTGGTGGGACATTCCACCGGCGGTGGCGAGGTGGTGCGCTATGCGGCGCGCCACGGTGCGGGCCGGGTTCGTAAGGTGATCACTATCGGCGCCGTTCCCCCGGTGATGGTGCGCTCGACGGGCAATCCGGAGGGTACGCCGATCGAGGCGTTCGACGAGATCCGCGCGCGGGTGCTGGCGGATCGGTCGCAGTACTGGAAAGAGTTGGCGCTGCCGTTCTACGGCTTCGACCAGGACCCCACGGCCGTGTCCCAGGGGCTGGTCGACCACTTCTGGCTGCAGGGCATGAGGGTGGGCCTGGCGTCGGCCTACGACTGCGTGCGCGCGTTCTCCGAAACCGACCTCACCGAGGACCTGCGGGCACTGGATATGCCGATCCTGATCGCGCACGGCGACGGGGACCGAATCGTGCCGATCCAGGCCGCCGCGGCCAAGGCCATCGATCTCGTCCGGTACGGCACCCTCCGGGTGTATCCCGGTGCGCCGCACGGCATTCACGGCGATTATCAGCAGCAGCTGGACCGGGACCTGCTGGAGTTCATTCGAAGCTAGCCGTATCTCAGGGCCGGTCCGGAAGCCATTGCGTAAGGACAATGTCCGCCGGCGCGACCTGTTCACCGTCGCGACGGCGGAAACCGAGCCCCACGGGTTCGCCGGTGGCGGCGTCGACGAACCGATAGCCGCTGCTGCGCGGGCGGGCCACGTGGGCGTGTCCCCACTGCCCGATCGCCGCCAGCACCGGCGCCAAATCGCGCCCGGCGTCGGTGAGCACATAACGGCTTCGGGTGCGGTCGCTGGGCTGCCGATATTCGACGACCTCCAGGATTCCCGACGCCACCAGGTCGGAGAGCCGGGCGCTGAGGACATCCGATGCGATGCCCAACCGGTCCCGGAACTCGGAGAACCGGGACCGGCCGAGCATGGCCTCTCGCACGATCAGTACGGACCAGCGGCGCCCCAGGACCGACATGGCACGGGCGATCGGGCAGGCATTCTCGGACCACGAATCGGTGCGCACGCTCACAGCGTACCTGAGTTGGCATCTCCAACTCAGGTAGGTAGCGTAGGTGAGTGATCTTCGGGCGATCCGCGGAGCTGGCCGCAGTCACCACCGCACTGTCGGCGGTCGGCGGCAGCGGGACGGCGTTGGTGATCGACGGTGAGGCGGGTATCGGCAAATCGACCCTGCTGTCTGCCGCGGCGGAGGCCGCCGCGGCGACCGGGTATCGGGTGCTTCGATGTTCGGGTCTGCAGAGTCAGACTGAAGTGGGCTTCGCCGGGATCCACGAATTGATCCATCCGGTGCTCGCCCAGGCCGAAGCACTGCCCCGGCGGCAGCGCGCGGCCCTGATGACGGCATTCGGTCTGGAAGACGGTCCGCCGCCGGATCGCCTGCTGGTCTCGCTGGCGGTGCTGGGGTTACTGGAGGAATCGGCGACCACGGGCCGGTTGCTGCTCCTCGTCGACGACGCGCAATGGCTCGACCAGTCGTCGCTGGACGTGCTGGCCTTCGTCGCCCGGCGGTTGAGCAACGCGCCATTGCTGCTGTTGTGTGCCGAACGGGCGAGGATGGGTGGCCACACCCCGCGGCTGGAAGGGATCCAGCGGCTGGAGCTCGGCCCACTACGGCCCGAAGAGTCGGAACAGTTACTCACACATACCCTACGTGAGGCACCGCGCACACTCGACGTCCACCTGCGTCGGCGCGTACTGGACGAGGCCGGCGGCAATCCGCTGGCCGTGATCGAACTGGGTGCGGCACTCGGGAGACACCGCACCGGCCGAATTCCGGTCGGTGAACCTCTGCCCACCAGCCAGCGGGTCGAACGCGCGTTCCTGGCACAGCTCGACGCCCTGCCCGAAGACAGCCGGCTACTGCTGTTGCTCATCGCGGCCGCGCACGGGTCGGTGGCGGAGATCCATCTCGCGGCCCGGCATGCCGGACTCTCGCTGCCGGATCAGCTCGCGCCGCTGGAACGGGCGGGACTGGTCACTGTCGGCGGCGGGCAGATGCTGGTGCGCCATCCACTGATCCGTTCCACTGTGTACGGCGCGGCTGCGCTGTCGGATCGGGCACGGGTGCACCGCGCACTGGCCGATGCCACCGCAGATGCGATGCGAGCCGCCTGGCACCGCGCGGAGGCGACCTTCGGAACCGACGAGCGATTGGCTGCCGACCTCGAGCGCGCGGCCGGCAGCACCCTCGCT
>NZ_BAFW01000106.1 GCF_000308535.1 Nocardia cerradoensis NBRC 101014 | reverse complement strand
CTCGACGCCGGCCGCCACCCGGGCGCGCTGCTGGTCGGCGGTGTGGAGATCGCCGATCTGCCCGATCCCCGCGCCGCCCGGGCCGCCCTCGAGGCCGCCGCCTTCGTGGTCAGTCTGGAATTGCGGCACAGCGAGGTCACCGAACGCGCCGATGTGGTGTTCCCGGTCGCCTCGGCCATGGAGAAGGCGGGGACCTACCTCACGTGGGAGGGCAGGCCACGGCCGTTCGGCACCGCCCTGGGCGATGCGACCGTGCGGCGGCAGGCGGCGCCGCTGGCCGATCATCGCGTGCTGCATTCGCTGGCCGACGAGATGGGTGTGCGACTGGGCTTGCCGACGGTCGAGGCGGCCCGCGGGGAACTGGACGCCCTGGGCGTCTGGGACGGGCCCCGGCCGCAGCCGCCGGCGTATCCGTCGGCCGCGCTCCCGGAGACCGAAACCGGCACCGCCGTCCTCGCCGGCTGGCGCATGCTGCTCGACAACGGTCGCATGCAGGACGGCGAACCGAATCTCGCCGGCACCGCCCGCCGACCGGTCCTGCGGCTGTCGCCGGCCACCGCCGCCGAAATCGGCGCGGCCACCGGTGATGCGGTGCGGATCAGCACCGGACACGGCCGCATCGTGCTGCCGCTCGACATCACCGAAATGCCCGATCGTGTCGCCTGGCTGCCGTGGAATTCGGCGGATTCGACGGTCAACGACCGGCTCACCACCGCCCTCGGTCACCGCGTGCGCATCCAACGGGAGGAACCCCATGAGTGAGATGTCGCCGGCCGTGCTGGTCGCCGCCCCCGCCGATCTGTCCGCCTTCGGCCACGATCCCTGGTGGCTGGTCGTGGTGAAATCCATCGGCATCTTCGTCTTCCTGCTGCTCATCCCGCTGCTCGCGGTGGTGATCGAACGCAAGGTGGTGGCCTGGATGCAGATGCGGGTCGGCCCCAACCGGGTCGGGCCGCGCGGCTCGCTGCAATCCATCGCCGACGGGGTCAAGATGCTCCTCAAGGAGGACATCGTCCCGGCGATGGTCGACAAGCCGATCTACATTCTGGCACCGATCGTCGCACTGATTCCGGCGGTGATGGCGTTCGCGGTGATACCGCTCGGACCGGAGGTGTCGATCTTCGGCACCCGCACACCACTGCAGTTGACCGATATGCCGGTGGGAGTGCTCTACATCCTCGCGATGACCTCGATCGGGGTCTACGGCATCGTGCTGGCGGGGTGGTCGTCGGGATCGACCTATCCGCTGCTCGGCGGTCTGCGCTCGACCGCGCAGGTGATCTCCTACGAGATCGCGATGGCGGCGTGTTTCGCGGCGGTGTTCCTGCTGGCCGGAACCATGTCCACCTCCGGCATCGTGGACCGGCAGTGGGGCACCTGGAACGTGTGGCTGCTGCTGCCGTCGTTCCTCGTCTACGCGGTGGCGATGGTCGGCGAAACCAACCGTGCCCCCTTCGATCTGCCCGAGGCCGAAGGGGAACTCGTCGGCGGATTCCACACCGAATACTCGTCGCTGAAATTCGCGATGTTCATGATGGCGGAATACATCAACATGGGCACCGTCTCGGCGCTGGCCACCACACTGTTCTTCGGCGGCTGGCACGCACCCTTCCCGCTGAACCTGTGGGACGGCGCGAATTCGGGCTGGTGGCCGCTGCTGTGGTTCACGCTGAAGGTCTGGACGTTCCTGTTCGTCTTCATCTGGTTGCGCGGGACGCTGCCGCGACTGCGCTACGACCAGTTCATGAATCTCGGCTGGAAGCTGCTCATTCCGGTGTCGCTGCTGTGGGTGATGATCGTGGCGACGCTGAAGGTGGTGCAGGACAACGGCCACGACGTGCAGACCGCGGGCCTGGTGACCGCCGGGGTGATCATCTCCGTGGGCCTGCTGGCGATCATGCTGCGCGCCGGGCGCGCCGGGGACAATCCGGCGCCGGAAACAGCCGGGACACAACAGTTCTCGGATTTCCCCGTCCCGCCGATGCCCGACACCGCGCCGCCCGCCACCAAAGCCGGCCTGCTGGAACCGATCGGCGGCTTCTGGGTCACCTTCGCCACGATGTTCAAGAAGAAGAACACCGAGTTCTATCCCGAGGAGAAGGTGCCCACCGCGCCGCGCTACCACGGCCGCCACCAGCTCAACCGGCATCCCGACGGCCTGGAGAAATGCATCGGCTGCGAACTGTGCGCCTGGGCCTGCCCCGCCGACGCGATCTATGTCGAGGGCGCCGACAACACCGACAGCGAGCGCTACTCCCCCGGCGAACGCTACGGCCGCGTGTACCAGATCAACTATCTGCGCTGCATCGGCTGCGGTCTGTGCATCGAGGCATGTCCGACCCGGGCGTTGACGATGACCAACGAATACGAACTGGCCGATGACAATCGCGCCGATCTGATCTACGAGAAGGATCGGCTGCTCGCCCCGCTGGGCGACGGGATGATCGCGCCACCGCACGCCGCCTACCCGGGCGCCACCGAGCAGGACTACTACCTCGGCGCCGTTCCCGCAGCGCCCGGCACCGACCGCGATACCGGCCTCGGTTCCACCGGTATCGCGGTGGCGCGGCAACCCGGTTCCGACGGTCCGGATCTCGTGAGTCCGGACTCCGCGGACTCGGCCGCCGATGTGGCAAGGCAACCGGCCGCCACCGCGGCACAAGGAGGTGCGCAGTGAGTCCGGGAGTGAATTTCCTTGCCGCCGAAGCGGTTACGCGAACATCCACCGGCGAGGCGGTGCTGTTCTGGGTCCTGGCCGTGGTCGCGGTGGCGGGTGCCCTCGGCATGGTGTGCGCCCGCAAGGCCGTGCATTCGGCGCTGTGCCTGGCGGCCACCATGATCACCCTGTCGGTGTTCTACATCGCCCAGGACGCGCTGTTCCTCGGCGTGGTGCAGATCGTGGTGTACACGGGCGCGGTCATGATGCTGTTCCTGTTCGTGCTGATGCTCGTCGGCGTGGATGCGTCCGAATCGCTGCGGGAGACGTTGCGCGGGCACCGCATCGCCGTCGTCGTGGTGGGCGTCGGATTCGGGCTGCTGCTGATCGCGGCGATCGCACGCGGGGTGCGCGACGATTCGGTGGCGGCCACCGGGCCCGGATTCGGCGCCGACCCGATCGCGGCGCTGGCCGAGCTGATCTTCGTGCGCTACGTGTGGGCCTTCGAACTCACCGGCGCGCTGCTGATCACCGCCACCATCGGCGCGATGATCCTCGCGCACCGCGAACGGTTCGGTCCGCGCACCGGGCAGCGCGAACAATCGCAGCGCCGCCTGCGCGAAGGCCATCGCATCACTCCCCTGCCCACGCCCGGTGTCTATGCCCGCCACAACGCCGTCGACGTGCCGGCCCGGCTGCCCGACGGCTCGTTCGCCGAACTGTCGGTGAGCACCATCCTGCGCCATCGCCGCCGCCGCGCCCACACCGAGGACGCGGTGATCGGTATGCGAGAAGGCAACGGCGGCAACGCCGCCCACGCGACCGGCGACAACGAGAGGAAGGCTCCGCGGTGAATCCGGACAACTACCTGTATCTGTCCGCCCTGCTGTTCACCATCGGCGCGGCCGGGGTGCTGGTGCGGCGCAACGCGATCGTGGTGTTCATGTGCATCGAGTTGATGCTCAACGCGGTCAATCTCGCCTTCGTCACCTTCGCCCGGCAGCACCACAACCTCGACGGGCAGGTCTTCGCATTCTTCACGATGGTCGTGGCCGCCTCGGAAGTCGTCGTGGGCCTGGCGATCATCATGACCATCTTCCGTACCCGCCGCTCGACCTCGGTCGACGACGCCAACCTGCTGAAGTACTGACGTGGGTACCGGGAATCTGCTCTGGCTGCTGCCGGCCCTGCCCGCCGCCGGTGCGCTGATCCTGCTGCTGGCGGGACGCACGAGCAACCGCTGGGGGCATTGGCTGGGCTGCGCGACCGCGGTGGCCTCGTTCGCCGTGGCGGTGTGGGCGTTCGCCGAGATGCTCGGCCGCGCCGGCGCCGATCGCGCGGTGTCGCACAACTTCTTCAGCTGGGTGCCGGTGGCCGCGCTGCAGGCCGAGTTCTCGCTGCAGCTCGATCAGCTGACGATGTGTTTCGTCCTGCTGATCACCGGCGTCGGCTCGCTGATCCACATCTACTCGGTCGGCTACATGGCACACGATCCGGCGCGGCGGCGGTTCTTCGCCTACCTCAACCTGTTCCTGGCCGCGATGCTGGTCCTCGTCATGGCCGACAACTATCTGGTGCTCTACCTCGGCTGGGAGGGTGTGGGCCTGGCCTCGTACCTGCTGATCGGGTTCTGGCACGAGAAGCCGTCGGCGGCCGCGGCGGCGAAGAAGGCCTTCGTGGTCAACCGCGTCGGCGACATGGGTTTGGCGATCGCGCTGTTCCTGATGTTCGCGACCTTCGGCTCGGTCGATTTCGGGCACGTGTTCGCCGGTGTCCCGCATGCGAGCGAAGGCACCCTCACGGCTCTGGGGCTGCTGTTGCTGCTGGGCGCCTGCG
This sequence comes from Nocardia cerradoensis NBRC 101014, assembly GCF_000308535.1. GTDB lineage: Bacteria > Actinomycetota > Actinomycetes > Mycobacteriales > Mycobacteriaceae > Nocardia > Nocardia cerradoensis. The sequence goes on along the minus strand of NZ_BAFW01000106.1, from coordinate 11,105 downwards.
GTAAATCCGCGCAGGTGCCGCTGCAGTCGTGGCTCGGTGACGCGATGGAAGGCCCGACTCCGGTGTCGGCGCTCATCCACGCCGCCACCATGGTCACCGCCGGTGTGTATCTGATCGCGCGTTCGAACGCGATCTTCGACGCCGCACCGGCGGCGCGCGCCGGCGTGCTGGTGGTCGGGGCGGTGACACTGCTGTTCGGTGCCGTCATCGGCTGCGCGAAGGACGACATCAAGAAGGCGCTGGCCGCGTCCACGATGAGTCAGATCGGCTATATGGTGCTGGCCGCTGGACTGGGCCCGGCCGGATACGCCGTGGCGATCATGCATCTGCTCACCCACGGCTTCTTCAAGGCCGGATTGTTCCTCGGCGCCGGATCGGTCATGCACGCGATGAACGACGAAACGGATATGCGCCGCTACGGCGGGCTACGCAAGTATCTGCCGATCACGTTCGTCACCTTCGGGCTCGGCTATCTGGCGATCATCGGGGTACCGCCGTTCGCGGGGTTCTTCTCCAAGGATCGGATCATCGAGGCCGCGTTCGGGTACGGCGGTGCGAACGGCATCACCCTCGGCGCCGCCGCGCTGCTCGGCGCCGGAATCACCGCCTTCTACATGACCCGCGTGATGTTGTTGACCTTCTTCGGTGACAAGCGCTGGGCTGCGGGCGAATCCGGGACCGAGCCGCATCCGCACGAAGCGCCCGCGGTGATGACCGGACCGATGATCGTGCTGGCACTCGGCTCGGTGTTCTCCGGCGGGGTGTTCGTCTTCGGATCGTCGCTGCAGAACTGGCTGGCGCCGGTGGTCGGGACCGAACACGCCGAAAGCGCCGTACCGGCATGGGCGGTCACCGTGGCGGCGCTGGTGGTGGTCGCGATCGGTGTCGCGGTCGCCTACCGCCAGTACGCGCGGCGGCCGGTGCCCCGCACCGCGCCGCAGGAGGTCACGCCGCTGACCGTCGCGGCCCGGCGCGATCTGTACGGCGACGCGTTCAACGAGGCCGCGTTCATGCGGCCGGGCACCCACCTGACCCGCTCGCTGGTCTTCCTCGACAACCGCGGAATCGACGGCATCGTCAACACCACGGCCGCGGTGATCGGCGGACTGTCCGCGCGAATCCGGCGCGTGCAAACGGGTTTCGTGCGTTCGTACGCCCTGTCCATGTTCACCGGCGCGGCCCTGGTGGTCGCGGCCCTGCTGGCGGTGAGGTTGCTGTGACGGAGTATCCCTGGCTGACCACACTGTGGGTGCTGCCCCTGGCCGGCGCCGTCGTCGTGCTGGCCGTCCCGGCCGGCCGGCGCACGCTGGCCCGGGCGACCGGACTCGTGTTGTCGCTGGCCACCCTGGCCGTCGCGATCGTGGTCGCGGTGCGTTTCGATCCGGGCGGGCCGCAGTATCAACTCGTCGAATCACACCGCTGGATACCGGCTTTCGGCGCCGGCTACACCCTCGGCGTCGACGGGATCGCGCTGGTGCTGCTGCTGTTGACCGCCGCACTGGTGCCGCTGCTGATCCTCGCCGGGTGGAAGGACGACCGTGAGGCGGGCAGCGGGCGCCGGGTCGCGCACATCTATGTCGCGCTCACCCTGATCGTCGAGGCGATGGTGCTGATCTCGTTCGTCTCGCTCGACATCCTGCTGTTCTACGTGTTCTTCGAGGTCATGCTCATCCCGATGTACTTCCTCATCGGCGGATTCGGGCCCCGCACCAGTGGCGGCGAATCGGCGGCCGTGGAACTGGCACTGCGGCAGCAGCGCTCGCGCGCGGCGGTGAAGTTCCTGCTGTACAACCTGTTCGGCGGCCTGATCATGCTGGCCGCGGTGATCGGGCTGTACGTGCTCACCGCGCGAGCCCATCTCGGCGGCGAGGGCGGCACCTTCGATTTCCGGGCGGTCACGGCGGCGGCGAATTCCGGGCAGCTCGGCGCCGGGCCGGCCGTGCTCAACGCGCTGTTCCTCGGTTTCATGTTCGCCTTCGCGGTCAAGGCGCCGCTGTGGCCGTTGCACACCTGGCTGCCCGGCGCGGCGGTCTCGGCCACACCCGCGAGCGCGGTGCTGATGATGGCGGTGGTCGACAAGGTCGGCACCTTCGGCATGCTGCGCTACTGCCTGCTGCTGTTCCCCGCCGCCTCGACCACCTATGCGCCGATGATCAGCGTGCTGGCGGTGATCGGCATCCTGTACGGCGCGCTGCTGGCCATCGGGCAGACCGATGTGATGCGCCTGATCGCCTACACCTCGATCTCGCATTTCGGTTTCATCATCCTCGGCATCTTCGCGATGACCGATCAGGGTGGCGCGGGTGCGACGCTCTACATGGTCAACCACGGCATCTCGACCGCGGCGCTGTTCCTCATCGCCGGATTCCTGGTGTCGCGCCGCGGAACTCGGGCGATCGCCGAATTCGGCGGCGTACAGAAGGTGGCGCCGATTCTGGCGGGCACCTTCCTGATCGCGGGTCTGGCGACGCTGTCACTACCCGGGCTGGCGCCGTTCGTCAGCGAATTCCTCGTGCTCGTCGGCACGTTCACGAGATATCCGGTGGCGGCGGTGTTCGCCACGGGCGCGCTGGTGCTGGCGGCGCTGTATGTGCTGTGGATGTACCAGCGCATGATGACCGGGCCGGTCCGCAAGGGCAACGAGCGCTTGCCGGATCTGCTGCCGCGTGAACTGGTGGTCGTGGTGCCGTTGCTGGCGGCGCTGCTGGTCCTGGGCGCGTATCCGAAACCGGTTCTCGACCGGATCAATCCGGCGGTGGCCGGCACCCTCACCACCATCGGCAAACACGATCCGGCGCCCACGGTCGCGCCGGATGCGGCGACCGTACCGGCCGCGACCACTCCGAGCGGAGGTAACCACCGGTGAATCAGTATCTGGCCGCGACGGTTCCGGCTCCCTCGATCGAATACCACGCCCTGTCGCCGATGCTCGTCGTCTTCGGTGTGGCCGTCGCCGGGGTGCTCGCCGAGGCGTTCCTGCCGCGTTCGTGGCGTTATCCGGTCCATCTGGTGCTCGCGCTGGGCGGTTTGGTGGCGGCACTGGTGGCGGTGATCGCGCTCGCGGGCACCCATGCCACGGTGGCCGTCGGCGCGGTCGCGGTCGACAACGTGACGCTGATGCTGCAGGGCACCATCCTGGTGGTCGCGATCCTCGCGGTCGCGCTGATGGCCGAACGCGGGATCGAACCGCGGCTGGCGCGCGAAAGCCGCGAGGGTCCCGGAACCTGGAGCCGGGCGGCCGCGTTGGCCTCCGGCGCGGTCGTGGTCGACGCGTTCACCCCGCAGGCCGCGGCGGTGCCGGGCAGTTCGGACGAGATCGCCGCGGCGCGGGCGGGTATCACCACCACCGAGGTTTTTCCGCTGACCCTGTTCGCGGTCGGCGGCATGCTGCTGTTTCCCGCCTCCAATGATCTGCTGTCGATGTTCGTCGCGCTCGAGGTGCTGTCGCTGCCGCTGTATCTGCTGTGCGGGCTGGCGCGGCGGCGTCGGCTGCTGTCGCAGGAGGCGGCGTTGAAGTACTTCCTGCTGGGCGCGTTCGCGTCGGCCTTCTTCCTGTACGGGATGGCGCTGCTGTACGGCTATGCCGGCACGGTTCGGCTGTCGGGCATCGCCGACGCGGTGGCCCGGGACTCCGGCTCGAAAACCCTTGCGGTGCTGGGGGTGGCGATGCTGGTGGTCGGGTTGCTGTTCAAGATCGGCGCGGTGCCGTTCCAGTCGTGGGTGCCCGATGTGTATCAGGGCGCGCCGACCGCGGTCACCGCGTTCATGGCCGCGGCGACCAAGATCGCGGCAGTGGGTGCGCTGCTGCGCATCCTGCAGGTCGCGGTTCCGGGGCTGAGTGCGGACTGGCGTCCGATCCTGGGAGCCGTGGCGGTGGCCACGATGGTGCTGGGCGCCGTCCTCGCCGTGACTCAGACCGATGTGAAGCGGATGCTCGCCTACTCCTCCATCGCGCACGCCGGGTTCATCCTCACCGCGCTGGTGGCGGCCAATTCCGACGGGGTGTCGTCGGTGCTGTTCTATCTCGCCGTCTACGGCGTGAGCACGGTCGGCGCGTTCGCGGTGGTGACGCTGGTACGCGACCGGGTGGGAGACGAGGCCACCGCACTGTCGGCGTGGGCCGGGCTCGGCCGCCGTTCCCCATGGCTGGCAACGGTTTTCGCGCTGTTTCTGCTGTCGTTCGCGGGTATTCCGCTGACCAGTGGTTTCGTCGGGAAATTCGCCGTGTTCTCGGCGGCCGCCGCCGGGCACGCGGCGTACCTGGTGATCGTCGGTGTGATCTCCAGTGCGATCGCCGTATTCTTCTACATCCGCGTCATCGTGCAGATGTTCTTCACCGATCCGCCGGAGGCACCGCCCGCCGTGGTCACCGCGCCGGTGACCACGATGGTCGTGATCGTCACCGGCGCCGCCACACTGGCCCTGGGTATCGTGCCGCAGCCGCTGCTCGACCTTGCGAACCGCGCGGTCGGATTCGTCACCGGGTGATCTCGGAAAACATCTCGCAGACAACGGTTCTCGGCGACACCGCACCGAAAAGCCGACGGCGGGCCTAGGATCGAGCCCGACGAGGACCTCCGCGCACAGAAACAGGTGTCATGACCGACAGCGCCGCACAGGTGGATCAATCCAAGCCGAGTATCGCCCGCGTGTACGACTATCTGCTGGGCGGGCGCGACAACTACGCCGTCGACCGCAAGGTCGGCGACTACTTCATCAACGATCTACCCGGTTCGGTCGCCATCGCCTATGCCAACCGGCAGGCCATGATTCGCGCGGTCGCCGATATCGCGGACTCCGGTGTGCGCCAGTTCATCGATATGGGTAGCGGGCTGCCGACCGTCGACAATGTGCATCAGGTCGCACAGCGTCATCTCGACGCGCCGCGTGTGGTGTACGTGGACAACGATCCGATCGTGCTGGCCCACGGTCGCGCACTGCTGGCCGCCGACGACGACACCACGGTCATCCACGCCGATCTGCGTGATCCGGAGGCCATCTTCTCCCATCCGGATCTGCAGCGGCTGATCGATTTCGGCGAGCCGGTGGCGGTGATCTTCAGCGCGATCCTGCACCACCTCAACGACGACGAGAATCCGGCCGAACTGGTGCGGTGGTGGACCGACCGGATCCCGGTCGGCTCGCAGATCTACATCTCGCATTTCCGTTCCGGCTTCAACGAGGAGACGCAGGCCGCCGAGGGGAAATTGCAGGCGACGTTCGGGCGCGGACGCTGGCGTTCGGACGAGGAGATCCTCGACCTGTTCGGCGATCTCGAGGTGCTGGAGCCGGGACTCGAGATCTGCGCCCGCTGGCGGCCCGCCGAAGCCGACGCCTCGGTCTCGCGCATCGGTCCGGCCGAGCGCGAACCGACCCTGTGGGAACAACTCATCGCGTGCGCTCTGGCCCGCAAGACCCACTGAGACACTCGCTCCGGCTCACGCGAACAGGCCGGTCCGCGCCACCGCGATGAGGCGTTGCGCGCGGTCCGCCCCGGCCTGCTCGCGGGTCCAGGCCGCGGCGTTGATCAGGGTGGCGATATCCGCGGCCGTGACCTCGGCGCGCAGCGCGCCCGCGTCCCGTGCTCGCTCGGTCAGTCGTTCGGTGATGCGATCCATTCTCGCGCAGTCGGCGTGTAGTTCATGGTCGTCGTCGTGCGCTCCCTCGGCGAGCAGGGCGGCCAATCCTTGGTAGGTGGCGGCGTGCTCGACGACGAGTGCGACCCATGCCGCCAGGTTCCCGGCGGAGTCCTGCTGCCGCTCGCAGAGGTTCTCGCCGCGATCGAACAGTGTCTCGTTGCGTTCCGACAACAGTGCGGCGACCAATGCGCGGCGCGTCGCGAAATGGCCGTACAGGGTTCCGATTCCGACGCCGGCTCGCCGCGCCACCTGCTCGAGCGGCGCGTCGACGCCGCCTTCCGCGAAGACGGTATCGGCGGCCGCCAGCAGCGACTGCCGGTTGCGGCGGGCGTCGGCGCGCGGCTTGCGCCGGGTGGACGGGGTGTCGTTCACAACCAACCCTTCTAAGTCGAGGCAGCCTCGAGTTATTATTTCGAGGGTCCCTCGATTTTAGTAGGAGTTTCGCATGATCCTGGTCTTCGGTGCCACCGGTTCGATCGGCCGGCACGTGGTTGGTCACCTGCGGCGCGAACAGGTCCCGTTTCGAGCGTTCGTGCGGGATGCGATCCGGGGGCGCGAATTGGGCGCAGATGTGGCGGTCGGTGACCTCGACGAGCCGGAAACGCTGACGGCCGCGCTGGCGGGCGTCGATCGGATATTCCTGTGTTCGCCGGGCGCCGTTCCGGTCTCGGGCCCGCAGCCGATGATCGCGCAGCAGAACGCGGTGATCGACGCGGCGGTTCGCGCGGGCGTGGAGCGCGTGGTGAAGGTGTCGGTGTGGGGCGCGCGGGTCGGCGGATTGCTGGCCGAGGGTGCGCACGGCGAGATCGAGGCCCACCTCGAGGCCTCCGGCCTGGAGTGGTCGGTGTTGCAGCCGAGTGGGTTCATGCAGAACTTCCTCACCGGCGCCGGTTCGTTCACCGACAGCGGCGATCTCATCGGCGCGTACGGTGACGCCGGGGTCTCCTATGTGGATTGCGCCGATATCGCCGCGTGCGCGGTGGAGCTGCTGACCGGCGGCCGGGGCGGCGGCGAGCGGTTCGTGGTGACCGGACCGAAAGCACTGTCGCATACCGAGATCGCCGCCGAGTTGTCGAGGGTGATCGGCCGGACCGTGTCGTATGTGGATCTGCCGGTGCGCGAGTTCGCCCGGCGCCTGGTCGCGCAAGGGCTTCCCGCCGCGTTCGCCGACGATGTCGCTCAGCTCTATCGCGAGGTGGCGGCCGGCACATTGTCCGAAACCACCTCGGCGGTGGCCGATCTCACCGGACGACCGGCCACCACATTCGCCGAATTCCTCGATCGGGAAGGAGAAGCATTGCGGCACTGGCCACCTCGCATCCCGGACTGAGGGTGACTCGCCGTCTCCGTGCAGGTGTGCCCAGGCAGCGACTAAGCTGCCGGTCACCATGTGCGCACCTCGGATCGTCCGGATCGCCCACGACAGCGCGGATTTCCCGGCGGCCCCGTCGCGGCGCGCCTTGTCGGGCGCCGCGGGTCTGGCGGCACTGGCGGCGGCCACCGCACCCGTCGCACGCGCGGGCACGGGGACCGTCGTGGACCTCACGCATCCGGTGGGGCCGAATACGCCGATGTGGCCGGGCAATCCGCCGTTCGCGATGGTTCCGGTGGGATGGCATGCGCTGGGAGGTTTCGATCAGAACGCGATCGCGTTGTGGGAGCACACCGGAACCCATGTCGACGCACCGCTGCGCCGGGCATCCGGCGGGGCGGCGCCCGGCGCCTTCTCGGTGCGCGATCTGGTGGCTCCGCTCATCGTGATCGACATCAGCGCGAAGGCGTCGTTCGACGTCGATGCGACGGTCACGATCGACGACATCGATGCTTTCGAGCGGATCTACGGCCGCATTCCCCCGCGCGCCTTCGTCGCCATGTACTCCGGGTGGGAACGCCGGCTCGCCCATCCGGCGGCCTTCGTCAACCTCGACGCCGAGGGCACCCCGCATGCTCCCGGCTTCTGCGCCGAGGCTGCGGAATACCTTGTGCGCCGGCGCGATATCGCCGGCGCGGGGGTGGACACACTCAGCCTCGACCATGCGGCCGACCCCGACTACGGCGCCCACACCGCATTCCTCGGCGGTGGACGCTACGGCGTGGAGATGGTGGCCAACCTCGGCTCGGTCCCGCCGACCGGTGCCACCGTCGTGGTCGGGACGCCCGAACACATCGGCGGTACGGGCGGACCGTGCCGAATGCTCGCCCTCACCTGAGATCCGGCACACCGCGACGCGGGCCGCTTCAGCCGGTGACCGGATGCACCTCCAGAGCGCAGGTGTCGATGGTGGTGTGCACGGTGTGGGTGTCGGTCGAATCCGGGGCTGTCACAGCCAGACTCGTGTACAGCGGGCAGTCCTCCCCGGCCGGGCCCATCGCGGACCCCTCCACGACCGCGCGGGCAGGGCGGCCGGGCAGCACGGTGACGGTGGGCGGCGTGTCGTCGTCGGAGGGCAGGCCGCCTATGTAACCGCGTGGGGTGCGTCGGGCGTGCAGGACCGGGCCGCCCTCGCCGGTGTCGACGCCGGGATAGCCGCCGATCGTGCAGGGCGGGGTGTCGGCCGCGAGGGTGAAGGTCAGTTCGACGCCGCGATGCATCATGCCCGGCGACAGGGTGTGCGCGGCAATGTCCAGTTGGCGCGGCCGGCACGCGACGACGGCCGGCGCGGTGGTGGTGGGCACCGCCGTCGGACTCGCCTGCGGCGAAGGCGGCTGTGCGGCGGAGGTTTCGGTGGCCGGGCGAGCCGATGTGGCAGGTGCGGAGTCGTGCTGCGCGCAACCGGCGAGCGCGGTGGCGGCGGCCGCGCCGAGTACCACCGCCGCTGCTGTCCGATTTCCGTATCTGCCGATCATCACCTCGACTCCTTCCGGCGCGCACGCGTGCGCGTTCAGTTCACCGCTGCCTCCAGCACTACCCCCTCGGCCGCCGTGCCCTCCGCATCGGTCCAGCCCACTCGCACCCATCCGTGCGCGGAGGCGGCCGACCGCGGCGGAATCCGGTTGACGCGCACGGTCTTCGGTGTCGCCGCGGCGACGGCGGACACCTCGACGGTGCGGTCCGGGGTGTCGCTGAGGTTCTGGTCCTGGGCCACCGCGCGCCCGCTGAGCAGCGCCGCCATCTGCGCGAGTGCCACCGGATCGTGCGCGGCGTCGTAGATCCACCTGGTGCCGAGCACGCCGTGTTCGGAGGTGCCGATCAGCGCCGCGTCCGCGCCGGGCAGCGGCGCGCCGCGATAGGTCATCGGTACGTGGTAGACGGGCCGGCGGGCATCGGCGGTGTCGACGACGAGCATGTGTTCGATGCCCACCTCGCCGTCGGGGTCGTCGAGACGGAAACCGCCCGCCTTGTGCAGGTGCGGCGTTGTGCCGGTGAACCATTCGCGCGTCGGCAGCCATGCGGTGAGCAGTTCGAGTTTGCCCGGTTCGAGGGTGGTGTGGTGAACGACAGCCATATGCCGACCCTAATCCGCGGCCCGGACCGGGGTCTGCGCGCGCGGACCGAGCAGGCCGCGCACCCCCACCTGGTCGCCGCCGCGTTCCGGACGGCGCACGCGCACGGCCATGCGGATCTCCATCGCGCCGAGCAGGATCAGGCAGACACCGACCAGCACCGACAGGGCCGCGACGGTGTCGATCGGCCACACCAGCACGATCAGCCCGGCCAGCAGTGTCGCCAGGCCGTAGCCTTCGCGCCGGCCCGGCTTCGGCAGATCTTGCGACCAGGCCGCGACGATCGCCTGCACGATGCCGCGGATCATCCATCCCATCCCGACCCACATGGCCAGCAACGCCACCCAGTCTCCGCTGCGCATGCACCACAGCGCGAGCAGTACCGACAGGGCCCCGCTCACGAATTCCAGCGCCTTGAGCCCGCCGCGAATGCGCGCCCGGAACGCCACCGTGAATTGCCAGGCGGCCGTCAACAGCAGCGTCGTGCCGAGCAATAGCTCCGCTACCTGAACGGACTTATCGGGCCAAACGAGCAGAACCACCCCGACAACGACCGACGCACAGCCGATCGCACACGCCAGGTGCCAGGCATCACCAGCGAAGACATCCCTGCGTCCGGCTGCTCGGAAGGTGGGCATGGCCCCGATGATATGGCCCCGCACGGTGCGCCCTGCGCAATTTCACAGGTTCGGCCCGGCCGATCCAGCTATCGGACAGCCGCACACCCGCTCGGAGAACATGTGTGGTTCGGTAACGGCTACCGGGCTACCGTAGGTGGGATATCGGATCTCGCACCGTTGCGGCCCGCCGGGAGGTTGCCTCATGAGCACTGTGTTTCCGCCGGGTCCCCGGCTGCCGCGAGTAGCGCAGACGCTGCTGCACGCGAAATGGCGGGGCTGGTTCGCCGGGGTGGCCTCCCGCCGCTACGGCGATGTCTACACGATGCGCATGATCGCACCGTATGCCGAGAATCTGGTGGTGTTCTCACGTCCGGAGCACATCCGCGAGATCTTCGCCGGCGCCCCGGCGGATCTGCATGCCGGCGAGGGCAATCGGGTGCTGGAGCCGGTGATGGGACAGCATTCGCTGTTGCTCACCGACGAGGACGAACACGCCCGCGCCCGCCGATTGCTGATGCCGGCGTTCACCGGCTCGGCGTTGCGCGGCTATCGCGACCTGGTCGAGGCCATCGCCAAACACCACATCGACCAGTGGCAACCGGACACCACCCTCGTGACGTTGCCGCGAATGAACGACCTGACACTCGATGTGATCATGCAGGTGGTGTTCGGTATCAGCGAGCAGCGCGGGCGTGCCGACCTCGCGCCGCGGCTGCGCTATCTGGTCGATGTGGGCCCGCTGATCTTCCTGGGCTGGAAATGGCATCGGCTGCAGCGTTTCGGCCCGTGGAAGCGGTTCGCCGACAACAAGGACGCGATCGACGCCCTGCTCTACGAGGAGATCGCGCGCCGGCGCGGCGAGCCGGATCCCGGCGACCGCGCCGATGTGCTGGCCCGGTTGCTCGCGGTGGGCGCGCAGGCCGGTGACGAGCCGCTGTCGGATGCCGAACTCCGCGATCAACTGGTGACGCTGCTGCTGGCCGGGCACGAGACCACCGCGTCGGCGCTGTCGTGGGCGATGTTCGAATTGGCCGCCCATCCCGACGTGCAGCAGCGGGCGCGGCGCGCGGCCGCCGAGGGCGACGACAGATATCTGGAAGCGGTGCTCAAGGAGGCGATGCGCCGCCATCCCGTCATCGGCGGCACCTTGCGCCGGCTGACGCGCGAGACGACGATCGGCGGGTACACGCTGCCCCGTGGGACCGTCGTGCAGACCTCGATCGTGCTGGCGCATGCGAATCCCGACAATCATCCCGAACCCGAGAGTTTCCGTCCCGAACGCTTTCTCGACGGCAGTGTCACCGCCAATACCTGGCTGCCGTTCGGTGGCGGTGTGCGCCGCTGTATCGGGGCCGGATTCTCACTGATGGAGGGCACGGCGGTGCTGTCGGAGGTACTGGGC
>NZ_BAFW01000107.1 GCF_000308535.1 Nocardia cerradoensis NBRC 101014 | reverse complement strand
CGACGCCGCCTACGTCGCACAGTCCTGCGACGAATCGCTGAAGCGGCTCGGCGTCGACCACATCGACCTGTACTACCAGCACCGCGTCGACCCGAACGTTCCGATCGAGGAGACGTGGGGCGCGCTGTCCGAGCTGGTCACCGCGGGCAAGGTCCGCTACCTCGGCATCTCCGAGGCCTCGGCCGAGACCATCCGGCGCGCGCATGCCGTGCATCCGGTGACCGCGCTGCAGAGCGAATGGTCGCTGTGGACGCGCGGTATCGAAGAGGAGGTGCTGCCCACCTGCCGTGAACTGGGTATCGGGATCGTGCCGTTCTCCCCGCTCGGCCGCGGCTTCCTCACCGGCTCGATCACCTCGACCGCCGATCTCCCCGCCGACGACCTGCGGCGCGCACTGCCCCGTTTCGCCGACGACAACATCGACCGCAACCTCGCCGTCGTCGCCGAGCTGCGCGCGATGGCGGAGGAAAAGGGCGTGACCGCAGGGCAATTGGCGCTGGCCTGGGTCCAGTCGCGCGGTGACGACGTGGTCCCGATCCCGGGCACCAAGCGCCGCACCTACCTCGAGCAGAATGTGGCGGCCACCGAGATCGAGCTCAGCGCCGAGGATCTGGCGCGGATCGAGGCCGCCGCCCCGGCCGAGGCCTTTGCCGGGGCGCGCTACCCGGAGCACCTGGCCCGCGCCGCCGGCAAGTAGCGATCAGTGCGGGACGTCGACCGTCAGCGTGACCGCGGTGTCCGCGGCGACCCGCGTCCCCGCCGCCGGCTGCTGGGCGGTGACCGTCCAGGGAGTCGTCGCGGCACCGGGATCGTGCATCACGTCGCGGCCGTCCGCGGTGGTGATACCGGTGATGTCGAAGCACAGCGCCGCACCGACGACGGTCTGTCCCAGCGGCTTCCCGCTGAAGTCGGGTAGCGGGCGGGGCCAGGGCTGCGCGCCACAGTCCTGGCCGCCCGCCGTGGCGACCGAACTCGATTGCGCCGCAGCAGATGTCGTTGCCGTGCTCGCCGCGTGGTCGTCGGAGGATGCGCCGCAGGCGCCGGCGGTACAGACGACAGTGAGCAGGGATGCGGCGAATGCGATGCGGCGCATGGATGTCCTTCGGATCGAGCGGCGTGTCCGGCGCCGCCGACCAGCGATCCGGCGCGCGTGCCACGCACCCTAATACGCGATCGGTCACCGATCGAATCGGCTGCATCCACCACCCGGAATGCGACGTGGTCGGCGGCCGTTCGGAACGCCCCACAGCGCGGACGCCGGGCAGTGAGTTCCGAGGGACAGCGCACGTCTCGAACCCCACCCGATGCACCCGATTCCGGCATCGGCGACCTCGTGGTTCCGAACGAACCGCCCGAGGGAATTCTGCTCCGAAAACGCCTCGTACCCACCACTTTCACGGTTACGAACCGGTGAATATCCAATCACCGTGCGGCAATGGCGGATTCGGCACAGTCATGTCGCGGCCACCGTCGGCCGGCCGGATCGAGCCGGAGGTTCAGCCCTGCAGATAGTGTTCGAGGTGTTCGCGCTCGTCCTGCAATTCCGAGATCGCGCTCTTGACCACATCGCCGATACTCACGATTCCGACCATTCGCCCGTGATCGACGACCGGCAGATGCCGGATCCGGTGTTCGGTCATCGTCGCGCGCAAACTCTCCACCCGATCCTCCGGCGAACAGGTGTGCACGATCGCGGTCATGATGTCGGACACCGGCCGGGTCAGCAGCTGTGCGCCCTGTCTGTGCAGGCAGCGGACCACATCCCGCTCCGACACGATCCCGTCCAGTGCGCCGCCCGCACCACACACCACTACCGCGCCGACGTTGTGTTCGGCCAGCACCGCCAGCAATCGGCCGACCGACGCCTCCGGCGCGATCGTCACCACATCGGCCCCCTTGTTGCGCAAAACCTCCGAAATTCGCATCGTCCACCGCCCTGTCGAGCCTGTCGTTGGTACGCCCTGCCGGGGCAGTTCTGCCACCGAACTGCCGCCGCTTATAAGGATCGCGCGTTTTCCCCGCGGTGACCAGCAACGATTCCGATCGGCACGATCAACCTCGCGGTGAAGTCGCCGGGCGGGCGCCACGCCCGGCGCGGGGACCGTTGCCGCCGAAGCTGCCACCGCACCCGGCCGGATGGACGTAGCATCCGAAGGGTGGCCGATGCGAACCGTCCCGCCCTGCGGGTTCTCGTATACAGCAGCGATGCCGATACCCGCCGCCAGGTGATGCTGGCGCTGGGTAAGCATCCGCATCCCGACCTGCCGCCGTTCGACTACCACGAGACCGCGACCGCGCCGGTCGTGATCGAGCAGCTCGACGCCGGCGCGATCGACCTGGCCATTCTCGACGGTGAGGCCACGCCCACCGGTGGGATGGGGCTGGCCAAGCAGCTCAAGGACGAGATCGCCGACTGCCCGCCCATCGTGGTGCTGACCGGCAGGGCCGACGATGCCTGGCTCGCCGCCTGGTCCCGGGCCGAGGCCGCGGCCGCCCACCCGCTGGACCCGTTCCAGCTCACCTCGGCGGTCACCACTGCCCTGAACGCTCGCCCCGCCGCCTGATCAGCGCTTTTCACGGTCGGCCGACATCTCGTCGGCCGGCCGTTTTCGCGTGCTCGGGCAGCCGCGGCGCGCCCGGCCACGGGGAGGCCATTGCGCTGGTTCGGTCATAAGTGACAGTTCCGAATTCGATCAAACACCGGGGCGGAACCGCGAGTATTCAGAAAGAGCGGTTGTAGGCTGTGCTGTAGCTCACACGAGCGTGGCTGTTGATATGAATGGCGCCCTGCCTGCCCTGTCGTTCCGCGCTCGCGCTCGAGCTGCGCTTCGGGGTGAGACTGGCCCGGCAGACGACGACGTCAGCCCCGCCTCGGCAGTTGCCGGCGAGGGAGAGGGGTTGTGTCGTTGTGAATACCCAGGTGCCGACTCTTGTACTCGGTGCGATCGCTGCCGCGTTCGCGCTGGGATCGGTGTTGCTGGCGGCCGTGATCGGGCCCAAACGCTACAACCGCGCCAAACTCGAAGCCTACGAATGCGGTATCGAACCCACCCCGCACGCCATCGCCGGCGGGCCGGGAAATGCTGCGGGACAACGTTTTCCGGTGAAGTACTACCTCACCGCGATGCTGTTCATCATCTTCGACATCGAGATCGTATTCCTCTATCCGTGGGCGGTGCACTTCGATGCCCTCGGCGTCTTCGGGTTGGCGGCCATGGCGCTGTTCATCTTCAACGTCTCGGTTGCCTACGCCTACGAGTGGAGGCGCGGCGGCCTGAGCTGGGACTGAACGCGGGCGGGCCGGTCGGCCCGTCGGCACCGCATACCCAACCCGTCGTCCCGGCGTCCGCCGGGACCGAGGATTCGCACACGGAAGTGAGAGTTGATCCGAGATGGGGCTCGAGGAGAAATTGCCCAGCGGCTTCCTGCTGAGCACGGTCGAACAGTTCGCCGGCTACCTACGTAAGGGCTCGCTGTGGCCCGCGACGTTCGGGCTGGCGTGCTGCGCGATCGAGATGATGGCCACGGGGGCCGGTCGCTTCGACAGTGCCCGCTTCGGGATGGAGGTCTTTCGCGCCTCCCCCCGGCAGGCGGATCTGATGATCGTCGCCGGCCGGGTCAGCCAGAAGATGGCGCCGGTGCTGCGGCAGGTCTACGACCAGATGACCGAACCCAAATGGGTGCTGGCGATGGGGGTGTGCGCCTCCTCCGGCGGCATGTTCAACAACTACGCCATCGTGCAGGGCGTCGATCATGTCGTGCCCGTGGACATCTACCTGCCCGGCTGTCCGCCGCGCCCGGAGATGCTGTTGCACGCGATCTTGAAGCTGCACGAGAAGATCCAGGAGATGCCGCTGGGTGTCGACCGCGCCGAGGCCGTGCGCGCGGCCGAGGCCGCCGCACTCGCCTCCACCCCCACGATCCGGATGGAGGGGCTGCTGCGATGAGCCTGGACGCACCGCGCAGCGCCGGCGATCCGCCCGACAGCGCAGCGGATATCGAATCTCCCTCCGGCGCAGGCGCATCCGGCCCGGCCGGCGAACCGGCGATCGAGCCCGAATCGCGCGGCCCCTCTCCCGACCGGCCCGACGACGAGGTCATCGGCGTGCGCCGCGGCATGTTCGGCGTCCGGGGCACCGGCGACACCTCCGGATACGGGCGGCTGGTGCGGACCGTCACGCTGCCCGGCAGCACCCCGGCGCCCTACGGTTCCTATTTCGACGAGGTGGTCGCCGCGCTGGCGGAGTCGGTGGGAGACGAGGTGTTTCGCGCCGCGATCGAGAAGATCGTCGTCTTCGCCGGAGAACTGACCCTGCACGTGCGGCGCGAGCGGGTCGTCGAGGTGGCGCGTGCGCTGCGCGACGACGCGGCGTTGCGCTTCGAATTGTGTCTCGGCGTGAACGGCGTGCACTACCCCGACGACACGGGCCGCGAACTGCACGCCGCCTACCACCTGCTGTCGATCACACACAACCGCCGGGTGCGGATCGAGGTGTCGGTACCGGATTCCGATCCGCATATGCCCTCGCTGTTCTCGGTGTACCCGACCACCGACTGGCACGAGCGCGAAACCTACGACTTCTTCGGCATCGTCTTCGACGGTCACCCGTCGCTGACGCGGATCATGATGCCCGACGACTGGCGTGGACATCCGCAGCGCAAGGACTACCCGCTCGGCGGGATCCCGGTCGAATACAAAGGCGCGCGTATTCCGCCGCCGGACCAGCGGAGGACCTACAGCTGATGAATCACACCGACATCACCGGCGCCGCAACGGATCCGGTGGCCGAAAGCCCGGCGGTCACGGTCGTCGGACAGGACTGGGACGATGTGCGCGAGGCCCTCGACGGCGCCGCGGAGGAGCGCATCGTCGTCAATATGGGACCGCAGCATCCCTCCACCCACGGCGTGCTGCGGCTGATCCTCGAGATCGAAGGCGAGACGGTCACCGAGGCGCGCTGCGGAATCGGCTACCTGCACACGGGCATCGAGAAGAATCTGGAATTTCGCAACTGGGTGCAGGGCGTCACGTTCGTGACCCGGATGGACTATCTGTCCCCGCTGTTCAACGAGACCGCCTACTGCCTGGCCGTGGAGAAGCTGCTCGGTATCACCGACGACATCCCCGAACGGGTGAACATCGTTCGCGTCATGCTGATGGAGCTCAACCGTATCTCCTCCCATCTGGTGGCGTTGGCCACCGGCGGTATGGAACTCGGCGCGCTGACACCGATGTTGTTCGGCTTCCGCGAACGCGAACTGATCCTCGACATCTTCGAAACCGTCACCGGACTGCGCATGAACCACGCCTACATCCGTCCCGGCGGGCTGGCGCAGGATCTGCCGCCCGACGCGGTGGGCAAGATCCGAGATCTGCTGGCGCTCATGCCGAAACGGCTGCGCGATATGGAGTTGCTGCTCAACGAGAACCCGATCTTCAAGGCGCGCACCCGCGGCATCGGCTATCTCGACCTGGCCGCGTGTATGGCACTGGGAGTGACCGGACCGGTCCTGCGGTCCACCGGGTTGCCGCACGATCTGCGCAAATCGCAGCCGTACTGCGGCTACGAGAACTACGAGTTCGACGTCATGACCGATACCGGATGCGACTGCTACGGCCGCTACCTGATCCGCATCAAGGAGATGAAGGAGTCGCTCAAGATCGTCGAGCAGTGCCTCGACACACTCCGTCCCGGCCCGGTTATGGTGTCGGACAAGAAGATCGCGTGGCCGGCGGATCTGAAACTCGGGCCCGACGGACTGGGCAATTCCGCCGAACATATCGGCACCATCATGGGCACCTCGATGGAGGCGCTGATCCACCACTTCAAACTCGTCACCGAAGGCATGCGGGTGCCGCCCGGCCAGGTGTACGCCTCGGTGGAGTCCCCGCGCGGCGAACTGGGTGTCCATATGGTCTCCGACGGCGGAACCCGACCCTACCGTGTGCATTTCCGCGATCCCTCGTTCACGAATCTGCAGGCCGTGGCGGCGATGTGCGAAGGCGGCATGGTCGCCGACGTGATCGCCTCGGTGGCCAGCATCGACCCGGTGATGGGTGGTGTCGACCGATGACAGCCGAACCGATTCCCGCGACCGCGACCGGTCGCGACCCGATCCTGCTGCAGTTGTCGCAGCGGCCCGTCCCCTATCCGCCGCAGGTGCAGGAGAATCTGCGAGCCGAGGCTCGCGAGATCATCGACCGCTATCCGCAGTCGCGCTCGGCGCTGCTGCCGTTGCTGCATCTGGTGCAGAGCGTCGAAGGCTATGTCAGCGGCACCGGGATCGCGTTCTGCGCCGAACAACTCGGGCTCACCGACGCCGAGGTGACCGCGGTCGCCACCTTCTATTCGATGTATCGCCGCACGCCGACCGGCGACTATCACGTCGGAGTCTGCACCAATACGCTGTGCGCGGTCATGGGCGGCGACGAGATCCTGGCCGCACTCGCCCGGCATCTGGAGATCGCCCCCGGGGAAACGACCGCGGACGCGACGATCACGCTCGAACATCTCGAATGCAACGCCGCCTGCGATTACGCCCCGGTGGTCATGGTGAACTGGGAATTCTTCGACAACCAGACCCCGGAATCGGCCCGCGCGCTCGCCGACGCGCTGCGATCCGGACGCGAGGTCACCGGCACGCGCAGCGGCGCGCCCCTGTGCAGCTTCCGCGACACGGCCCGCATTCTCGCCGGATTCCCGGACCGGCGGCCCGACGCCAACGAGGGCGCCCCCGGAGATCCCACGCTCGCCGGACTGCGCGTGGCGACCGAGCCATCGACACCTGCTGCGCCGCAGCGTGATTCGGACGACGAACAGGGGGAACGGTGATGACGCTGGCGCCCGTACTCACCCGCTACTGGGATCATCCGCGGTCGTGGACCCTCGACACCTACCGGGCACACGACGGGTATCGCGGCCTGTCCCGTGCGCTGGGCATGCATCCCGACGAGGTCATCGCCACGGTGAAGGACGCCGGACTGCGCGGCCGCGGCGGCGCCGGATTTCCCACCGGCATGAAATGGGGTTTCATCCCGCAGGATCCCGAGGGGTCGCCGGCAGCGGGTAAGCCGCACTACCTGGTCGTCAACGCCGACGAATCCGAACCCGGCACCTGCAAGGACATCCCGTTGATGCTGGCGACCCCGCATGTGCTGGTCGAGGGCGCCATCATCGCCGCCTATGCCATCCGCGCCGCCCACGCGTTCATCTATCTGCGCGGCGAAGTCGTGCCGGTGCTGCGCCGGCTCCAGACCGCGGTCGAAGAGGCTTATGCCGCAGGTTATCTGGGCCGCGATATTCTCGGCTCCGGCTTCGATCTGGACCTGATCGTGCACGCCGGGGCCGGCGCCTACATCTGCGGTGAGGAAACCGCCCTGCTGGATTCGCTCGAGGGCCGCCGTGGCCAGCCTCGCCTGCGCCCGCCCTTCCCCGCCGTCGCCGGCCTCTACGCGTGCCCGACCGTGGTCAACAACGTGGAATCGATCGCGAGCGTCCCGGCGATCATGACCAACGGCGTGGAATGGTTTCGCTCGATGGGCTCGGAGAAGTCGCCCGGCTTCACCCTGTATTCGCTGTCCGGACACGTCACCCGGCCGGGCCAGTACGAGGCGCCGCTCGGTGTCACGCTGCGCGAACTTCTCCGACACGCCGGCGGTGTGCGCGCCGGGCACACGCTGAAGTTCTGGACCCCCGGCGGCTCCTCCACTCCGCTGTTCACCGCCGAACACCTCGATGTGCCCCTCGACTACGAGAACGTGGGCGCGGCCGGATCCATGCTGGGCACCAAGGCATTACAGATCTTCGACGACACCACCTGCGTGGTGCGTGCGGTGCTGCGCTGGACCGAGTTCTACGCCCACGAATCCTGTGGAAAATGCACACCCTGCCGGGAAGGCACCTACTGGCTGGTGCAGTTGCTGCAGCGACTGGAGTCCGGCGGCGGAACCGAGGCCGATCTGGGCACCCTGCTCGATATCGCCGACAACATCAACGGCAAATCGTTCTGCGCCCTCGGCGACGGTGCGGCGAGCCCGATCGTGTCCTCCCTCAACTATTTCCGCGACGAATACATCGAACACATCCGGCTGGGCCGGTGCCCGTTCGATCCCGCTCGCTCGACCGCCTGGGCCGCCGCCACGGCCGCCACCGCGGCGACGCCCGCCGAAGGAGTGCGATGACCGCGACAGTCAGCCACGACAGCAGTGGCGTCATCCCCCAGGATCTGGTCACCGTCACCATCGACGGCACGACGATCGCCGTGCCCGCCGGAACGTTGCTGATCCGGGCCGCCGAACTCGTCGGAATCCAGATCCCCCGGTTCTGCGATCATCCGCTGCTCGATCCGGTCGGAGCCTGCAGGCAGTGCCTGGTCGAGGTGGAGGGGCAACGGAAACCGGTGGCCTCCTGCACGATGGCCGTCACCGACGGCATGATCGCGCACACCCAGATCAGTTCGCCGGCCGCGCAGAAGGCGCAAACCGGGGTCATGGAACTGCTGCTGATCAACCATCCGCTGGACTGCCCGGTGTGCGACAAGGGCGGGGAATGCCCGCTGCAGAACCAGGCGATATCCAGCGGGCGGCCCGAATCGCGCTTCGAGGGCGTGAAACGCACCTACCCCAAACCGATTCCGCTCTCGCCCGCGGTGCTGCTGGATCGGGAGCGGTGTGTCCTGTGCGCCCGCTGCACCCGGTTCTCACAGCAGATCGCCGGTGATCCGTTCATCGAGCTGATGGACCGCGGCGCACTGCAGCAGGTCGGGATCGCCGTCGGCGAGCCGATGGACTCCTACTTCTCCGGCAACACCGTCCAGATCTGCCCGGTCGGCGCTCTCACCGGCACCACCTACCGCTTCCGCGCGCGCCCCTTCGACCTGGTGTCGAGCCCGGCGGTGTGCGAACACTGCGCCGCCGGATGCGCCCAGCGCACCGACCACCGCCGCGGAAAAGTGCTGCGCCGCTTGGCCGGTGACGATCCGCAGGTCAACGAGGAATGGAATTGCGACAAGGGGCGCTGGGCCTTCACCTACGCCACCGAACCCGACCGGATCACCACCCCCCTGATCCGCGACGACAGCGGCACACTCGTTCCCGCCTCGTGGTCGGCAGCGCTCGCGCGAGCGGGTACGGGCCTGGCCGCCGCCCGCGGGAATGCCGGAGTGCTGGTGGGCGGCCGGGCCACCGTCGAGGATGCCTACGCCTACGCCAAATTCGCGCGTATCGCTCTGGGCACCAACGACATCGACTTCCGCGCCCGCGCCCATTCCGCGGAGGAGGCCGCATTCCTGGCCGCCGCCATCGCCGGACAGGGCGTGCGGGTGGACTACGGCGCGCTGGATTCGGCGCCGGTCGTCCTGCTCGCCGGCCTCGAACCCGAAGAGGAATGCCCGATCCTGCATCTGCGGCTGCGCAAGGCCGCCCGCACCTCCGCGACCGCGATCTATTCGCTGGCCGCCTATGCGAGCCGGGGCCTGAACCGGCTGTCGGGCCGGTTGATCCCCACCGTGCCGGGTGACGAAGCGCGGCTGCTGCAGGCGCTGGCGGTCGCGGGCGCCGGATACGAATGCCCGCCCGATCCGCCGGGACTGGACGAGCTCGCCCGCGCGCTGCGCCGTCGCGGTGCGGTGATCCTGGCCGGTGAGCGGCTGGCCGCGCTGCCCGGCACGCTCTCGGCGGTGGCGGCGCTGGCCGAGACCACCGGCGCCGCACTCGCCTGGGTGCCGCGCCGCGCCGGCGAACGCGGCGCGCTCGAGGCGGGTGCGCTGCCCGATCTGC
>NZ_BAFW01000108.1 GCF_000308535.1 Nocardia cerradoensis NBRC 101014 | reverse complement strand
TCTAGCGCTGCACATCGAGGCGGTAGCCGAGCCCGCGCACGGTTACCACGATCGCCGGCTCCGACGGGTCGCGCTCGATCTTGGTCCGCAGCCGCCGCACGTGCACGTCCACGATTCGCTCGTCACCGAAGAACCCACGGTCCCAGACCCTTTCGAGCAGGACGCTGCGCGACAGCACCCGGCCGGGGGTCTCGGCCAGTTCACACAGCAACCGGAATTCGGTGAGGGTGAGGTGCAACTCCTCGTCGCCGCGGTGGACGGTACCGCCGTCGGCCGAAAGCACCAGCGGCGCTTCGGGATAGGCGTCGAGCACGATCTCCTGCGGGGCGGGCGGCTCCACGGTCTGCTGGGCGCGGCGGCGCAGGGCCCGCATCCGGGCGGTGATCTCCTTGATCTCGAACGGCTTGGTGACGAAATCGTCGGCGCCGGCCTCCAGCGCGGCCACCACGTCATGGGTGTCGTCCCGCGCGCTGACCACGATGATCGGCACGTCGTGATCGCGACGAATCTCACGTATACAGGTGAATCCGTCCATCTCCCCCAGCATCAGATCCACGATCATCACATCCGGTGCGCCGTTGTCACGCAGATGTTCGAGCGCATCCTCGGCCTCCTCGGCCTCGGCGACGTCGTAGCCTTCGTCCTCCATGGCCAGTCGCAGCGCACTGCGAACCCGGTCGTCGTCCTCTACGATCATCAAATTTGCACTCATCGCTACACCTCGTCCAGCTGCGCGTCATCGGAGCGTGGTTCCCCGACCCGTCCGTTCGTCAGCGGTGCGAGCGGCCGCGCAGCCTGTGGTCTCGCACCGTTCTCTCATAACCACACATCCCTAACAGACATCGGTGGCGGACCACACGACGCCGGGCGCGCCGGCCGATCGGTCCCTGAGCGCCCGCTGGGCACACAACAGTAACTGGAGTACCCGGGACCACGATGCGTAAACACGGGGCAACACCACCGAGGTGCAAGCACCTGAAAAAGCCCCGTAAACTACGTACCGAGACAGTAAGGCGATTGGTGCGCTGCGAGGGCTTGCTCAGGCGCACGTCGAACGCAGGAGACACCATGTCCACTCGCCGCTGCCGATTCAGTGTTGCGCTGGGAGCTATCGCCCTGGTGACGGCGCTGATGGCCGCGTGCTCGTCATCCCCGGAGCCGGCGTCGAATCCGACGCGCGGCACTCCGGGGCCCGCCGCGCCGGCCATTGCGATGGTCCCGGCCACGGGTAGTGCCGACGTCGATCCGCTCGGCACCATCGAGGTGAGCGCAACCGACGGCATCCTCACGGATGTGACGTTGACCAACGAAGAAGGCAAACGGGTCGACGGCACGCTCAATCCGGAGCGAACCGCGTGGAAGCCGAAGGTTCCGCTCGGTTACGGCC
>NZ_BAFW01000109.1 GCF_000308535.1 Nocardia cerradoensis NBRC 101014 | reverse complement strand
CGTCCGGTCGAGGCCGTTGTGCCGGGCATAGGCGCGGGCCGCGCGCAGCCGATGCTCGTTGATCAGCTCTTCCTGGCCGGGCACCGCGTGCGGGCCGATGGTCGCCTGCGGTCGATGCGTCCAGATCCGCCCTCCGATGCTCACCCGCGGTTCGGCCGGGTGGTGGCGTCCGAGATCCGGGTCGACCGTGCCGATTCCGTCGGCGACGGCGGTGACGATCTTCAGACCTACCCAGCATCCGGCATACCGCGACATCCGGAAGGCGTGCATTCCCAGGTCGAGAACGTCCTGCTGATCACCCGGAAACAGCACCGGCATCCCGGCGTCGGCGAAGGTGTACTGGCTGTCGCAGGCCAGCGTGGACGACTTCGCGGCCGGATCGTCACCACAGAAGACCACCGCGCCGCCGCCCGGCCCGGCACCCATCGCATTGGCGTGTTTGAGCACATCGCCCGAGCGATCCAGTCCCGGCCCCTTGCCGTACCAGGCACCCACCACGCCGTCGACACCGTCATAGGCGAGGGCGGCGCCCATCTGGCTGCCCCAGACGGTGGCCGCCGCGAGCTCCTCGTTGAGTCCGGGCCGGTGCACGATGCGATGCCGCTGCGGGTCGTGCTGTTCCAGTTCCAGATCGAAACCACCCAGCGGCGATCCCGGATATCCGGAAACCATGGTGGCGGTGGTCGTTCCGTCGCGAAGGTCGAGTTCGTGGCGCAGTGCGAGCAGACGCACCAGGGTCTGCACTCCCGACAGCACCGGCGTCGCAGCCGTCACGGATAGACCTCGGGGTCGACGTAGGCGACGACGCCGCCTTTGATCACCGTCCGCAGCTTCGAATGGTCCTGCAACACAGTGATATCCGCTGTCGGGTCGCCGTCGACGACGATCAGGTCGGCCAGCATTCCGGCTCGGATCTCACCGGTGTCCAGGCGCGCGGCCGGGCCCATGTTCCGGGTGGCGGTGTGGATGGCCTCGATGGGCGACATGTCGATCAACTCGACGTAGCGCTGCAATTCCGCCGCATAGGTGCCGTGCCGGGTCCACTGATGCCCGAAGTCGCCACCCGACAGGATCGGGATGCCGGCGGCCTTCAACTTGTGCAATCCGTCTATCTGAGCGCGCAATTCGTGGCGATAGCCGGACGCCTCGACCTGTTCCCCGCTGATCCCCCACTCCCGCGCGCGGCCCGAGACCACGGCGTAGAGATAGTGCAGGCCCGGACACACCCAGACATCGTCGCGCCTCGCCTCCAGCGCGCTCAATGCCTCGTCGTCGAGGAAGCAGGCGTGATGGATGATGCGGACACCGGTGCGCGCGGCCATCGCCACACTGGCCGCACCGCGCGCGTGCACCGTCACGAAGGCGCCGTAGCGGTCCGCGACGTCGACTGCCGCCGAGAGCATGTCGTCGTTCATGTAGACGTCCTCGGACGGGTGCGCGGGCACCACCCCGTCGCCGGAGATGAACAGTTTGAGCGAACGCACGCCGCTGTCGCACTGCCGCGCGACGACCTCGCGGATATCGCGGACACCGTCCACGACCTCCATCAGGCCACCCTCCTCGCCACCGAGACCGCCGCGCTCGGCGATCATCGCCCCGCAGGGAATCAGGCGCGGCCCAGCGATCAGCCCCCGCTCGACAGCGTCGTGGATGAGCAGATCGTCCTGCGGCTGCGTGGCTCCGGCGCCGATCAGCAGGGTGTAGCCGCTGTGCAGATAGGTCTTCGCCACGGCGGCGACATCGAGGATGTGCCGCCCCGAGGGTGTCGCGGCGACGGCCGCGTGGTCGAAGACGAAATCCAGCGGCCAGCTGATATGCGTGTGCGCGTCACCGAGGCCGGGCAGCACCGTGGCGCCGCGCAGATCCACCACCCGCACGGCTCCCGGATCGACGTCGATATCCGCGCCGATCGAGACCTTCGCGATCCGATCCCCCTCGACGAGTACCGACCCCTCGCGCGGGCGTTCGGCGAGATCACCCCCGCAGGTCAGGATCCGCCCATTGGTCAGCAGCATTCGCTCTGTCATCAGCGACCTCCAGTACTGAGCGAGTACTTACTTTATCATCGGC
This sequence comes from Nocardia cerradoensis NBRC 101014, assembly GCF_000308535.1. Taxonomy (GTDB): domain Bacteria; phylum Actinomycetota; class Actinomycetes; order Mycobacteriales; family Mycobacteriaceae; genus Nocardia; species Nocardia cerradoensis. The sequence goes on along the minus strand of NZ_BAFW01000109.1, from coordinate 21,638 downwards.
GCGACGGTTGCGAGAGTCGAATTCTTACCTTCGAGAATCATCCATCCACCATGGTGACCGCGCAACGAAATGCCACGATCCGCACCTGTCGATCCCCCACCGGCGGCGTCCCAGCTGTCACCATGGTCTGCGGGACCCCGCCGTCCCCACCGAGCCGAATCAGAGGAGCGTGATCGCATGCCCGCCGAAACCCCGGCGACCGAATCCGTGGATGCCGTCGTCATCGGCATGGGCCCCGGAGGCGAGGCCGTGGCGACCGAACTGGCGCGTGCCGGGCTCGCGGTGGTCGGCGTCGAAGGCCGGCTGCTGGGCGGCGAATGCCCCTACTACGCCTGCGTGCCGACCAAGATGATGGTGCGCGCCGCCGAGACCCTCGCCGAGGCACGGCGCGTGGGCACACTCGCGGGAAGCGCCCAGGTACAGGCGGATTGGGCGCCGGTGGCGAAGCGGATCCGCGAAGAGGCGACCGACAACTGGGACGACAAGGTCGCGGTCGAACGGTTCGAATCCGCCGGCGGCACCTTCGTGCGGGGCTGGGGGCGCATCACCGAGCCGGGCCAGGTCCGCGTCGATACCGCCGACGGACCGCGCGAGTTCCGCGCCCTGCGCGCGATCGTGCTGAACCCCGGCACCGCCCCGTCCGTTCCGCCGATCGAGGGCCTGGCCGACACCCCGTACTGGACCAATCGCGAGGCGGTGACCACCACCGAGGCGCCCGAATCCCTGATCGTGCTCGGCGGCGGACCGGTCGGCGCGGAATTCGCGCAGATCTTCGCCCGGTTCGGAGCCGAGGTGACGATGGTCGTGCGCAGCCGGCTGCTCCCGCGCGCCGAGCCCGAGGCCGCCGAAACGCTGGCGAAAACCTTTGCCGAAGAGGGAATTTCGGTCCGCACCGGAGTTGAGGCCACCCGAATCGACCACGACGGCGGCTATTTCACCGTGCGGCTGAGCAACGGTGATCCGATCCGCGCCCAGCGCCTGCTGGTCGCCGCCGGCCGCTACACCGACCTGTCCGCATTGGGCGTCGGCGCCCTCGGCCTGGACGAGCAGGCGCACGGCATCCGGGTCGACGACCGGCTGCGCGCCGCCGAGGGAGTCTGGGCGATCGGGGACGTCACCGGGCACGGCGCCTTCACCCACATGTCGATGTATCAGGCGCGCATCGCCGCCGCGGATATCCTCGGCTCCCCGGGCGAACCCGCGCAGTATCACGCGGTTCCCAATGTCACCTTCACCGAACCGGAGGTGGGTGCGGTCGGGATGACGGAGTCGCAGGCCCGCGAGGCCGGCCTGAGCGTCTGGACCGGCCGGGCCGAGGTTCCGGATTCGACCCGAGGCTGGATCCACGGGCCCGGCAACGCCGGATTCGTCAAGCTGGTCGCCGACGCCGATCGCGGCATTCTGGTCGGCGCCACCTCGGTCGGCCCGGTCGGCGGAGAGGTGCTCAGCGCCTTGGCCGTCGCGGTGCACGCCCGGGTTCCGGTCACCACATTGCGGGAGATGATCTACGCCTACCCCACCTTCCACCGCGTGATCGAGGCCGCCCTCGCCGATCTCGGCTAGTGGGCCCATCTCGCCGATCCGGCCGCGAGGGCACGGATTCGGCCGCATAATCGGCCCATGGCCGATGCCGACGACGTCCGGCGAATTGCGCTGGGACTCCCCGAGTCCACCGAAGCGCCGCATTTCGACATGCCGTCGTTCCGGGTCCGCAAGGCGATCTTCGCGACGCTGCCGGATCCCGACCACGCCCACGTGATGGCGAGTGAAGCCGATATCCGGGAGGCGGTCGCGGAATATCCGGACTGCTGCGCGGAGAAGTGGTGGGGTCGGCGCCTGTCGGCGGTCCGCGTCGACCTCGGCGCCGCCGACACCGGCCTACTGAGCGAGTTGCTCATCGACGCCTGGCGACACAAGGCGCCGCGCACGCTGGTGCGCGCCTTCGACGCGGCTCCCGAATAGCCCGCGTCGTCGCCGAGCCGCTACCCCTGGAGGAAATATGCTGTCGCTGCAAGAGATTTCGGATCGGATCGAGATCGAGGATCTGATGGTCCGATACTCCCATGCCGTGGACACCCAGCAGTGGGATCTGCTCGACGACGTCTTCACCGCGGACGCGCACATCGACTATTCGGCCATGGGCGGCGCCAGCGGCGGACTGCCCGAGATCAAGAAGTTCCTCGCCACCGTGATGCCGAACTTCCCCGCCTTCCAGCATCTGATCAGCAACTCCTCGATCACCGTCGACGGCGACACCGCCACCGGCCGCACCATGTGCCACAACCCGATGCTCCTCGACGGAGCGGAGGGTCGGCAGAACCTCATGCTGTGCGGCCTGTGGTACCTGGACACCTTCACCCGCGTCGACGGCGCCTGGCGGATCGCGCGGCGGGTCGAGGAGAAGAGCTACATGTTCCTGGCGGCCACGCCCGGCTCCCAGTAAGCGCCTGTCTAGAACCTGTTACAGTTCGCGCGTGCGGCTCGACACTTCTCCATCGCTGCGGCGCTGTTCGCCGAATCACCGCTGTGCACCGATTTCCCACCGGGCGGACGCGTGATCGCCGACTTCACCGAGCACTGGTTGCTCTACTGCTCGATTCCGGTGATCGCGGCGTTCATCGGCTGGACCACCAAACTCGTCGCCGTCGAAATGCTGTGCCGCCCCTTGGAATTCCGCGGCATACCGCCCTGGTTCGGCTGGCAGGGCGTGATCCCCAAGGCGGCGCCGCGGATGGCGACGATCGCGGTGGATCTGATGTTCTCCCGGTTGATCGATCCGCAGGAGATCCTCGGCCGCATCGACGTCGCCGAACTCACCACCACCCTGCGCGAACCGCTCGACGACGCCGTCGCGCACACCGTCGACGAGCTGATGATGCGCTACGAACCGCGGCTGTGGGTGACCATGCCGCAGTTCGCCCGTGAGGCGATGATCCGCCGCGTCCAGCGCGACGTCCCCGACCTCATCGACGAAATCGTCACCGACCTGCGGACCAACCTCGACCAGATCATGGATCTGCGGTCCATCGCCATCGACACCCTGGTCAACGACAAGGCGCTGCTGGTGGAGATGGTGCGCCGGGTGGGCCATCACGAACTGCGCTTCATCGTGCGCTCCGGCCTGCTGTTCGGCACCCTGCTGGGCTTCGTGCAGATGGTCACCTGGGCCTTCACCCACTCCTCCTGGCTGATGCCGCTGTTCGGCGGATTCACCGGCCTGGTCACCGACTGGCTGGCGCTGCAGATGATCTTCCGGCCGGTGCGGCCGTGGCGGATCTTCGGCCGCATCGGCTGGCAGGGGCTGTTCCACAAGCGCCGCGAACAGGTCTGCGTCGACTACGGCGATCTGATCGCGACCGAAATCCTCACCCCGGCCAAGATGCTCGAGGCGGTCCTCAACGGAGAGCGTTCGGACCGGCTGGCGTCGATCCTGGCGCGGCGGATGGACGAATTCATCGATACCCAGTCCGCACCCGCCCGCCCGCTGGTGATGCTCGTCGCCGGCGACTCCATCACGCGGGTCAAACGCGAGATCGTCCCCGAGATGCTGGCCTATATCCGCAGTGCCGCAGCCGGATTCGAAGACCACGCGATGCGCACGCTGGATCTGCGCAACCTGGTGATCGAGAAGACCCGCCAGCTCACCGACGACGAATACGAAGGACTGCTGCGCCCGGCGTTCAAACAGGACGAGTGGAAACTGGTCGCCATCGGCGGTGTGCTCGGCTTCCTGGTGGGTGAATTGCAGGTCCACCTCCTGCTCAGCTGAGGCCGCCTACGCAGCGCGCTGACCTGCGGATTCGCGGTTGCGCGCCGCTATCGGCTATGTTTTTCTCGCACCGCCGCGAGGCGGGATGCGGATGTAGCGCAGTTGGTAGCGCATCACCTTGCCAAGGTGAGGGTCGCGGGTTCGAATCCCGTCATCCGCTCCACGAAAGCACCGGATCGCCACGGAAGTATCGCGCCGGTAGCGTCGATCCTTCTCGCTCGAGCGCATCCGATGTCCGCTTCGCCGAGCGCCCCCTTCCTCGTTCGGCACGGGCGATCGCATATCCCGATCCGAGGGGCTCCCAGCAGCGGGCAGTCGACCGGAGTCCGTCGGCCACCGCGCTTCGTAAACTCCAGTGCGCGTTCCGCATTCGACTTCGCAGACTGTCCGGCCGTCGTCTCGGCGGCACCGCGCTGTTGTTCGTAGCACCCTCTCAGGAAGGACGCATGTCCACCACTACCGAATCCGCGCTGGACGATCTGTATGTGGCCATCGAGAAATCCGCGCGGCTGGCGAACGTCCCCTGCACCCGAGACGCGGTATGGCCGGTCCTGACCGCATTCGGCACGATGCTCACCCGGTCGGTGATCTCTTTCCGAGTCGTCACCGAGGCCCGTCGTGCGGGAGACCTCGACTATCGCTTCCTCACGCTGCCGAAAGACATCGACCCCTACGACATCGCGCGCTCGAACGGACTGATTCGGCAGGCCGATCATCCGATCGGGTCCCTGCTGGACCAGGTCCGCGAACAAGGCCCCGTCGACAGCTACGGCATCGATGTCGGCGTCGCCGGCGGTTTCAAGAAGATCTGGCCGTTCTTTCCCGCCGACGACGTCCGGAACGTGGCGGAACTGGCCGCCCTCCCGTCCATGCCGGCCGGTCTCGCCGACCACGCCGGCATGTTCGCCCGGCACGGCTTGGCGGACAAGGTCGGCCTGCTCGGTATCGACTACCACGACAAGACGATGAACGTGTATTTCCCCGGACTGCCCGCCGAGCACTTCGCACCCGAGGCCGTCGCCGCCCTGCATCGGGACGCCGGATTTCCGGAACCGAGCGCGCAATTCCTCGCCCTCACCGCGAAGGCATTCGACATATACGCCACGTTCGGCTGGGAATCCTCCCGGATCGAGCGGCTGTGCTTCCCGGTGATCACACCGGATCCGGCCACGCTCCCGATTCCGATCGATCCGCGCTTCCAGGAACTCGCCGACAACGCCCCGTTCGCCACGAACGATCGCCGATTCACCTTCGCCGCGACGTCGTCGCCCGCCGGAGAATCCTACAAATTCAGCTGGTTCTACCAGTGGCAGCCCAGAATCCTGGACAAGATGAAGACATCCGATTCATAGCCCGATTCGTCGGCGTGCGCGGCGCACCCGAAGATGCGGGACCGGGCCCCGCAGCGGAAACCCCGGCCCCGCGGCCGGCTGCCGGGTGTGGGTCGGCAGCCGACGGTCCGATCCCCCTAGCCGCGCCTGCCGCAGACGATATCGACAGCGCGCGCGAGTATTTCGAGCCCGTGATCCAACTCCGAATCCGAAATCGTCAGCGGCGGAAGCAATTTCACGACCTCGTCACAGGCACCCGAGGTCTCCACCAGCAGTCCCTCCTCGAAGGCGACCCGGCTCACCTTGCCCGCCTCGGAGGCGTCGCCGAAGACCAGGCCGTGCACCAAACCCCTTCCGCGCGTGGACAATCCGCCGACCGAGTCGGCGAGGCCGGCCAGCACCCTCCGCACCCGTTCACCACGGGCGAGGGTCGCGAGTTCGAGCCGGTCGTCGCTCCAATACCGGGTCAACGCCGCCCGTGCCGTGACGAAGGCGGGATTGTTGCCGCGGAACGTCCCGTTGTGCTCCCCGGGAGCCCACTGGTCGAGTTCCCGCTTCATCAGCACCAGCGCCATCGGCAGGCCGTAGCCACCGATCGACTTCGACAACACCACGATGTCGGGAACTATGCCGGCGGTCTCGAAGGAGAAGAACGGGCCGGTGCGCCCACAGCCCATCTGCACATCGTCGACGATCAGGAGGATGCCGCGCGCCGCCACCAGCTCCGACAACCGGCGCAGCCACTGCACGCCCGCGACATTGACCCCACCCTCTCCCTGAACGGTCTCCACGATCACCGCGGCGGGCCTGTCGACCCCGGAGGACGTGTCGTCGAGAATGCGCTCCGCCCACACCCATTCGTCGACCCCATCGCCGAGGTAGCCGTCGTAGGGCAGCGGCTGCGCATGGGTCAGCGGCACCCCCGCACCGGCGCGTTTGGCGGCGTTGCCGGTCACCGCCAAGGCGCCCAGGGTCATCCCGTGAAAGGCGTTGGTGAAGTTCAGCACGGTGGTGCGACCGGTGACCTTACGCGCCAGCTTGAGCGCCGCCTCCACCGCGTTCGCCCCGGTCGGACCCGGGAATTGCACCTTGTAGTCGAGACCTCGGGGAGCCAGGATCAGATCGCGCAGCGTCTCGAGTAGCTCGCGTTTGGCCGCCGTCGCCATATCCAGGGCGTGCGTCAGCCCGTCCCGCGCGATGTAGTCGATGAGCGCCGCCTTGAGCAGCGGATTGTTGTGCCCGTAGTTGAGCGCGCCGGCGCCGGCGAAGAAATCGAGGTATTCACGGCCCTGCTCGTCGCGGAGCCAGGCGCCGCGAGCGGTGTCGAAGACCGTCGGCCAGACCCGGCAGTATCCGCGCACATCCGATTCCAGCGTTTCGAAAACGGTGGTCATAGGCGGTCCTCAGAAGCGGGAGCCACCGCGGCGACCCCAGTGTGAAACATGACTGTTTCTAACACTGCGATGGAGGTCGCGGCAAGGTTTTGCGCAAAGCGATCCAGCCCTCGGGTGCGACGACCATACCGACCGCTCGGACTGCCCTGCTCCGGTTCTTCGAAATTCGCTCGCCGAACGGGCGACCACGTCGTACTCTGGACAACTTGTGCGTGCACTCTCGGGGGTTTATTCACGTCTGTTCGGCGCCGGCTTCAGGCGCCAATGGAATTACCGGTCGGCCGTCTTCGCGGGCCTGGCCGCCAATGTCGTCTTCGGCCTCATCCGCGCCGCGGTGATGATCACGGCGGCGCGCTCCGCGCCGGGCTTCGGTGGCTACACCGGTGCGTCGATCGGCGCGTACGTGTGGTTGTCGCAGGCCATGCTGGGCGCCCTGCGGGTGATGGGCCCACCGCACGACATCGCCGAGCGGGTGCGCACCGGCGATGTGGCGGTCGATCTGCAGCGCCCCATCGATATCCAATTCTTCTATCTGGCAACCGATCTCGGCGGATCGTCGTGCACGCTGGCGTTGCGCGGCCTGCCGTCGGTCGCCACCGGTCTGATCACCGCGCAGCTGGTGTTGCCCGGCACCTTCGCGCCGTATCTACTGGGCGCCGTCAGCGTCGTTGCGGCTGTGACCCTTTCACTGCTGCTGCTGTTCTCGGTGAGCCTGCTGGGTTTCTGGCTGATCGAGACGCGCGGAATACGGATGCTCTACCAGATTCTGTCCACATTCTTCGCCGGCCTCTACGTACCCGTTCACCTGTTTCCGGCGCCGCTGGCCGCCGCCGCGCGGCTGACCCCGTTTCCCTGGCTGCTGCAGGGGCCGGTCGATGTGTTGTCCGGTCGGGCAACGGGTTCGGCAGCCTGGTCGGTGATCGGCATGCAGATGTTGTGGATCGCCATCGCGATCGGCATCGGCCGGACGCTGATCGCGGCGGGCCGGCGCAAACTGGAGGTGCAGGGTGGCTGAACTCGCACCGTACGGCAGCAGGCTCACCCCCTATGTGGCCGTGCTGCGTTCGCGAATGCGCTCACAACGCGCCTATCCGCTCTCCTTCGCCACCGACCTGTTCTCCTCCCTGCTGATCGGTGTCGTCGAATTCGCGGAGATGTGGCTGATCTACCACAACGTCACGGCGCTGGGCGGCCTGAATTCGACCCAGATGCTGCTGCTGTTCGGCCTGTCCAATCTGAGTTTCGCGCTCGCGCAGATCGCGGTCGGCCACACCGACACCCTCGCGACCTACATTCGGATGGGCACCCTCGACGCCTTCCACCTGCGACCCCAGCCCCTGCTGCTCCAGCTGATCACCAGCGATGTGTCGCTGCGGCGGCTGTCGCGGGCCACCGTCGCGGCGGTGGTCCTGATCGCCGGCCTGATCGGCAACGATATCGATTGGAGCCCAACGCATATCGTGCTGGCGGTGAGCAGCACACTGAGCGGGATCGCCATCTTCGCGGGACTGTTCGTCTGCGCCGCGGGCCTGCAATTCCACCTGGTGGACGGTTCGGAACTCACCAACAGCTTCACCTACGGCGGATCCTTCGCCGCCCAGCAACCGAGTTCGGTGTTCTCCGGCCCGCTGCGGGCGCTGTTCGGGTTCGCGATACCGGTCTCGTTCGTCGCCTATCTGCCCACGATCGCCCTCCTCGGCCTTCCCGGCCCGCCGTGGCTGCCCGCCTGGCTGGCCTGGTTCGGACCGCTTGCGGCACTGTGGGTTTGGATAATAGCGGCGACGCTCTGGCGCATCGGGGTACGCCACTACCAGGGAGGGGGCGGATGAACACCGTCGAAGTATCGGAACTGACCAGGCAATTCGTGCTCCGGCGCAACCGCCGGGGGCGCCGCGGGCACGTGCGCGAGGTGCTCACCGCCGTCGACTCGATGAGCTTTCGCATCGAATCCGGTTCGGCCGTCGGCTATATCGGCGCGAACGGGGCCGGAAAATCCACCACGATCAAGATGCTCACCGGCATCCTGGTGCCGACCTCCGGCACGGTGCGCACCTGCGGGCTCGACCCGGTGCGCCGGCGACGGGAACTGGCCGGCCGGATCGGGGTGGTGTTCGGGCAGCGATCACAGCTGTGGTGGGATCTGCCGCTGCGCGAGTCGTTCACCATCCTGGCCGCCATCCATCGCCTGGAACCGGCCGCGGCGCGGCGCCGCACGGACGAACTCGTCGAACAGCTCGAGATGGGACACACCCTCGACACCCCCGTGCGTCAGCTCTCCCTCGGCCAGCGGATGCGCGCCGAAATCGCCGCGGCGCTCCTGCATCGGCCGGAGCTGCTGATTCTCGACGAGCCGACCATCGGCCTCGACGTGCTCTCCAAACAGCGGCTGCGGGAATTCCTGCGCCGGGAACGGGCGGAAAGCGGCACCACACTGCTGCTCACCACGCACGATATGGGCGATATCGAGCGCCTCTGCGAACGGGTGCTGGTCGTCGACCACGGCCGCCTCGCCTACGACGGCACACTGCCGGGCCTGGCGCGCACCGTCGGCGCGCGGCGCGTCCTCGTGGTGGATCTGGCCCGGCCAAGCGACGATCTCACCGGCCTGGCGGGAGCGACACTGCTGGCGGCCGAGGCCGACGGCATGCGGCAGCGGCTGGCCTTCGATCCCGAAATCACTACCGCCGCCCAGCTTCTCGCCGGCATCTCGAGCCGGGTCGAGGTGCGCGACCTGTCCATCGAGGAGCCCGATATCGAGGATGTGGTGCGCCGCATCTACTCCGCCGGAGACGGGACCGCCCCGGCGCTCTCGGGCGCCGGGGCGGTGGCCCGGGGCACGATCCCCGGGGGCGAGCCGGAATCAGCCGCCGAACGACCCGGTGAACAGGGTGTTCAGAACGCCGCTCAGGGCGGCGCTGCCGGTGTCGAGGATGCCGCTCAGCGCGGCGCTACCGGTGTCGATGATGACCGGAATCATGCTTCTACCTCTCTGTAGGGGGCACAGGCCGTCGACCCCCGTGTCGGGCGATCGACCAGAACCCACCCTGCTGGCCGGAACTTAATCGCCGCTGGACGATAGCTGAGAGGGACGTAAGAGCCACTGTGTGGAGTGTCTCCGTAACGAAAACCTTTGTGCTGCCGATGGGAAAACGTCACTGCCGCTTGTCGTCTGGGCGATTGCTGTCCGCCGAGTACAAGCTGACCTCACCGCCCTCGCCCAGAAATGCGTTGACCAGCATGATCCGCTCGGCCTGCATGGCGTCGGCGTCCGGCGCGGCGGTCGTGATCGAAATCTGCGGAATGGCAGCCCAGTTCACGACATAGCGTTCCGGCGGTCCGGCCGCGCCGGAGACGTGCGCCAGACGGAAGACCGAGACCGTGCGGCGCTCCATCAGATTTCGCACCACCTCGGCGATTCGCTCGGGATCTTCCAGAGCGAACAGAAAGCCGAAGGTCAGCTCCGGCGAAGAGATATAAGCGGGCACAAAACCTCAGGCTAGCCATCCGCAACCGGTCGCGCAGGCGCCGCGCCGCCGATGGTGGATCTTCGCGATCATGTGATCCCCGCGTGATGCGTATAACAATTGTCCGGCACCTTGGGTGTTCGGCGCGTCAACCGTTGCATGCCAAGTCAGGACACGCTTTCCTGAATATGTCCCCGCATTCGGACACGTCTATCGCATCGTCGCGGATTTCCCGGTTCGTACACCCGTGAGCAGTGCGACCGAACAGCCGGCGTCCGAGTCCGCGGGACTACGCCGGAGCCGAGGGGAGCCCCTCCCCGAAAACCTCCTCGGCCCTGGCGTAACCAGATTCCGACCGCTGAGACGAGGGTGGGAGACGATGGCGACCGCATACGCCGGTGACAACGACGCGACCGGCGCACTTCCGTCGGTATCCGCGCTGCTGCGCGCATTCCGGTCCACGACACCGCCACCCGGCGACCATCCGGTGCTCGAGGCGGCCCGGGAGCTGGTCCGCTGCCACGAATTGCGCCGGCACGCCTACCGGGAGGCGCAGGCGCCGAAGGCCTCGAGCGCCCGAGTGGCCGGAGCCAGCCGATTGGTCGGCCACATCGATCGCGACCGCACCCGCCTGATCGAATGTATCGACGTCTGGGTAGCCGACAACATCGCGCACCGCGAGGGCGCCTCGCTGCACACCGAAACCCTCGGTGCGGTCATCGACCGGATGGCCGGGAAATGGGTCGCCGCCCATCATGCGCTCGGACTGCCCGCCTCGAACCATCCGGCCGACGAGCTCGCAGCCTCCACACCGGACGGCGAGGCACACCTGCACTGGGTGCGCCTCGCAGAACTGGCCGACGGCTACAAGGACCTGATCACCGATATCGCCGAGCACCGGCGCCGGCTGCCGGTGTTCTGATCCCGCTCAGCGTTTCGGATCGACGATGTCCACATCGGCATCGATGAAGGGCTGGGCCGCATTCACATTCGGCGTCGGCTCGGGCTCGTCGACCAGCACATCGGGATGGTCGCGCCCGGCGTTCACGTCGGCCGCCGCCTCCCGATCACGGTGTGCCGCAGCCGCGGCCTCCCGCATTTCGATGGCATCGGTGATCCAGTCACCGATTTCGCGCGTCACTTCCGAGACCGTGCCGGTGATGATCGTTGCGATATTGCCGACGTGCCGTGCCCCGGAGGATGTCAGCTCCTGGATCAGATCCTTGTTGCTCTCGAATTTTCCGATCATCTACCCGCCCACCTCGCTCGGCTCGGCCTGCCGCTCTCGCATCACGATAACACCAGGCTGCGAGCCTTTCCCGACGATGGCCGGGGGAAGGGCGAGCTTGCAGATCTTGAGCCAGACCGAGCCGACCTGTTTGCTGAGCGGGCCGGTGTTGTAGGGCAGGCCGTACTTCTCGCACAGCGCGCGGACCTCGGGCGCGATCTCCGGATACCGGTTGGCCGGCAGATCCGGGAACAGGTGGTGTTCGATCTGGTGGGACAGGTTGCCCGACAGCACGTGGAACAGTTTGCTGCCGCTGATATTGGCCGAGCCGAGCATCTGCCGCACATACCACTCGCCGCGGGTCTCGTTCTCGGTCTCCTCTTCGGTGAACGTCTGTACGCCCGATGGGAAGTGTCCGCAGAAGATGATCGAGTACGCCCAGACGTTGCGCACCAGGTTGGCGGTCACGTTGCCGGCCAGGGTGGAGACGAACAGCGGGCCGCTCAGCAGCGGGAAGACGATGTAGTCCTTGAGCACCTGCCGGCCGGCCTTGCGGATCTGTCCCTTGGCGAGGCGCTTGATATCCGACCACTTCCGCTTGCCCTTGACGATGTTGTCGGCCTCGAGGTCGTGCAGCATCACGCCCCATTCGAACAACAGCATCAGCGCCAGCGCGTACACCGGGTTGCCCAGGTAGTACGGATTCCACTGCTGACCCTCGTCGATGCGCAGCACGCCGTAGCCGATGTCCCGGTCGCGACCGTGGATGTTGGTGTAGGTGTGGTGCATGTAGTTGTGCGAGTGTTTCCACTGATCGGCCGGGCACACCGTATCCCATTCGAACACACGGGAATTCAGGCCCGGTTCACGCATCCAGTCCCACTGGCCGTGCATGACGTTGTGGCCGATCTCCATATTGTCCAGAATCTTGGACAGGCTCAGCGCCGCCACCCCGGCCAGCCAGAACGGCGGCAGGAAGCCCAAATACATCAGGCCGCGTCCGGCGATCTCGAAACCGCGCTGCGCCTTGATGATCGAGTAGATGTATTCGCGGTCACGCTCCCCCAGATCGGCGGTGATGCGGTCGCGCAGCGCGTCCAGCTCCCGGCCGATTTCGGCGACCTGTTCCGGCGACAGGACCAGCGGCCCGTTCTCGGTTTCGGTGAGTATGGTCATAGCTTTTCTCCCCTTTCAGATTTCGGTGCGACTTTCGGTGCGGCTCAGATCTCGATGTCGACGTCGCCGACCGCGGCGCTGACGCACAGCTGGATCGGCTGGTCGGGATCGCTGTCCAGTTCGCCACTGCGCAGATTGCGGGTGCAGCCGGACCGCTTGACCGCCGTGCAGGAGAAGCAGATCCCCATCCGGCATCCGAACTCCGGCGTCAAACCGGCCGACTCGGCCTGCTCGAGCAGGCTCGCACCGGTGTTCTCCGACTGGGTGCCGCTCACCGAGAAGGTGGTGACGCCCTCCACGTCGGCGGCGTCGGCCGGCGCGGCGGTGAGGACGAATTCCTCACTGTGCAGGCAGTCGTCGAGCCCCTCGGCCTGGTAGATGCGGCGCACGGACTCCATCAGCGGCGGCGGGCCGCAGACGTAGGTCTGCGCGGTCGCGAAGAACGGCGCGATGCGCGACAGCTCGTCGTAGTCGAGGAATTTCGCGCCGGGCACGGTCGCACAGCTCCACGGTGCGCCGTCCAGCCGCTCCGACCGGGCCAGTTCGGGATAGCCCAGTACGACGTCGACATTGTCGTGGCGCCGGGCGATATCCGCGAGCAATTCCCGATGCGGCACCTCCTCGGGCGAGCGGGCGTAGTGCAGGAACACCACGTCACCGCGGTACCCCTCGGCCACGAGGGTGGACAGCATCGACAGCACCGGCGTGATACCGCTGCCACCGCTGATCAGCACCACCTTGTCCGGCCGCTGCTCCGGCAGCCGGAACACACCGGCGGCCGGCGCGAGGTCCACGACCATCCCCCGCTTCGCGTGCCGGTGCAGATACTGCGACACCAGCCCCTCCGGATGCGCCTTCACGGTCAGCGTGAGGGTGCGGCGCGGGCCGCTCTCGGCATCGATCGGCGAGTAGCAGCGGGTGTGCTTCACTCCGTCGATCAGCACGCCGACCTGCACGAACTGACCGGCTTCGTGCCCGGTCCACTGCCGGGTCGGACGGAGTGTGAGGGTCACCGAACCGGGCACCGACCTGTCCACGCCGATGATCTCGGCCCGCATATCGCGCAGCGTCAGTGTCGGTCGCACCAACTCCAGATACCGGTCGAGCGGGTGCGGCGAGGTCAGTGTCTGGACCAGATCGAGCAGTCCCACCATGCGGTTCTCCCCAGCCTTCGTCGTTTGATCGCGTGCACCTTTTTCGGTGCACATCTGTACACTGAACTAGTGTGCCTGGCGGTACCGCAATAGTTCAACCTGCATCTGGTGTGACCGATGCAACATCTCCCCGAATGGACCCATCGTGAACGGATGTATGCTCAGCGAGATGAGCGAGCAGGCCGAAACCCGAGTCGAGCGCAAGGAGCGCACGCGGCGAGCGCTGCTGGACGGCACGCTGACCCTGGCTGCCGAGCGCGGATTCGCGGCGCTGAGCCTGCGTGAGATCGCCCGCTCGGCCGGGATCGTGCCCACCGCCTTCTATCGCCACTTCGATTCCCTCGACGAATTGGGAACCGCCCTCGTCGACGAGGGGGTGCGACAGTTGCGCCTGGCGCTGCGGCACTTGCGCCGCACCCCGGATGCGCGCCTGGCCGAAACGGTGCGATTCGTCTTCGCGCAGATCGCCGGCCGCGAGGACCTCTACGGCTTCCTGATCCGCGAACGCCACGGCGGCGCACCGGCGCTACGCACCGCGATAGCATCCGAAATGCAGTTGATCACAAGGGAATTGGTGGTCGACATGTCGCGAATCCCGGCGCTGGACGCCTGGCCGACCGACGATCTGGAACTGGCCGCCGACCTGATCGTCTCCACCGTCGCCGACCACATCGCCGACTTCGTCGCCGCCCCGCTACGCGAGCGCCCCCTCGTCGTCGACCGCACCGTCGGCCAGGTCCGCATGATCGCCCTCGGCATGGCCGCCTGGAAACCCCGCACCGCCTGAGCGCCCCTCGTACAGAAGGACGCCCCGCGGGCCTCGCGGCCGTGCGAGGCGCCCTTCCCGTATCCGAGATAGTGCAGAGCACCGCGGGTGATGATACAGAAAACGGCACGTGCTCACAGGGTTCTCGCAGTTCCGGCTCCCCCGGTCGGGAATATGCACCACGTTGCATAGTACAGCGGGTATCGGTTAACCTCACCGCATGGCCCTCGAACACGCGCTGCTGGTGTCGCTGAGCGAGCGAGCCGGTTCGGGGTACGAACTGGCGCGCCGATTCGACAAATCGATCGGATTCTTCTGGAGCGCAACGCATCAGCAGATCTACCGGGTGCTCAAGCGTATGGAGGAACGCGGCTGGGTCACCGGCGAGGCGATCGCCCAGGACGGGCGGCCGGACAAGAAGGTCTACACCGTCAGCGATGCCGGACACGCCGAACTGGCGCGCTGGATCGCGGAGCCGACCGACGATATCGGTCCGCTACGCAGCGAATTGGGCGTCAAGATCCGCGCCGCCGCACACGGCGATCTGGGAGCCCTGCGCACCGAGGTCGAACGCCATCGCGACCAGCACGCCCAGCGGCTGGAGTTGTACCGCCTCATCGAGAAGAAGGATTTCCCCGCTCCGGACCGGCTCACCGGCACCGCGCTCTACCAGTATCTGGTGCTGCGGGGCGGAATCCGGGTCGAGATCGGCTTCGTCGAATGGTGCGACGAGGTACTGGCCGGGCTGCGGGGTGTGCTGCGTTCGTCGTCATCCGACCCGGAAGCCTCAGCCCCGCAACCGGATTCCGTTTCCGAAAGGTGATCCCATGACCGCGAATTCCGATTCGCCGCATTCGTACCCCCACCTGTTCGAGCCGCTCGACCTGGGTCACACCACGCTGCGCAACCGCGTGGTCATGGGTTCGATGCATACCGGGCTGGAAGATCGCGCCTGGGATACCAACCGGCTGGCCGCCTATTTCGCCGAGCGCGCCCGCGGCGGCGTGGGCCTGATCATCACCGGCGGCTACGCACCCAACCGCGAGGGCTGGTTGCTGCCGCTGGGCGCCAAACTCACCAACAAGACCGAGGCCTACCGGCACCGCGCGATCACGAGGGCGGTGCACGCCGAGGACGGCAAGATCGCCCTGCAGATCCTGCACGCCGGGCGCTATGCCTATGTGCCGTTCAGTGTTTCGGCCTCCTCGATCAAGGCGCCGATCAACCCGTTCCGCCCCCGCAAACTCTCCGGCAAAGGCGTCGAGCGCACCATCGAGGACTACGTGCGCTGTGCGCGGCTGGCGAAGTTCGCCGGATACGACGGTGTCGAGATCATGGGCGGGGAGGGCTATCTGATCAATCAGTTCCTCGCGCCGCGCACCAACAAGCGCACCGATCGCTGGGGCGGGTCGGCGGAGAACCGGCGGCGTTTCCCGCTGGAGATCGTGCGCCGGATCCGGGCCGCGGTCGGTACGGACTTCGTCATCGTCTTCCGGCTGTCGATGGCCGAATTCGTCGAGCACGGTCAGACGGAGCCCGAAATCCTCGCGCTGGCAACAGAACTGGAAGCCGCGGGCGTCAGCATCATCAACACCGACATCGGCTGGCACGAGGCGCGGGTGCCGACGATCGTCACCTCGGTCCCGCGCGCCGCCTTCGTCGAGTTCACCGCGAAAATTACCGCGCGCGTGAACATTCCGGTCTGCGCCTCGAACCGGATCAACATGCCCGAGACCGCCGAGGAGATCCTCACCCGCGGCGACGCCGATCTGGTGTCGCTGGCCCGGCCGCTGCTGGCCGACCCGGAATGGGCCGCCAAGGCGCAGGCCGCCCGCGACGACGAGATCAACACCTGCATCGCCTGCAACCAGGCCTGCCTGGACCACGCCTTCGTCCACAAAACGGTGTCCTGCCTGCTGAATCCGCGGGCCGGCCACGAAACCGAACTGCGGCTGCTGCCGACCCGGCGGATGCAGCGCATCGCGGTCGTGGGCGCGGGACCGGCGGGCCTGTCGGCGGCGGTGAACCTGGCCGAGCGCGGCCACAAGGTGGATCTGTTCGAGGCCGACGACAAGATCGGCGGCCAGTTCGATATCGCGCGCCGGATTCCGGGCAAGGAGGAGTTCAACGAGACGATCCGGTATTTCACCCGCAAACTGGAACTCGCCGGGGTGCGGGTATTCCTGAACCGCCGGGTGAGCGCCGGGGAACTGATCGAAGGCAGCTACGACCGCGTGGTGGTCGCCACCGGCGTGCGCCCGCGCATCCCGAACATCCCGGGTATCGATCATCCGAAGGTGCTCACCTACGCCGAACTGGTGCGCGAGGAGAAGCCGGTCGGCAAGAAGGTCGCGGTGATCGGCGCCGGCGGAATCGGTTACGACGTCAGCGAATTCCTCACCGTGGAGGGGCATCCGGCGCTGAAACTCGACGAGTGGAAGCAGGAGTGGGGCGTCACCGCCGACGATCCGGAGGCGCCGGGCCAGCTGACCGCCGCGCGTCCCTCGCCCGCTCCCCGCGATGTCGTCCTGCTGCAACGGAAGTCGACGCCCTTCGGCAAGAGCCTGGGTAAGACCACCGGCTGGGTGCATCGCGCGGCGGTCAAGGCGAAGGGCGTGGAACAGATCGGCGGCGTCAATTACGAACGTATCGACGATCGCGGGTTGCACATCAGTTTCGGTGACACGCGGGATCGTCCCACCGTGGTCGAATGTGACACCGTGATCCTGTGTGCCGGACAGGAATCGGTGCGCGATCTGGTCGAGCCGCTCCGGCAAGCCGGAGTGCGTATCCATCTGATCGGCGGCGCCGACGTGGCCGCCGAACTCGATGCCAAGCGGGCCATCGACCAGGGCACCCGGCTGGCGGCGGCGCTGTAATGGCGATCCTCACCCGGCTAGGGCTGCCCGGCGACGAGAAGTCCTGGGCCGCATTGGGATTCGCGGTCGAGGACGGCATGATGCGAATCGGTCGGATCTCCTGCACGCTCGGGGTCGGCACCGGGTGGGGGTTCGAGGGCATCGAGGCCGACGCGGCGACACTGGGTGTGCCGGAACTGCTGCACGACGTGGAGACCGCGTCGGCCCATCCCAACGGGGTGACGTTCGTCGACCACGTCGTCTACTGGGTACCGGATCTCGACGAATCCGTCGCCGCGCTGAACGCCGTGCTGGGAATCGGCCCGCGGCGGCGCTTCCACCCGCGCGGCCCGGAAGGCCCGGAAATGGCCTTCTACCGGGTCGGCGAGGCGTTCTTGGAGGTCGTCGCCGCTCCCACGAAGCGGCCCGCGCTGGTCGGCGTCGCCTTCGGCACTCCGGATCTCGATGCCACGGTGGCCGCGGTCCGCGCGGCCGGTGGCCCGGTCGGTGATCCGAAGCCGGCGGTGCAGGGCGGACGAATCGCCGGGGTGTGGCACGGGCATATCGACTGGGGTGTCGCCTTCCTCGAGCCCAAGCCCCGCGGCGAGGCGAAGTCCGGCTAGGCTCGGCGACCGTGAGCTTGCCTGCACCCACCGCCGACAACCGTGCCGTCGTCACCGGAGCTTCCTCCGGAATCGGAACCGCTCTGGCCGAGGAGCTCGCCAAACGCGGCTATTCGGTCATCCTGGTCGCCCGGCGCGGCGATCTGCTCGCCGAGCTGGCGCAGCGACTGACCGACACCTACGGGGTCACCGCCGAGGTTCGCGTGGTGGATCTGTCCGATCGCGAACAGCGCGCGCCGCTGGTGGCCGAGCTGGCCGGTCGTGAGATCGCCATCCTGTGCAACAACGCCGGTGTCGCCACCTTCGGCGCCGTCGCCGACCTGGACGCCGACGTCGAACGCTCGGTGATGGAACTGAACGCGGTCGCGGTCCACGATCTGACCCTGGCGGTGCTGCCCGGCATGCTCGCGCGCGGCGGCGGCATCCTGATCACCGGTTCGGCGGCCGGGAACATGGCCATCCCCAACAACGCCACCTATGCCGCGACCAAGGCCTTCACCAACACCTTCTCCGAATCGCTGCGCGGCGAACTGACCGGCAGCGGCGTGCACGTCACGCTGCTCGCGCCCGGCCCGGTACGCACCGACAACCCCGATCAGGACGAGGTCGGCAGCAAGATCCCGGATTTCATCTGGGTGTCGGCCGCCTACACCGCGAAGATCTCCATCGACGCCCTGGCGCGCAACAAGATGCGCGTCGTTCCCGGCCTGATCAGCAAGGGTATGAGCGTCGCCGGCCAGTACGCGCCGCGGGCGCTCACCGCGCCGATCGTCGGCTCGTTCTACAAGAAGCTGGCGGGCTGATCAACAGGGTGTCAGGGCGGCGTCAAGATCGCGGCGCCGCTGGTCAAGACGGCGTATCGAGACGGTTCCGGCGCCTGGCACCGGCGTAGTCCTGACAGTGACCCCCGCAGTCGAGGAGAAAGCGGGGCACCACAGGAGACACGCCGTGACGTTGCTCGAGATCTTCCCGTCCCTCCGTTCGGGGATGGCGTCCCCGCGACTGGACACCACCGTGTGGCCGTCCCGGACGCACTACGACGAACTGGGCCGCATCACCGTCGACGGAGTCGCCCTCGACGATGTCGCCGACCGCTACGGCACACCGACATATGTGATCGGTGAGACCGAGATCCACACCCGCTGCCGGTCCTACCGCGCACACTTCCCGGATGCCGAAATCCTCTACGCCGCAAAGGCTCTGCTGACCCGCACGATCGCCGGACTGGTCGCCGACGAGGGCCTCGGCATCGACGTGTGCTCGGCCGGCGAACTGGCGATCGCCCTGTCGGCCGGGGTGGACCCGCGGCGAATCATTCTGCACGGCAGCGGGAAACCTTTCGCCGAATTGGAATACGCGGTCGGCGCCGGTGTGGGGCGGATCGTGATCGACTCGCTCACCGAGGTGAGCCTGCTGGGCGCGATCGTCGACCGGCCGCAGCAGGTGCTGCTGCGCCTGACGCCCGATATCGACGTGCACGGACATCCGGCCGTGCGCACGGGGGTCAGTGATCAGAAATTCGGCTTCGCCCTGCACGACGAGACCACCGAGGAGGCGATCCGGACGCTCATCGACCATCCCCTGCTGGATCTGCGCGGCTTCCACTGCCACCTCGGCTCGCAGATCCACGATCCCGACCATTACGGGGAAGCGGTGCGGCGGCTCGTCGCGCGGATGGCCGAGGTCCGGCACGACTACGGCGTATTGCTGACCCAGCTCGATCTGGGCGGCGGCCATGCGGTGGCCTACCGCCCCGGCGACGCGGAACTCGATCTGTCCGAACTGGCCGACATCATCGACGACGCCCTGGACGCGGCGTGCGCGCGAAATCGCTTCCCCCGTCCGGTGATCGCGATGGAACCGGGTCGCGGCATCGTCGCTCGCGCCGGCGTGACGATCTATCGGGTGACGGCGATCAAACACGTGCCGGGCGGCCGGACGTTCGTGATCGTGGACGGCGGAATGAACGACAATCCGCGGGTCGCCCTCTACGGGGCTCGCTACGACGCGGTGGTTGCGGGCCGGCACCCCACCGGGCCGACCGTCACCGCCACCGTGGCGGGACGCTACTGCGAGGCCGGTGACATCCTCGCCACCGATATCCGGTTGCCCGCGGATCTGCGTGTCGGTGAGCTGCTGGCCGTGCCGTGCACCGGCGCCTACCACCACAGCCTGGCCTCGGCCTACAACGGTGTGGGGCGGCCGCCGATCGTCGCGTTGCGTGACGGCCGGATGCGGGAGCTGGTGCGGCGCGAGACCGCGGAGGATCTGCTGCTCCGCGATCTGGGCTGAGCGGCAACGAGTCTCGGCGCCGGGGGGTGGAGTACCGTCCGGCGTCCGGGGCTGCTCAGCGTTTGCGGGTGCCGAAGAGGCTGCGGCTGATCTCGCGGCCCGCGGCCGAGGCGGCCGAACGCAGGAAGCTCTTCACCGCCGGATTGCTCATGATCCGCTCCGCCGCCGAGACGTCCGGTTCCGACACCCGCCCGCCGGAGCCCTGCGGCACCGGCTGCGGTTCCGGTTCGGCCGCAACGACTTTCGCGGCCAGCATCTCGTAGGCGGATTCCCGGTCCACGGTGCGGCCGTACTTCTCGAACAGCGAGCTGGACTGCGCGCGCGAGCGGATGCCGTCGTCGCCGATGGTGTTCATCAGCGACCGCGGCGGCCGCAACCGGGTCCAGGCCACCGGCGTCGGCGCACCCTGTTCGGACAGCACCGTGACGATCGCCTCGCCGATACCCAGTGCGGTGAGGGCGTTTTCGAGGTCGTAGGCCGCGGTCTTCGGGTAGGTGCGCACCGTTTTCGACAGCGCCTTCTGATCGTCCGGGGTGAACGCGCGCAATGCGTGCTGGATCCGCGCACCCAATTGCGACAGCACCGCATTGGGCACATCGGTGGGCAGTTGCGTGCAGAAGAACACGCCGACGCCCTTGGAGCGGATCAGTTTCACCGTCTGCTCGACCTGCTCCAGGAACGCCTTGGACGCGTCGGCGAACAGCAGATGCGCCTCGTCGAAGATGAACACCAGCTTGGGTTCGTCGACATCGCCGACTTCGGGCAGAGTCTGGAACAGATCGGCCAGCACCCACATGAGGAACGTGGAGAACAACACCGGCCGCGCCGCCTGCGATCCGAGTTCGAACAGGGTGATCACGCCCTGCCCGCCGGCGGTCCGCAACAGATCGGCGGGGTCGAGTTCCGGCTCACCGAAGAAGGTGTCGCCGCCGTCGGCCTCCAGATTCACCAGGGCACGCAGGATAACCCCGGCCGTCGCGGCCGACACCCCGCCGATCCCCTTCAGATCCTCCTTCCCCTCCGGACTGGTCAGGTGCTGGATCACCGAACGCAGATCCTTCAGGTCCAGCAGTGCCAGCCCGCGGGTGTCGGCCCAGTGGAAGATCAGCCCGAGGGTGGATTCCTGAGTGTCGTTGAGTCCCAGCACCTTAGCGAGCAGAACCGGACCGAACGAGGTGATGGTTGCGCGAATCGGCACGCCGATCCCCTCGGTGCCGAGAGAGACGAATTCGGTCGGGAATCCGTGCGGCGCCCAGTCGGCGTCACCGGTCTGCGCGGCCCGGGCGGCGAGCTTGTCGTTCGATTCGCCCTGCTGCGCCAGCCCCGACAGATCGCCCTTCACATCGGCGAGCACCACCGGGACGCCTGCCGCGGACAACTGCTCGGCGATGCCCTGCAGGGTCTTGGTCTTCCCGGTTCCGGTGGCGCCGGCGACGAGTCCGTGGCGGTTCAGCGTGCGCATCGGAATCCGCACCCGGGCGGCCGGATCGATCTCCCCGTCGACGACCACCGCGCCCAGTTCCAGGGCCCGCCCCCTCGAAGGCGTAACCCGCCGCGATCTGCTGCGCTACCGAATCCTTCTC
>NZ_BAFW01000110.1 GCF_000308535.1 Nocardia cerradoensis NBRC 101014 | reverse complement strand
GGCGATCTCGGCCAGCGCCGACGCCGCGCGACGCCGGACCTCGACATCGGCGGAGTCCAGGCCGGAGGCCACGTTGAGCACTCCGTCCGCACCGGCCCGGGCCAGAGCCCAGCGCAGCGCCCCCGCCACATACGGATCGGATTCGGCGAGCACCGCCTCGGCGAGCAGTTCGGCCGGCATCTCCTCCGCCGGAGCGAGGACGGCCTGCTGCCGCCGGGCGGCATTGGATGAACCGAGTCCGCGCAGGAGTTCGACGATACGCAGCGCGTCCTGCCAGCCGGAGGGTTCGGCCGCCTCGACCGCACGCAGCCGTTCCAGCAGCTCGCGGTCCCGGCTCAGCCGTTCCTCGGTCGCTCGCACGAGGTCGCCCACCAGCGCGGACGGCGTGAAGCCGGGATCGTCGAGGGCGCGCCCGATCTGGGTCAGCGACAGGCCCAGCGATCGCAGACCCTCGACGTGGAAGATCCGCCGGATGTCCTGGACGGAATACTCCCGATAGCCGCCGGTGGTGCGGCCGGTCGGCCGCACCAACCCCAGCGAGTCGTAGTGCCGGAGCATCCGGGCGCTCACTCCCGAGTAGCGGGCCACCTCGCCGATCAGCACGCGGTCGACTCCGCTGGGTCCGGTCCGAGGGCGCGAACCCGCCTGGCCTCGCCGATCGCGAGGTCGAAACCGGCGTCGGGGTCGCGCAGCAGCACCTCGGTGGCGCGCGCGTGGGCGCGCACCACCGGGTCCGGGTTCGTCATGGCCGTGCGCAGGACCGGCTCGATGATCTCGCCCAGGGCGACCAGAGCGCGGCTCAGACTCGATCGCACCTCGCGGTCGCCGCGGCCGAACTGAGTAGCCAGCGCGTCGGCGAGGGCCTGTTTCTCGGCGTCGGGCACCAGGACGACGGCGGCGCGCCACGCGCTGCGCGCGACGTCGTCGTCGGCATCGTGCAACAACTCCCGGGTGATCGCGGGCCATGCGCCGCGGTCCCCGATCTTGGACAGGGTGTGCAGCGCCTGACTGCGCGCCTGGGGCCGGGCCGAACCCAGTTGCGCACGCAGTTTCGGCACCGTGACCTGCGCCGGAAGCCGGGTGAGCGCCCAAGTCAGCATGTCGCGCACGAAGAAATCGGGCTCGATCCCGCACCGCTCGATCAGCGCATCTGCGAAGCCGGGCTCGGGACGGGTGCCGAGCGCCAATGCCGCCTCCAGCCGTGTCGACGAGTTGTTCGCCGCCAGCGCGTCGAGTAGTCGCATGTCCTGTGGGTTCCTGTGGGTCGAGTTCATCGGGACCACCTCCGGCAGTCAGTGAAGACCTTGTCACGATGGCAAGGTCAAGTACACGCACCGGAGCAGAGAAGAGGAACACGTCATGAGCGGACGCACGCCCAGCCAGTGGGAAGAGATCACCGCCGCCGATCCCGCGCATTCGACGTGGTACGTGGAGCGTTTCCGGACGATGGCGGCCCAGGGCGCCGACATCGTCGGCGAAGCGCGCCTCATCGATGCGATGGTCGGGCGCGGCAGCCGAATCCTCGACGCCGGATGCGGTCCGGGCCGGCTGGGCGGCTACCTGTACCGGGCCGGTCATGTCGTCGTCGGCGTCGACGTCGATCCGGTGTTGATCGCCGCGGCGGAACAGGACCATCCCGGCCCGACCTGGCTGGTCGGCGATCTGGCCGAACTGGATCTGCCGAGCCGCGGCATCGCCGGTGACTTCGATGTGATCGTGTGCGCGGGCAACGTGATGACATTCCTGGCGCCTTCCACCCGGGGCGCGGTGCTGTCCGGTTTCGCCCGTCATCTGGCTCCGGCCGGCCGGGTGGTGGTCGGGTTCGGCGCCGACCGGGGTTACGAGTTCCCGCAGTTCTTGGCCGATGCCGAACGGGCCGGACTCAGGGTTGATCTGCGGCTTTCGACGTGGGATCTGCGCCCGTTCACCGACGAGTCGGACTTTCTGGTGGCAGTGTTCTCGCGCGCGCAGTGAGGCCGAGCCTGCCCGATTCGCGACGCACGACGTTGTACAGTTCGACCGACCCACTCGCAGAGGAGTTCGCCATGACCTACGCCGTGGACTTCACTACGGTATCGACCGAAGGCCTCGAATCGTCGCCCGTCGCGCAGGCTCTGGCCGGTCTGCGAGCCAACGAGGCCCGGTACTTCAAGAACAAGTACGACCACGTCTTCACCGTGGAGCCCGCGAAGGAGGCCCAGTCGACGGTCGACTGGGTGAGCCGGATCCTCGAGGACGAGCGTGGCATCGTCATCTCCTCCCGCCCGCTCGAGGCCACGGCCTTCGAAGCGGACGGGATTCGCTTCGCCTACGTCTTCTACGAGAGCGGCCTGTCGATCAACGTGATGTATTCGATCGACGATTCCGGTAAGCGTGCGGTCGGCTTCAAACTGTCCGACGGGATGGAAATCCCCACGGAACTCTCCTCGTTCAAGTTCGCGCGGCAGAAGTCGAAGCTGGC
Organism: Nocardia cerradoensis NBRC 101014; assembly: GCF_000308535.1. Taxonomy (GTDB): domain Bacteria; phylum Actinomycetota; class Actinomycetes; order Mycobacteriales; family Mycobacteriaceae; genus Nocardia; species Nocardia cerradoensis. The sequence continues at coordinate 9,415 of NZ_BAFW01000110.1, read as the reverse complement.
GGGCACGATTCGCGGCTCCTACTTCGTCATCAAGAACCAGTACTGATTCGCCCGGCGGTCGTGGCGGAGGTCAGGCCAGGCGGACATCCGCCGTGGCGAGGCCGAAAACCTTGCGGCCGGCCGACTTCGCGACGATGACGACAACGGCGGTCCTGGTTTCGGGGTCGACCGACTTGATGCGCCCGGTGAACTCCACCGTTCCCGCGGAGGCGGCTTCGATGACCGTGTAGTTCGACAGCCGCACGCTGTATCTGGTCATCGCGCCCGGGTCCCCGAGCCATCCGGTGACGAAGCCGGCTCCCAAGCCCATCGTGAGCATGCCGTGGGCGATCACGTCGGGAAGCCCTGCGAGCGCGGCGATCTCGGCATGCCAATGGATGGGATTCACATCCCCGGAGACCCCGGCATAGTTGACCAGATCGCCGCGCGTGAGGGTCACCGACCGCGCGGGAAGTTCGTCACCGACGGTGATGTCGCCGAACCGGAGCGCGGTCTGCGGGGTGCGTGTGCGTGAGACCGGCGAAAGACGCGCAGTGGTGCCGGATTTCGCAGCCGCCGGCGACGGGCCGTTCGCCGCGGCAGCAGCTGCCGTGGTTCGGGGAGGGGTGTCGAGGCCGCTCATGACGACGCGCTCGATCGTGTCGCTGATCTCGGCGTCGACGTCCGCGCCGGTGAGGCCGAGGACGGTGGTGTGCATGAGCTGCACGACGTCACCGGTCCGGTCGATGAACGTGTTGGTGATGGTGAGCAGGTCCCGGCCGCCGATACGACGCACCGCCGACAGCTCCACATCGCTGATCAACCGGTCGCCGGTGAGCACCGGCTTGTACATCTCGAAGACCTGATCGGTCTGCACGACGACGTCGTAGCCGGTCATGACGGTTTCCAGCAGCCTGCGATTGGCCAGCATCGCGACGGTGGAGATGAAGGTGGTCGGTGCGACCAGACCGGCGTACCCGAGCTCGCCGGCAGCATCCTCACTCCAGTGCGCCGGGTGGAAGTCCTGTACCGCTCGCGCGTACTCGCGGATCTTCTCCCGTCCTACCTCGTAGAAGTCGTCGGTGCGATAGCGATGTCCCACCAGCCCGGTCACATCGAACGTCGCCTCCACCAAGGCCTCTCCTTTGTCCTGTTCCACGAGTGCGACTTCACCTTCTCACACGACACCGGTTTCGGCGCCGATCGAAAATTCACTCGGTGAATGTCGTCGGCTGCTCGGTGCGCCGGCGCAGCAGCCCCCGCACCCGGGCGGCCTCGCGGGTGAGGTGGTCGCGCTCCGGCACGCTGGTGGCGGTGCCGGCTGCCGCGGCATAGCGGTCGGCGGCCTGTTCGAGGTCGCCGGCGCGTTCGAGGAGGTAGGCGTGGACGGCGGCGTATCGAGGCAAGCCGGGGTCCACCGTGTTCAATTCCGCCAGCCCGGCCTGGGGCCCGTCGGCTTCACCGACCGCGACCGCGCGATTGAGTCGCACCACCGGGCTGCCCGTGAGATTCAGCAGTTCGTCGTACCACTCCACGATCTGCACCCAGTCCGTTTCGGCGGCGGTCGGGGCGTCGGCGTGCAGCGCGGCGATCGCCGCTTGCGCCTGATATTCGCCCAGGCGATCACGCGCCAACGCCGCTTGCAGAATCGCGACTCCCTCGGCGATCAACCTTGTGTCCCACCGGGTTCGGTCCTGTTCGGCCAGGGGCACGAGGCGCCCGTCCGGGCCGGTGCGGGAGCTGCGGCGGGCATGGTGCAGCAGCATGAGGGCGAGCAGTCCCGCGACCTCCGGCTCGTCGGTCGCCGCGGCCAGCTGGCGGGTGAGGCGGATCGCCTCCGCCGCCAGATCGATGTCGCCGCCGTAGCCCTCGTTGAACACGAGATAGAGAACCCGCAGCACGGTCGCTGGATCGCCGGGCCGGTCCAGCGGCAGTCCGGCCAGACGCCGCTTGGCCCGGCTGATCCGTTGCGCCATGGTCGCTTCCGGGACGAGGTAGGCCGTCGCGATCTGCCGCGTCGTCAGGCCGCCGACCGCGCGCAGCGTCAACGCGACGGCGGAACCGGGCGACAGCGACGGATGCGCACACAGGAAATAGAGCCACAACGAGTCGTCGGCTCCCGGGACCGGCCCCGTCGGCGGCTCGTGCTCGATCGCGAGTTCTCGCTCCCGCCTCGATGTTTCGGCTCGTGTGGCATCGAGGAATTTTCGCCACGCGGCTGCGACGAGCCAGCCTTTCGGATCTCGCGGTGGGTCGTCCGGCCAGGTTCGCAGGGCCCGAATCACCGCCTCCTGCACGGCGTCCTCGGCCGACGCGAAGTCCGCGCCGCGCCGGACGAGGACACCGATCACCGCCGGCACCAGCTCCCGCAGCAGCGATTCGTTCACTCGGTCACCGTGGGCATCGCGGTGAGCAGCGGGCGCAGCTCGAGCCACTCGCGGATCGGTTTCCCGCCCGCGCCGGGCGCCTCGGACAACTCACCGGCCAGTTCGAGCGCCCGCTCGTAGGTCTCGACATCGATCAGCATCCAGCCGGCGATCAGGTCCTTGGTCTCCGCGAACGGACCGTCGGTGATCGGCGGGCGGCCCTCCCCGTCGGACCGGACGAACGTGCCCTGCGGTGAGAGCGCCCGATGGTCGACGTATTCGCCGCTGGTCTGCAGCCGCGCGGCGAAGTCCTCCATGTACTGCACATGGGCGGTGATCTCCTCCGGCGTCCACTGATCCATCGGCACATCGTTGACCGACGCGGGCGCACCCCGATAGTGCTTGAGCAACAGGTATTTCGGCATCATCGTCTCCTCGATGTCGGCGGCACGGAACCGGCCGTGGTGATCAGGCCTGCTGACGTTCGGCCCGCTGCCGGACCAGCTCCTCGACCGCGGTGGGCAGGGTGGTGTCGAAGTCGATGAGCTTCGCCCAGGTCGGGGTGATGACGATCCGGACCATGCCGTCGTAGAGCGAGCGGACTTCCGCCTCCCACTCCACGCGCTGTTCGGGCGTCATCTCGTAGCTGCCGTTCATCTGCAGGTATTCCTCCGGGATGCCGTCGACGACATCCAGCTCGGCACGCCCGCGCACGAGCAGGATCTTCGGCGGATGGACCTCGGTATCGATCGTCAGCGCGACCTGAGGATTGTGCCGCAGAGAGTGCAGTTTCGGGGCGTTCTTCGTGGTGCAGAGCACGATCTGCGAGCCGTTCCAGGTGAACGCGATCGGGATGTTGCGCGGCGTGCCGTCCTTGGCGACATAGGCCAGGCGCAGCAGGTCGCGCGACAGCAATTCCCGGCTGATCGGACGGTTGAGGATTTCGGTGATCGTGTGCTGTTCCATTGCTGATGCTCCTGTGTCGATGTCGGCGAGCGGGCCGTTCTCGGTTGCTCGTACCCCTGGGACGGAGCCGGTTCGCCGTTCTCGACATCGGCGGAGATCTTTTTCGGAACTCTCCACCGCAGCCGCTCAATCCGGCGAACCTCCCTTCGATTTTGCTTGCATCTCTGCCGCGAGCTGCGGCTGCTCGGCCTCCATCTTCCGGACGTAGGCGACCGCATCACCGACGCTGCGCAGCTCTACGCCGCGCTGGCCGGATCCGGCGACCGCGCCGGCCGACCGGCATCACCGCGATCGGCCGACGCGGTAGGATCGCACATGTGTTCGAATCGGATGTGGGGGCGGCGGCAGGGGAAAGGCGGGGGCGGGCGGCGATTCTGCATGCGGATCTGGATTCGTTCTATGCGTCGGTCGAGCAGCGGGACGCGCCGGAGTTGCGGGGGAAACCGGTGATCGTCGGGGGTGGAGTGGTGCTGGCGGCGAGTTACGAGGCGAAGGCGTACGGGGTGCGGACGCCGATGAACGCGCGGCAAGCGTTGCGTTTGTGTCCGCACGCGGTCGTGGTGCCGCCGCGGATGTCGGCCTATGCGCAGGCGAGCCGGGACGTGTTCGCGATCTTCCGCGACACCACTCCGGAGGTGGAGGGCATCTCCATCGACGAGGCCTTTCTCGATGTCGCTGGGCTGCACCGCATTTCGGGCGCGCCGATCGACATCGCGGCCGGATTGCGGGCACGGGTGCGCGCCGAGGTCGGACTGCCCATCTCGGTCGGCGTGGCGCGGAGCAAATTCCTCGCCAAGGTGGCCAGCGCGGTCTGCAAACCCGACGGCCTGCTGCTGGTGCAACCCGACGCCGAACTCGACTTCCTGCATCCACTGCCGGTCGAACGGCTCTGGGGCGTGGGCGAGGTGACGGCGCGGACGTTGCACGAACACGGCATCACCCGGATCGGGCAATTGGCCGACACCGATCCGATGGAGTTGTGCGGTCTGCTCGGTCGCGCCGCCGGACGGCATCTGCACGCCCTGGCCTGGGCACGCGATCCGCGCCGGGTCGACACCGGCCGGCGACGCCGCTCGATCGGTGCGCAACGCGCGTTGGGTAACCGGCCTCGCACCGATGCCGAGATCGAGGCCTACCTGCACGGCTTGGCGGATCGGCTCGGGCACCGCCTGCGGGCCGCGTCACGGATCTGCCGAACGGTGGTGCTGCGCTTGCGCTTCGCCGATTTCGGGCGCGCGACCCGGTCGCACACTCTGCCGACCGCCACCGACGACGGTGCGACGATCCTGCAGGCCGCCCGCACCCTGCTCGCGGCGGCCCGCCCACTGATCGAGGAACGCGGCATCACCCTCATCGGCCTCGCCCTGACGAACCTGCAGAACACGGACCCGAGACAGCTGATGCTGCCGCTGGATGGCGGCCCGGACACCACGCTGGACGCGGCCCTGGATGCGGTGCGCGACCGCTTCGGCGCCGGAACCGTCACCCGGGCCGCCCTGCTCGGGCGGGGTGAAGGTTTGTCCGTGCCGCTGCTGCCCGACTGATTCCCCCGAGCCCGGACGTCAGTGCGCCGGTAGCAGTCCGCGCGCCACCAGATCATCGAAGAGCACCTGGTCGACGGGCGGCACCGCGGCCCGGGCGGCATAGCTGAACCAGGCGATTTCGGCGATTTCGCTACTGGGTTCGATCGTTCCGGCGTAATCGGCGGTGTAACAGCTCATGCGCACCGAAACCTCGGTGGCGCCGGGCAATTCGGCCTCATAGGTGCCGACGTGGGCGATCGATTCCGGAATCAGCACCACGGTGAGCTCTTCGGAGATCTCCCGGATCAGCGTCTGCCGATCGGTCTCCTCGCCCTCGCGCTTTGCCGCCGGGAATATAGAACTCGTTCTTGCCGTCCGGTCGGGCGCACAGGATCCGTCCGTCCTCGATCAGCACCCAGGCCACGGTGTCGATGAGGCGACGCGACGATTCGATCCGCATCCGCGCAGCCTACCCGGCACTCCCCGGCCGCCCGAGCCTGCGGCGAGGCGTCCGGCGAGGCGTGATAGACAGAGCTGGACGCAGTGATCGGAAGGTGTGGTGCGATGCCGGACAGTACGCGGCCGACGAGCCCGGTGGAGCTGATCGGCCAACGCTTCCGCGGCGGCGGCAGTGCCGGTGAGCATGCCGACGGTTTCCGGCTGGCGCTGGTCGTCGAGGGCGGCTCGGCACGCGGGGTCTATTCGCACGGCATGGTGACCGGCCTGGAAGAACTCGGGGTGCTGCGCTGTTTCGACGCCGTCTACGGCGCCTCGGCCGGCGCGCTGAACGGCGCGTGGCTGCTGTGCGGGCGGGCGGCGCGGGCGCGGCGAGCCTGGCATTCGGATGTGGTGCGGCGGGTGATCTCACCGGCCCGGGCACTGCGCGGCGGTCTGGTCGTGGACACCCGATATCTGGTGCACACCGTGTACGAGCGGATCGTGCCGATGGATTTCGCCGCGATCCTCGGTAATGCGGTCACCTTCCACCCGATCGGCACCGATATCGCCGACGGCAGCGCTGTGGATCTGCGCCCGCACATCAGCGATATCCCGTCCCTGCAGCGTGCGCTGCGTGCCAGCACCTGTATGCCGGTTCTGGCCGGACGTCCGGTGGCGGTGGGCGGTGGGCGCTACGTCGATGCCGGGCTGTCCGAATCGGTGCCGGTCACCACGGCCCGCGCCCAGGGCGCCACCCATATCGTGGTGTTGCGCACCCGGCGGGTCGATGAAAAGCCCAGCATCCCCTCGGATTTCGAGCGGCGCGTGGTCGCACGGGTGCTCGGTGCCTCGGGCCCGACGGTGGCCGAGAGCTGGTTCACCCGTGCGGCGCAGTTCGCCGCCGACGAACACCGCATGGCGAGCGACCCGTCGATTCTGCAGATCCGCCCGCCGCTGGGCGCGCCCACGATCGGCCGGGTCGCCCGGGATTCCACGGTGCTGTTGCGCGCTCTGGATCTGGGCCGCGCCGCCGCCGTGGCGGCGCTCGGGGAGGCCGTTCGATCCGCAGAAGACGTCGCGAGCTGAATCGACTGTGCGGCAAGGGGTAACCGAGTCTTGTGCAGCGCCCTGCCTCGGTGCGCACTCTCGGCGGTCTCAGCCGACGTCGAGATGGTCACGACCCGTCGCCCGGGCGAGGTGGACGGCTTCGGCTCGAAGCAGCTCCGGGTCGACGTGCTCGTCGTCGAACATTCTGACCATGAGGGTGTCGTCGACGGTTTCCCATGTCCCGGCGATCCGGCCGCCGACGAGAACCAAGGGCGAGATCCAGCCGGCGGTCCGGCTGACCTCGGTGCGATGAGCCGGGGGAAGCAGGACCGGATCGGTGGTACCGGGGCCGAGAACGTATTGATCGAAGGGACCGAGCAGGCGGACGGTGTCGGTGGGATCGGTGGCGGCCAGCCCGTCGGCGTCCTCGGTGCGGATCCAGGTCCGGCGGCCCTCGACATCGACTTCGGTGAGCTCAGCACCCAGGTCGGAGAACCATTGGCGGACAGTGGTTTTGCGCAACACCCCGCGCAGGAGCCAGGCATTGAACGCCTCCGGTGTGCCGGGGCCGTAGGCGCCGAGATAGGCGCGGATCAGATGTGCGGCCGCCACATCGGTCGGCGGCAGGCCGGCCCATCCGGTCACCGCACGCGCGGGAGCGGTGAAGGTCACCGACGACCCGCGGGCGGGCCCGTGGCACAGCACTCCCTGCCAGGCCAAGGGTTTCAACAGCGCACCCCAGCCGGAGCGCAACTGCTCGCCCATGGTCGCGAAGCGGCCGTCACGCAGGAGTTCGTCCACCAGTTCCGCCCGGCTGAACACAGCACCGCCGTCGAGCAGTTCGGCCACCGCGTCGGCCAGCGCCTTCACTTCGCCGGGATCGGCACCGAAATTGCGTTGCCACGCCGGCTTCTCCCACGTTCGCGCGGAGGCGATCAGCGCCAGTGCGGCAGCCGCGGTCTCCGGCGTCATCGCATGCAGGGTTCCGCGCATCGCCCACGTCTTCATCAGTTCACCGGCGTCGAGCGCGCGGACCAGCTCCCCCGGAGCTGCCCCGCGTCGCACCGCCACCGCGGTCTCCGCCGCGGATGTCACCTGCGCCTGCACCCCGGCCAGGCGCCGCGCCACCTCCACCGCGCTGCCGCCGTCACGCGCCTCGACGAAACCCCGGCGCAGACGCCACGCGAACACCTGGCCCCATGTGACCTCCACCGCACCTCCCGTATCCGGACACCCGCGATCCGCGGGCTCACCTTACGGCTCGTCACCGACAACTCCCGCAGTCGGCGGTGACCGCCCGCACACCATCAGGCCAATACATGCACATTCATGCATGTATTGCTAGTCTGTTGCGGTGACTCCGAAATCCGAAGACTCCCCCGAGCCGTTCTGGACGCTGGAGACCCGGCTGGCCTCGGCCCTGCTGATCCTGGCCGGATTCGTGGGCGCGGCCGCCTACACCCACTCCGAGGGCTACTTCGTCACCTTCATGACCGGCAATACCGAACGCGCCGTCATCGGCGGCTTCCTCGGCGACTACACCCTCGCGGCCGGGGCCTTCGCCCTGATCGTGTTCTTTCTGGCCGGCGTGCTGGTGGCCTCGCTCTGTCGCCGGCACTGGTGGCGCAATCACCCGCACGGCGCGACCATGCTCGCCACCGCCGCACTCACCGCGGCCGCCGTCCTCGACACGATTCTCTACCGGCACGAGGCCGATCTGGGCCTGGTGCCGATCCTGCTCGTCTCGTTCGCGATGGGTTCGCTCAACACCTCCTTCGTCAAGAAGGGTGAGGTATCCATCCCGGTCACCTACGTCACCGGAACCCTGGTGAAATTCGCCCAGGGCGTGGAGCGGCATATGGCCGGCGGCACCCATCGCGAATGGCTGGGCTACGCGGTGCAATGGTTGTCGTTCGCCGCCGGCGCCCTGATCGGTGGTCTGGTCGCGCTGGTCGTGGAGGGCGCCGACATGCTCTACACCGCGGTCATCGCCTCCGCCATCGTGGCCGCCTACACCTGGCGCGCCGATCTCAGCTGGGTGCAGCGCCACTCCTCCCCGGAGTAGCGAATCACGGCTGCGCGATCGGCGTTCGATGCGGTAGTCCGGCGGCCGCGAACAGTCCGATCACACCGGCCACGCCGAGCGCGAGCATCGCGACCGCGTAGGCATGGCTGCTGAGTCCGGCGACGAGGATGGTGCCGGCGATGGCGGTGCCCAGCGACGATCCGAGATTGGACACACACCGCGACAGTCCCGAGATCTCACCTTGGCGCTCCTCGCCGAACGCCGACTGCACGACGTTCACCGACGGAGTCAGCATCGAGCCGAGTCCCAGTCCGATCAGCAGCAGTCCGGGCGCGAACGCCCACGGGTTCAGCGTGCGCCCGGCCAGTGCGACGAGTACCACGATGCCGGCGACCACGACGACGAAGCCGGCCATGATGAGGGTTCGCTGGGTGAACAGCCGGGCCAATCGCGCGGCCGTCAGCGACGACACCAGCAGTCCGGCGGTGGCAGCCGTGAAGATCACGCCGGTGCCGATCGGATCGTAGCCGCGCACCACCTGCAGATACGCCGAGACCACGAACGAGGTCCCCATCAGGATCAGCCACTGCAACAATTGGGTGGCCAAGCCGAAATTCGAGATGCGGCTGCGGAACAGACTCAGCGACACCAAGGGTTCGCCGCCGTCTCGCTCGGTGACGCGCACATGCCGGAAGAACCCGGCGAGCACCACGACCGCGAGCACGATCAGCACCACAGACCACCGTATATCGTTGTCGGCGGCCAGAATTCCGAGCACGAGCAGCACGAGGCCGGCCGCCGAGAGCACGCTGCCGGTCAGATCCAGGGTGCGGTGCGGATCGGGTGGAAGCGGGTCGCGGACCCGGCGCGTGGAGATCAGGATGGCCGCCACCACCAGCGCCTGAAAGGCGAATGCCGCCCGCCAGCCCAGCCCGGAGGCGATCAGTCCGCCCAGCAGGGGCCCCGCCGCCGCGCCGATTCCGCCCATCGCCATCACCACCCCGAAAGCCCGTGCGCGCGAGGTGGTGTCGGTGAACAGCAGCGTGGTCAGGATGTAGACCGGCGGGATC
>NZ_BAFW01000111.1 GCF_000308535.1 Nocardia cerradoensis NBRC 101014 | reverse complement strand
AGGCGCGCGAGATCTCGTCGTGGAACGACCCCATGATCGAATCCAGCAGCGCCTGTTTCGATTCCACGGCCCGGTACACGCTGCCCGCGCCCATTCCGGCGGCGGTGGCGATATCGCGCATGGTGGTCGCCTCGTAACCGCGGCGGGCGAATTCCACCCGCGCCACCGCACGCAGCCGCGCCGTGCGGTCGTCGTCGCCGGTGCCGTCGGGCGCCGCCCAGGTGGCGATGCTGTCGTGCGCCGCGCGCAGGGCCGCCGAGCGATCGAGTGCGGCGGGGGAGGCCGGCTCGGCGGGCAGGCCGTCGAGCAGCAGGCGGCACACCACGGTCGCGACGCGGTCGGCGGAATTCTCGCGATGCAGGACCGACAGGCCGATGTGCAGCATGGTCTGGCACAACTGTTCGGCCAGCACCGACCGATCCACGGTGGCGGCGAGGTATCCGTGCGCGGCGGCCGCGTCCAGCAACGCGCGCATGGCCGCGATCGGCGCGACCGGCGGATCGGCGGCCAGGGCGATCAGCGCGGACCCGGCGCCGGTGTGCGGTTCGTAGATCGACAACTGCAGTGCCGCACGGTGTTCCAGTGCGCAGGCGGCGAGGGCGGTGGCGTACCCGTTCACGACAGCGAAGGCGCCGTCGGCGCTCGTGATCGCCGAGGGCGGCGGTGCGGACCGGGCCACGGCGTCCAGTGCGGCGTGATAGCGCTCGAGCAGTTCGACCGCGATCGCTTCCTTCGAATCGAAGTGGTGGTACAGACTGCCGGGCAGGATGCCGCAGGCGTCGGCGACATCCTTCACGTTCGTGCCGGCGTATCCCGCCGAAGCGAACAGGTCCGCGGCCGCGCGCAGGATCTCCGACCGTCGTGCGCTGTCGGCGCGGGCGGCGGCCGGTGCGGCGGGGATCCGTGTTCGTGGCATCTGCTCAGTGTGACCGATATGCCCGCGCCCGGGGTGCGGTGACCCTGCCCCGGCCCCGGCTGCGCGGGGCGTCAGTCGTTGCGCGGGAAGCCCAGATTCAGCCCGCCGTGGCTCGGATCCAGCCAGCGGCTGGTCACGGCCTTGGTGCGGGTGAAGAAGTGCACGCCCTGCACGCCGTGCGCGTGGGTGTCACCGAACAGCGAGTTCTTCCAGCCGCCGAAACTGTAGTAGGCCATGGGAACCGGAATGGGCACGTTGATGCCGACCATCCCGACCTCGACCTCGTACTGGAAGCGCCGGGCCGCGCCGCCGTCGTTGGTGAAGATCGCGGTGCCGTTGCCGTAGGGATTGCCGTTGATCAGGTCGAGGGCCTGCTCGTATCCGTCGACCCGCACCACCGAGAGGACCGGGCCGAAGATCTCCTCGCGATAGGCGGCCATCTCCGGGGTCACGTGGTCGAGCAGCGTCGGCCCGAGCCAGAACCCTTGGGACACATCGATATCGGCGTCGGCGGTGCCGATCGCGCCGCGACCGTCGACGACGATGCGGGCGCCTGCGGCCTCGGCGGTGTCGATGGCGGCGGCCACCTTGTCGCGATGGGCGCGGGTGATCAGCGGGCCCATATCGGCCTCGCCGTGCCCGTCGCCCAGGCGCAGGCCGCGGGTCCGCTCGGCCACCCGGGCCACCAGGTCGTCGGCGATATCGCCGACCGCGACGGCCACCGAGATCGCCATGCAGCGTTCCCCGGCCGAACCGTATCCGGCATTGACCAGCGCGTCGGCGGCCAGGTCCAGATCGGCGTCGGGAAGGATCACGGCGTGGTTCTTGGCGCCGCCGAGGGCCTGCACCCGTTTGCCGGTCGCGGTGGCCGTGGCATAGACGTACTCGGCGATCGGAGTGGAGCCCACGAAGGAGACCGCCTTGATCGCCGGGTCCAGCAACAGCGCGTCCACGGCCTCCTTGTCACCCTGCACGACATTGAAGACGCCGGGCGGAAGTCCGGCCTCCTCCCACAGCTTCGCCAGCCACAGCGCCGCCGACGGATCCTTCTCGCTGGGTTTGAGTACGACGGTGTTGCCGGTGGCGACGGCCAGAGGGAAGAACCACATCGGCACCATGGCCGGGAAGTTGAACGGCGAGATGATCGCGACCGGGCCCAGCGGGGCTCGCACCGAGTACGCGTCCACGCCGGTCGAGACGTTCTGGGTGAAGCCACCCTCTACCAGATGCGGTATGCCGCAGGAGAATTCGACCACTTCCTGGCCGCGGGAGACCTCGCCGAGGGCGTCGGAGAACACCTTGCCGTGTTCGGCGGTGATCAGTCCGGCCAGTTCGGATTTGCGGGCGTCGAGCAGTTCACGGAAGCGGAACATGATCGAGGTGCGCCGCGCCAGCGAGGTGTCGCGCCAGCCTGGGAAGGCGGCCGCCGCGGACTCGACGGCGGCGCGGACCTCCTCGGGTCCGGCCATGGCGACCGCGCCCGTGACACGTCCGGTGGCGGGATCGGTCACCGGGGCCGTGCGCGCGGCGACGCCGGGCCGGAGGCCGCCGTCGATCCAGTGGCCGATGTGCGCGACGTCGGTGGCGGCGGTCGGTTCGATCGTGCCGGTCACGACCGGACCCCCGCGTGCGCACCGGTCATGGTGGTCAGCGGCGCCGCGCCGTACCAGCCGCAGGGCAGGCCGCAACTGGCGGTGATCTCGACTTCGCGGCGATGGTCGGCGAAGGTGCGGACGGTGCGCACCGCCTCCGCGGCGTAGCCGCAGCGCGGGCAGGTGCCGAAGTAGTCCAGTATCCGGCGGACCGCGATATCGACGGGCGGCTGCATCAGTACCTCCGGGTCACGAGTTGAGTTGTGCGGCAGGGGATTCGTATAGGTCGTGCGGTCAGCCGAGGAACAGGTCCGGGATCGGCCGCTCGCCGCCACCGTCGGTCGGCTCCACCGTGATCGCGCCGGCGTTGTTGACGCAGATGTCGATGCCGCCGAAGCGGTCGACCGCGGTCCGCGCCGCACATCCTCCTCGCGCCGCACATCGCCCACCACCGCCACGGCTTTCCCGCCCGCGGCCTCGATCTCGGCCACCGCGGTGTGGACGGTGCCGGGGAGTTTCGGATGCGGTTGCGCGGTCTTGGCCAGCAGCACGATATTCGCGCCCCGGGCGGCCGCGGCGACGGCGATGGCCAGGCCGATCCCGCGGCTTGCGCCGGAGACGACCATGGTGCGGCCGGCCAACGGATATGCGGGCATGACGCTCCTCGAAGTCAGTCGTTCGCCTCTGATGGTATTGGCATTCTCTTTTTTTGCAAGTAACGTATTCAAGGATGAACGACGACGTCCAGACCTCTTCCGGCATCCCGCTCGCCCCGGTCTACGGCCCGGGCGATCGCGTCGCCGAACCACCGCCGCCGGGCGAATATCCCTTCACTCGCGGCAATTTCGGCACCGGTTACCGCGGGCGACTGTGGACCTTCCGGCAGTACTCCGGTTTCGGCACCGCCGAGGAATCCAACCGCCGCTATCGCTATCTGCTCGAGCAGGGCGGCACCGGCCTGTCGGTGGCCCTGGATCTGCCGACCCAATGTGGTTACGACTCCGACGATCCCGAGGTGAGCGAGGAGGTCGGCCGGGTGGGCGTGGCCGTGGACACCCTCGCCGACGCCGAGATCCTGTTCGACTCGATCCCGCTGGACAAGATCAGCACCAGCTTCACCATCAACGGCACCGCCGCGATCCTGCTGGCGTTCTACGTGGCCGCCGCCGAACGCAAGGGCGTCGCACGCGCGAAGCTGACCGGCACCATCCAGAACGACATCCTCAAGGAATACGCGTCGCGGGGCACCTGGATCTGGCCGGCGCAGCCCTCACTGCGGCTGATCGCCGACACGATCGAATTCTGTGCCGCCGAGGTGCCGCGGTTCAACGCGATCTCGGTGGCCGGTGCGCACTTTCGCGACGCGGGCGCGACCGCCGTGCAGGAGATGGCGTTCACCCTCGCCGACGGAGTCACGTACTGCGACACCGTGGTCGAACGCGGCCGCATGAGTATCGACGAGTTCGCGCCGCAGATCTCGTTCTTCTTCTACACCCACGGCGACTTCTTCGAGGAGATCGCGAAATACCGCGCCGGCCGGCGACGCTGGGCCACGCTGGTGCGGGAACGCTACGGCGCCACGACCGACCGCGCGTCGATGTTCCGGTTCGGCTGCGTCTCCGGCGGCGCCTCGCTGTACGCACCGCAGGCGCAGAACAATCTGGTGCGCGTGGCCTACGAGGCGATGGCCTCGGTGCTGGGCGGAGTGCAGTCGATGTTCACCGCCGCCTGGGACGAACCGTTCGCCCTGCCCAGCGAGGAATCGGCGACACTGGCGCTGCGCACCCAGCAGATCCTGGCCTACGAAACCGGCGTCACGCGGGTGGCCGATCCGCTGGGCGGCTCCTATTTCGTGGAGGCGCTCACCGATGCGACCGAGGAGCGGATCGTCGAGATCATGGCGGATCTCGACGCGCACGGCGGCATGGTCCGCTGTATCGAGGACGGCTATCTGCAGGGCCTGATCGCCGACGAGGCCTACCGCGCCCACCAGGACATCGAATCCGGTGTACGCCCGATCGTCGGGGTCAACCGATTCACCTCCGACGAACCCGCTCCCGAGATCGGCACCTACGAATTGGATGCCGCCGGAAGGGATCTGCAATTGAAGCGACTGGCCAAGGTCAAGGCGGACCGGGATTCCGGTGCGGTCGCCGCCACGCTGTCGGCGCTGTCACGCGCCGCCGAGGGAGACGAGAATCTCATGCACCGGCTCATCGACTGCGCCAACACCTACTGCACGGTGGGGGAGATGACCTCCGCGCTGAAATCGGTGTGGGGCGAATTCCGGCAGCCGGTGGTGTTCTGATGCCCGCGCGCGTACTGGTCGCCAAACCCGGGCTCGACGGTCACGATCGTGGCGCGAAGATCGTCGCCCGCACGCTGCGCGACGCCGGTTTCGAGGTCGTCTACACCGGCATCCGCCGCCGCGTCGAGGAGATCGTGTCGATCGCGGTGGCCGAGGATGTCGCGGTGGTGGGGCTGAGCATTCTCTCCGGCGCGCATCTCGGACTCACCACCAAGGTGGTGCAGGGGCTGCGCGCCGCCGACGCCGCCGATATCGCGGTCGTGGTCGGAGGCACCATCCCGCAGGCCGATGTGCCGAGACTTCTCGAGGCGGGCGCGGCGGCGGTGTTCCCCACCGGCACCCCGCTGGATCAGCTGGTGAGCGAGATCCGCGCGCTCACCGCGACGGTGGCGGGGCCGCCCGAGCCGAGATGACCGCGGCCCTGCGTCCGGCGCAGGTCACAGCCGGGCGAAGCGTCGGCGTCGTACCGGTCACGGGCACGTTCGCGTGGTCGATCGAAGCGGGGTGTTCCAGGCATTTCGGGCGCCGAAGGTGGCGGATCGCCACCACGATCCGGCCCCGGACGGCGGCCTGTGATGAACTCGTGGCCGTATTCACAGGTTGAGCACGGTCCCGGCTGACATAGTCTGAGCAGGCGAGTTCTGTTCAGGGCAGTTTCGGCGCCGGTCGCTGTCCGGGCGATCGCCGGCGAGAACGAACGGAACCGCAGTCGGCAGGGGCAGTCGAGGAGGTCGGCCGTGCACACAGCGGTGACGACGGCAATCACACGGCGTGAGTTGATGCGGCTCACGGGAATCACAGCGCATTCGGTCAGCCGGCGCGGCGGCCGATCGCTCAATGCCGACGCGGTGTCGGGCTATATCGACTCCGCGGTCGGACGCAGCGCCTTCGCCGTCGCGGACGGCATCGGCGATCATCTGCTGGCCGCGCGCGCGGCGCGCAGCGTGGCGCAGGTCGCGGCACGGGTGGCCGTTGGTGGCAGCGCGGCCGCGGGAATCCTTGCCGCACAGCAGCAATTGCTGCGCGAATTCCCCGAGCCCTCCGCCGACAGCGTGGTGGTCGTGGCCGTGTGCCCGACACCGGACCGCATCGACGGACCCTGTGACATCGCCTGGGTCGGCGACTGCCGGGCCTACCACTGGAACGGGCGAGTGCTGCATCAGATCACCAGCGACCACACCGTCGCCGAGATGATGAACGCCCGCGGCGTCACCGTCGCACCGCGGATGCACCACATGGTCACGACCTCGGCGCGGACCGTGCGGCCGGACGCGGTGGGCCACGGCATCACCGGCACGGGCACCGGCCGCTGGCTGCTCAGCACGGACGGGGTGCACAAGACCCTGGCGATGACCGAGATCAAGCAGATCCTCGCCGACGCCGACTCCGCGTCGACCGCCGCGGACGCCCTGGTCGAGGCGGCGATCACGGCCGGTGCCACCGACAACACCACCGCACTGGTCTTCGATCACGGCTGACCGGCGCGCACCCCGGTCGCGGCCGCGACGGGTACACCGGCCGCTGCCGCGGCCAGGACCCGGCGCAGCGGCCACGGCAACGCGCGAAACAGCGCGGTCATCGCGGCGGCGGTGCCGCGCGGATCGGTACGCCCGGACAGGTAGGCGCGCTGCAGGTCCGGCGGCAGGGCGAAGAACGCGTCGAAGAACGCCGGAAGTTCGTGCGGCGGCAGCGCCAGCAGCGCCCGCAGTCCGGCCCTGCGCAGGGCGAACACCAGCCGCGCCGAAACCGGCCACAGACTGCGACCGGTGGCGACGGCGTCGGCCGCGGCGAGTGCGGCGCCGACGCTGTAACCGGTCGCCGGATGCAGCAGTCCGCCCGCCGCCCCGAAGACGCCGTCGCGGGCCCGGCCGCCCTCGACCGGGAAGCGCACCCGTTCGACCGGAGCGTCCGCACCGAATTCGATTCCCCGGCAGCGCAATCGGTGTTCCAGCCGGCGCCGCAACTCGTCGAGGCCGATCGCCGGCCGCCCGGCCAGGCAGGTTTCCTCGAACAGCACGCGGTCCCCGTCCAGGGGGATCGTGTACAGGAACGACGCCGGTGCGTCGACGCCGGCACCGTTGTCGCGGGACCAGTCCATGAACACCGCCGGTTCGCGATCACGGTGCAGCACAATGCCGTACGCGGTCTGCTCGGCCCGCCGCGCGTCGCGGGCCAGTCCGCGCGCGTCGACCACGCGGCGCGCGGTCAGGATCCGTCCCGAGGCCAGCCGCACCCGCTCGCCTCGCTCGATGTCCAGCACCCGGTCGGCGATCACCCGCACCCCGGACAGGTCCAGCGCGTCCTGTAGCGCGGCGGTGCCGAAAACCTGGTAGGCGCGGTCGATCTCGACTTCCCGCGTCCCCCGGGCGAGCGGTCGCTCGACCGTCGCGGCCACCACCCGGGGCGGTAACCAATCCGGCAATTCGTCGGCCCAGGTGGCGTAGGTCGCGGGCCAGCGGCGCCACGGATGCGGATCGATCGCGGTCACGGCGAGTCCGTGGACGGCCGCGCGATGCGCCAGCGCCCGCCCCGCCGGGCCGAGCCCGCAGACGATGAGATCGGCACTCATGCCGCCATTGCAGCAGATCGACCGGCCGCGGTGTGCCCGCCCGTCGCATCACGACGGGTGTGTCGGGTCCGGTATCGTCGACCCACGATGCCCGGGGGGAGACCACGACCGCGGAGGGCGCTGCCCCGGGACGCGGAAGGTGGCAGCAGATGACGTATCCCCCCGGACCCGGGCCGTACGGTTACGGCCCGCAACAACCCCACGACGCGGGGTGGGGGCGCGACCCGAACCAGCCCGGCTCGGGCTGGGACGCGGCGCCCGGCGGGTGGGAGACACCGGCGTGGGATCAGCAGATGCCCGCGCCCAACTGGGGGCAGCCCGCACCCGGCGGCTACCCCACACCACCGCCGCCGAAGAACAACACCGGGCTCATCGTCGGCATCGTCTTCGGCGTGATCGCGCTGCTGGTGATCGCGGGCGGCATCGTCGTGGTCGCGACCCGCGACTCCGGCGGCGACAACCAGGCCGCCGGAACCAGCACTCCCGCGCTCGTCCCCGCCACCACCGACCCCCGGACCACCACCGCGGCACCCACCACCAGTGCGAGTCCCGGAACCTCCAGCCACCTGAGCTATCAGGAATACGGGCACGACTGGAACTTCAAGGCCGGCGATGTGGAACTGCACGCCGACTGGGTGGAGGGGCGCGATCATCCCAGCTGCGCCGATATCGAGGTCGGCGGCAAACTCACCTCGCTGGGGTGTCAGTACGCGGCGGAGATGGTGTACAAGGCCGAGGGTGGTTCGCTGATGCTGACCCAATTCATCGTCGGCATGTCGAGCAGCGAGAAGGCCGCGGCCGCACCGGACGCCTACACCGACGACGATCTGACATTGCGGCCCGGCACCTACATCTCGAACTTCGCGACCGGCAAATGGAAGGACGACGCCGAAAAGCAGTTCCTGGTCATCACCTTCGCCACCGCCACCGGCTCGGTGGACGAGAACACCGTGAAGAAGTACCTGAAGTACCGGCACGAAGACATCCTCGGGGCCCTCGCCTTCCGCTGACGGAGTGTGCGGTCCTCCGGCTCAGATACCGCCGGTCGCGAGCAGGCCACCGTCGACCCGCACGACCTCGCCGGTGATCCACGCGGCCTGATCGGAGACCAGGAAACCGACCAGCGCGGCCACATCCTCGGGCGTGCCCAGGCGCCGCAGCGGATAGGTCGCGGCCACGGCCTCCTCGTTGTCGGTGACCAGAGCGTCGGCGAATTTCGTCTTGACCACACCCGGCGCGACGGCGTTGACCCGAATCGACGGACCCAGCTGCCAGGCCAGTTCCTCGGTGAGCCGGATGAGGGCCGCCTTGGACGCGCCGTAGGCGGCGATCACACCCGTCGAGCGGATGCCGGCCACACTCGCGAGGTTCACCACCGCGCCGCCGTGCTCACCCATCCACGCCCGGTAGGCCTGCTGCACATAGCCCAGTGCCGCGACCACGTTGACGTCGAAGATCTTGCGCACCGCCCCGAGGTCGGCCTCCATCAGCGATCCGTAGACGGGGTTGATACCGGTGTTGTTGATCAGGATGTCCAGGGATCCGAATTCGGCGACCGCGGTGTCCACCTGTTCGGCGCGCGCCGCCTCGTCACCCGAATTGCCCGCCAGCGCGACGACCGTGCCCGGATGGCCCAGCGCCCGCAGCCGATCGGCCGCTTCGGCGAGCGGTTCCGGCTTGCGGGCGGTGATCAGCACATTCGCCCCGCGCCGCAGCAGTTCCGCCGCCACCGCGTACCCGATGCCGCGACTCGCGCCGCTGACCAGCGCGCCCTTGCCCAACAGATCCTCACTCATGGGTCGCGACCTTACGTCAGGTCGGCGTGGGCGCCGCCGCGGACCCGGGCCGGGGTGCTGCGCAGCACCTGGAAGCCGGCGCCGGAGACCATGACCGGAATGCGCCGCGCGGCCTGCAGGTAGCGGATCCGCGCGGATTGGGGAAGCTCCGCCCACGGCAGCGGTTCGGCGTCGTCGGGATCGGGGTGTGCGGACCCGCCGAGCAGGGCGCGCCGATCCGCGATCCGGCGTTCGTAGTCGAGTCGTGCCAGGAGCCCGATCTCGTCGTCGTCGAAGGTGACCGCGAAGGCCGGATCGAAGGCGGGCACCATGAAGCAGCCGATCGCGGCCAGATCCTCGCCGATCCCGCGGGCCTGCAGCCGATAGGTCCGGCGCGCCTGGTCGCTGAGCTCGTTCCAGTGACGCAGGGCGGCGGCGTCGGCCGGCGCCTCACCGGTGGTCATGACGGTGTGGGCGCGGGCCTGATGGTCGACCCGTTCGCTGGTCTCGTGCAGGGCTCGGCCGAGTTGTTCGCTGACCCGGTTGGTGACGTATCCGGTGAGGCTGTCGATGACCCGGTCCTGTGCGGTCAGCCGGGCCTTCATCCGCCGGCATTCGTGCAGGACAGCCTGGGCATCGAGGAAGGTCTGCTCGGAACGACGGTCACCGGTGCGTCCGAGCACGTCCTGCCCGACCATGATCACGATCATGAACACCAGCTGGGCGAGCGTGGACAGAAATGCCATGAAGGCGAACGGGTACGGGTCCACGCGCTGAATTCCCGCCTGCGCCAGCACAACCCACAGGATCTGCGAACCGAGCGCGAGGTAGAAGCCCCAGACGCTGCCCAGCCGCTCGGTCAGCCACACCGCGATCCGGTCGTTGGTGCTGACCGCCTGGTCGGCGGCCTGCGGCGGCGGCTGCACCCGGTGGCGTTCGATCCACGGGTGCGGCGTCGATTCGAGCAGGCTCAGTCCCCGGCTGAGGGCGCGGTCGTGGTGGTCCAGATGCGCCTGCAGATCCGCGACCTGGGCGAAGATCGCCTCGGTGTTCTCGTAGGTCTGCACCGACCGGCGGTCGGCGGCGGCGCTGAGCACCCGCTGCCCGACCAGGATCACCAGGCACAGGATCAGCTGGGCGACGTTGTCGACGAACAGCAGGAACGGGAACGGATACGGGTCGACCGGGCGCAACGGCCCCCAGGTCGCCAGCGCCATCCAGGTGCTGAATCCGATCAGCACCAGATACAGCGCGGGCATCGACCCGATCCAGCGGGTGAGGACGGCGGCGACGGCATCGTTGACACCGAGGCGTTCGTCGGCCATCGTCACCGCGCCGGTGCGCGTGTCCGCTTCGGCGCCGCCGCGTATCTCACCGGCCCGGCTGTCGCTGCTCACCTCTACGGCCCCCTCGCCTGCGCTCGTCCGATACCGCGCACTGTACGTGCCCGATATGGCGAGCGCGCATCCGATACGCGGGGAACGGGGCTGGGCGGCGGTGAAATATCCGGTGCGGCAAGGGTTTCGGTCGTCAGCGCCGCAGGAGATCGGTGATCACCTCGACCACCGCGTCCGGCGCCTCCTCGGCCATGAAATGCCCGAGCGCGAGAGTGCGGTGGTCGAGATCGGCCGCCCACTCGTGCCAGATACCGGCGGCGTCGTATCCGAGGGCGGCGCCCCAATCCTGCTGAATCACGGTGACGGGCATGGTGAGTCGCCGTCCGGCGGCGCGGTCGGCCCGATCGTGGTCGAGATCGATGGTGGCCGAGGCGCGGTAGTCGGCGACGATCGAATCGACCGCGCCCGCACATGCCCGTAGATATTCCGCGCGGACGTCATCGGGAATCGCCCCGGGGTGCAGGCACCAGGCGTCGAGGAAGTGGCCGAAGAAGTCGTCGGCGCTCGCGCGGATCATCCGCTCGGGCAGCCCGGGCGGTTGGGCCATCAGATACAGATGGAACGCCACCGCGGCGGTGTGGCCGTGCAGGACATCCCACATATCCGGCGTCGGCAGCACATCCAGCACCGCCAGCTGGGAGATCCGATCGGGACGGTCGAGTCCGGCGCGAATCGCGACCAGGGCGCCGCGGTCGTGGCCGGCCAGCGCGAACCGATCGAATCCGAAGTGGTCGGCCAGTGCGATCACATCCGCGGCCATCGTGCGTTTGGCGTAGGTGTCCGGGCCGGCGGCAACCGGTTTGCCGCTGTCGCCGTAGCCGCGCAGATCCGGGCACAGCACCGTGTGCTCGCGGGCCAGCGCCGGGGCGACGTGACGCCACATCAGATGCGTCTGCGGGAAGCCGTGCAACAGCACGATCGGAGTTCCGGAGCCGGCGTGTGCCACGGACAACGCGACATCCTCGGCGACCCGAACGCGGTCGTAGTCGAAACCGGGGACGGTGGGTGCGGACATGCGGTGATGATCCCTTCTCTAGGCTGGTTCGGTGCGCGATCGATACTCGGCGGCGGGAATGAGCAACCGATGAGTGCGCAGTTCAGCGATCCCGATGCGGCACCGTGGGCGGGTGTCCTGGGCCCGGTGCGGGCCGTCGCCGCGGACGGGACACCGCTGCCGCTGCGCGGGCCCCGCCACGCCGAGGTGCTGGCCCGCCTGATCGCCGCCGGGGGACGGGTGGTGCCGGTACCGGCAGTGGTGGGAGACCTGTGGGAGGAGCCGCCGCCGGGAGCGGTCGCCGCCGTGCGCACCTTCGTCGCCGCACTGCGGCGCGCACTGGAACCCGGCCGCGCGCCGCGCACCCCCTCCCGCGTGATCGTCACCGAGGGCACCGGATACCGGATGACAGTGCCACGCGACCATGTCGACGCCTGGTCCTTCGACGATCTGGTCCGCGCGGCGGCGAATCAGGCCGGGCCCCTGCGGATCGAGACGCTGGAGACGGCCCTCGCGCTGTGGCGCGGAGACGCCTACGGCGACTACCGGTGGGCGCGCGGAGAAGCCGCGAAACTCGGTGAACTCCGTTCGGCCGCAGTGGAAATGCTCGCGGAGGCGCGTATCCGGCAGGGGCGGCCGGAACAGGCCGTCGCCGAACTCGAAACGCATCTGCACGCCCATCCCGCACGCGAACGGGCCTGGCTGCTGCAGGCGCGCGGGCTGTGGCAGGCCGGGCGGCGGGAGGACGCGCTGGCGGCACTGCGGCGGGCCCGCACCCGGCTCGGCGCGGAGGCCGGCCTGGATCCCAGCGCCGAACTGATCGCCCTCGAGCGCGAAATCCTCACCGCGGATACGGAATTGGGTGAGCACCGATTGTGGCGTGAGACCGTCGCCGCCTCCGGTGCCCTCGGCCCGCGCAGCCGCCTCACCTCCTCCGCCGACCTGTTGCGTGGTCTGGCCCTCACCGACGCGACCGGTCTGATGACCGCCCAGGACCGCCGGGCGCGCGCGATCGACGACTTGTCCGCGATCGACGATCCCGAACTCACGGCCACCGCGCTGACCCGCATGGAGGTCCCCGGCGTCTGGTCGGTACTCGACGACCCGGCCCGGTCGGCGCGCGTGGCCGAGGCCGCCCGCACCACCCTCGAACGCTTGGACGCCGAGTCCGCGCCCGCGCTGCGCGCCCGGCTGCTCGCGCTGTTCGCCGTCGAAACCCGCGGCCGCCGTGGCACGTCCGGTGCCGAGGCCGCCCGCGCCGCCGAACGCATCGCTCGCGACCTGGGTGATCCGTCCGTGCTCGTACTCGCGCTCGACGCCCGATTCCTGCAGTCCTTCCACACCCCGGGGCGGTGGCCGATGCGGGCGCGGCTCGGACATGAGCTCGTCACCCTGTCGAGCCGGCACGACCTGTCGACCTACCTGATCCTGGGGCATCTCGTCGCGATGCAGGCCGCGGCCGCACTGGGTGACGTGGCCGCCGCCGACGAGCACGCCGCCGCGGCCGACCGGTTCGCGGTGCGCTACGAGCGCGACCTGGTCGGCGTGTTCACCACCTGGTACCGCGCGCTGCGCACCGTGCTCACCGACCGGCCGGAGCCGGAGGTGGCGGACGCCTACGACCGCGCACTCGCCACCCTGCCGGGCTGCGGAATGCCCGGTGTGGCAGCCGGTCTCGCGCCGCTGACCCGCCTGTGCCTCGCGCTGCGGGCCGGCCGCGATCCGGCCGAATTCGCCGCGGTCGACTTCGGGCCCAACACCCCCTACGTCGCCGCGCTGCTGCGACCCGGGCACGCTCACGAGCTGCTGCGTGCGGCGCCTGCTCCGCCGCCGGACCATCTGGCCGAATTGCGTTGGGCGCTACTGGGAATCGCTGCCGATC
Organism: Nocardia cerradoensis NBRC 101014; assembly: GCF_000308535.1. Taxonomy (GTDB): domain Bacteria; phylum Actinomycetota; class Actinomycetes; order Mycobacteriales; family Mycobacteriaceae; genus Nocardia; species Nocardia cerradoensis. The sequence continues at coordinate 14,426 of NZ_BAFW01000111.1, read as the reverse complement.
GTGTCGCGGACCGGGAGACCGCGCGCCACGTGCACCGCGCGCTGAGCCCGGCGCGCGGCGAACTGCTGGGAGCGGGAACCGGCATGCTGAGCCTCGGTCCGGCCGGCGTGCTCTTGGATCGGTGGGCACCGTAACGAAACATCCGGCGGTGCGATCCCTCGGATGTGAGTATCAACGGCCTCTCGGCCGCCCAGCAGCGCGCCGCGTTGCGCCGCCTCGTGGTGGCCTTCGGTGAACTGAACACCATCGTCGAACTCGCCGCGGCCGAGGCTTCTCCGGATCTGCGCGAACATGCCGAAATCGCGCGGGACATGCTCGGCGCCCTGGTCACGGAGGTGGCGCAGCCCTCTCGCGACCGCCGATGCTATCTGCCATTGACAAATGGCACATAGGTAGCTGATGCTCGGTACATGGAGACGAGAAGGTCAACGGAGACCTCGCCGTCGGCCACCGCACCGGTCCCGTCGTCACCGTCGCTGCGTGCGCGGCTGGCGCTGACCGCGGGACGGTACGGGGTACGGCCGATCAACTGCCTGCTGCCGGCGAATCCGCTCGGCATCGCCGCCGCCCGCGGGCTGGTCGCGTCGATCATGGCCCTGTGCGGACCGGTGCTGCCGGGAACCCATGTGACACAGGTTCGTTCGGGTTCGCTGCGCGGGGAATGGGTACGCGCGGCCGGAGTCGCCCACGGCGATCGAGCCCTGTACTACGTGCACGGCAGCGGCTATGTCATCTGCTCGGCGCGCACCCATCGCGGACTGGCGTCGCGACTGTCTCGCGCCACCGGACTCCCGGTCTTCGTCGTCGACTATCGGCTCGCGCCCGAACACCCCTTTCCCGCCGCGGCCGACGATGTGGCCGAGGGCTACCGCTGGCTGCTGGCCCACGGCTACCGGGCCGCGGACCTGGTGATCGGCGGTGACTCGGCCGGGGGGCATCTGTGTATGGACCTGCTGCTCGACAATGCGCGCACCGGCCGCGCGCAGCCGGCCGGCGCGGTGCTGTTCTCACCGCTGATCGATCTGTCCTTCGAACTGGCCCGCAACTGTGAACGCCGCGCCACCGAAGCCATGGCCTCCGCGCGCACCGGCCGCGCGGCGGTGCGGTTGTACACCGGCGACGAACCCGGCGATTCGCCACGGCTGCGGCTGCGCATCCCGGCCGGAATCGCGTTGCCGCCGTTGTTCGTTCAGGTGAGCGGCGCGGAAATGCTCGCCGACGACGCCCACCACCTCCGCGATCTCGCCCGCGCCGCCGGCGTGCCGTGCGAACTGGAGGTGTGGCCCGGCCAGATCCACGTCTTCCAGGCGCTGCCGCTGGCCGTACCGGAGGCCGGCGCCGCACTGCGCCGCGCGGCCGCCTTCATCACCGGTGTGCTCGCACGATCCCGTGCGGCACAACCGGTCTCGAGTGCCCGAGAGGCGGGATAGCGATGTGGATCGTGGATGCGATGGCCGGGGCGAGTGCGGCGCTGCGGTCGGTGATCGGCGGTGGTGACCGCACCTACGAAGCGAAGGCCGTCGTCACCGGGGCCGGCAGCGGCATCGGGCGCGCCTTCGCGCTGGAGCTGGCCCGGCGCGGGGGTGAGGTGATCTGTGCCGATATCGACCTCGGCCGCGCCGAGGAGACGGTCGCGCTCATCGATCGCACCCACGGCCGCCGCGCGCACGCCTTTCGCTGCGATGTGGCCGAGCGCGCGGAGATGGAATCGCTGGCGCGCCACAGCGTCTCGATCTTCGGCGGCCCGCCGACCCTGGTGATCAACAACGCCGGTGTCGGCATCGGCGGAAAACCGGTGGGCGACATCGGCTTCGAGGACTGGCAGTGGGCGCTGGGCATCAACCTGTGGGGCGTGGTGCACGGATGCGAACTGTTCGTGCCCCAACTGCGCCGCGCCGGCCGCGGCGGCATCATCAACGTGGCCTCGGCGGCCGGATTCGCCGCCGCGCCCGCGATGGCGCCCTACAACGTCTCCAAAGCGGCCGTGGTGTCGCTGTCGGAAACCCTCGCCGCCGAACTGTCCGGCACCGGCGTGGCCGTGACGGTGCTGTGCCCGACCTTCGTACGCACCAACGTCGCCCGCGACGGGCGCATCACCGCCGGATCGGCCCGGCTGGCCACCGAACTGATGCGCTGGACCGGTTTCTCGCCCGACCACGTCGCGCGCATCACCCTCGACGCCCACGAGCGCGGCCGCCTGCATGTGCTGCCGCAGCTGGACGCGGTGGTCGTCTGGCATCTCAAACGTCATTTCCCGGCCACCTACACCCGGGCCCTCGGCGTGCTGAACCGGGTGCTGCCGCACGACGATTCGGCTCCGGCACCGGCCGGCAGCGCGAAGACAGGAGCCTGACATGTCCTTGGACTTCGACGATATGCTGGCCAAGATCAAGTCCCGGCAGTGGGCACTGGCCGATATCGACTGGGACGCACCGGGTGCGGAACTCATCGACCCCGGCCTGCACGCCAAGCTGACGCCGTTCATGGCGGATCTGATGTGGATCGAGAACGTCGGCGCGCGCGGCTTCGCGGCGATGGCGAAGAAGGCCCCGACGCAGACGCTGCGCGAGATCTACCGGTATTTCCACGCCGAGGAACAACGCCACGCCAATGCCGAACTGGCCCTGATGCGGCGCTGGGGCATGCTCGACGGCGACGAGATCCCCGAACCGAATATCAACGTCAAGCTGGTCATCGACTTCCTCGACAAATACGCCGACGGCATGTCGCTGTCGTTTCTGGGCACCGTGATCCCGATGCTGGAGGTGGCCCTCGACGGCGCGCTGATCAAATTCGTCACCGACGAGATCGCCGATCCGGTCGCCCAGGAGGTGTTCCGCAAGATCAACTCCGACGAATCCCGGCATCTGGCCACCGATTACGCAGTGATGGAACTGCTCGGGCACGCCACCGCCCGGAAACTGGCGATCGACCTGGTCGGCGGCTGGGCGAAGCCCTCGCTGATGATCGGTGTGCTCAGCTATGTGCCGCTGCTGAACAAGATGCGCGACAACATCGTCGCGATGGGTGTCGACGAGGACAAACTGTATGCCGCGATGCGCCGGTTCAAGGCGGTCGGGGAGCGCACGCCCGTGGTGAACCGGGTGCCGATGTACCGCATCGTCAAGATGCACAGCGATTGGGTGGTCAACCGCGACCACCCCTACCACCTGCTGGCCGACGTGCTGGTGAAGGTGACCGCCCGCATCCCCGACCGGGTGCTTCCCGCGCAGCCGACCTGGTCGAAGGAACTGACCTACGAGCCGGTCGCATGAACACGGGCCGATACACCGTGTTGGACGTCGCGATCGTCGGCGCCGGATTCGCCGGGATCGGCGCCGCGATCCGGTTGCGGCAGCGCGGAATCACGAATATCGCGATCTTCGAACGGGACCGGCGCGTGGGCGGCACCTGGCGCGACAACACCTATCCCGGGGCGGCCTGCGACATCCCTTCGCGGCTGTACTCCTACAGCTTCGCGCCGAATCCGGATTGGTCGCAGACCTACTCCGGCAGTGCCGAAATCCTCGGCTACATCGATGCGATGGTCGAGAGGTTCGCACTCGGCGATTCGATTCGCTTCGGGCACACCGTATCCGGACTGACCTACGACGAGGCGGCGGGGGAATGGGAGATCGCCTTCGCCGCCGGTCGCGCACCGGTGCGGGCCCGCTCGGTGGTGGTCGCGTCCGGACCGCTGGCCAACGCGAGCCTGCCGGACATCCCGGGGCGCGACAGCTACGAGGGTCATATGATCCACTCCGCCCGCTGGGATCACGACTACGACTTCACCGGCAAGAAGGTGGCCGTGGTCGGCACCGGCGCCAGTGCGGTGCAGATCGTCCCGGAACTCGTCGAACGGGCCGGGTCGGTGAAGGTCTTCCAGCGCACGCCGGGCTGGGTCCTGCCGCGGATCAACCGGCACACCACCGGCCTGACCCGGCAGCTGTACCGGCACCTGCCGCGCACCGAGCAGCTTGCCCGGCAGGCCTGGTTCTGGGGGCACGAATCGGTGGCGCTGGGCGTGGTGTGGAATACGCCGCTGACCCGGATCGTGGAATCGGTAGCCCTGGCCCATCTGCACAGCCAGGTCCGTGATCCGTGGTTGCGGCGGCAGTTGACGCCCGACTTCCGCGCCGGATGCAAGCGGCTGCTGATGAGCAGCGACTACTACCCGGCGCTGCAGCGCGACAACTGCACACTGGTCACCTGGCCGATCGCGGGAATGTCGCCCGCGGGAATCCGCACCGCCGAGGGGATCGAGCACCGGTTCGACTGCATCGTGTTCGCCACCGGTTTCGAGGTGTCCAAGGCCGGTGCGCCGATTCCGATCACCGGCCGGGGCGGGCGCGTGCTCGACGACGAATGGCGAAGGGGCGCATACGCGTACAAGAGTGTGACCGTCGCCGGTTATCCGAATCTGTTCTTCACCTTCGGACCCAATTCCGGCCCCGGGCACAATTCGGCGCTGGTGTACATGGAGGCGCAGATCGACTATCTCGCGGCGGCGATCGGCATGCTGCTCGAGCGCAATCTGCATTCGCTCGAGGTGCGCCGCGACCGGCAGGACCGCTACAACCACCGCCTGCAGCGCAGGCTGCGGGCGACCACCTGGAATTCCGGGTGCCGCAGCTGGTATCTCACCGAGGACGGGTTCAACGCGACCATGTTCCCGGGCTTCGGCAGTCAGTTCACCGGTCAGCTCGCCACGGTCGATCCGCGCGACTATGTGCTGATCCCCGGGCGGGGCGGCGGGCGCGCGCCCGTCGCCGATCGGGCGGTGACCTCGTTGGGCTAATGTCGACACGATGCGTGGCGCCCGAGCTGCTCACAGGGGCCGGGGGCGGGTGCGACGCGGGTCGGCGTCCGGCACGAGGAAAGGGTGGGCGAGAACGGGATGGCGGAGTACCGCATCGATGAACTCGCCCGTGCCGCAGGCACAACCAGCCGCAATGTGCGCGCCTACCAGGAGCGCGGCCTGCTGCCGCCGCCGGTGCGCCGGATCGGGCGTGCGCTGATCTACGACGACTCCCATCTGGAGCGGTTGAAGATCATCGACGTGCTGTTGCAGCGCGGGTTCACCACCGCCCATATCGCCGATTTCATCACCGGCTGGGAAACGGGGAAGGACCTCACCGAGATCCTGGGACTGCAGCACGCGGTCACCGCCGCCTGGGGGCAGCAGGACGAGACGCTTCAGGTGCCCCGCGAGTTGATCGACACCTTCCTCGGTGAGGAGGCGGCCGATCCGGCGATCCTGGAACGTCTCGCCGAACTCGGGCTGGCCCGGATCGGCACGGAGACAGTCGAATTCACCGATCCGCAGCTGCTCGAGAACTTCGCGGAACTGCACGGCTACGGGTTCCGGCTGGGCCGGCTGGCCGATCTGCAGGCGGCCGTCAGCGGACGCCTCGACGAGATCGCCCACGACATGATGGCGGCGGCCAAGGAACATATCGTCGACGCGCACGGCCCCGGCTGGCTGCCCGACACCGACGACGAGATCGCCGAAACCGCCAAGATGCTCACTCATTTGCGCGGTCTCGCCGTCACCGCGGTGAACAACACCCTGGCACGGTCGCTGGATCGCGTGCTGCGGGAGGAACTGGGCGACTACCTCGCCGAGGCCGTGGACCGCCGCGCCAAGGAGAACTGACCCGCTCCTGCGCGGTCAGGGCCGGCCGGGAGCCCTCCCGGGCGCCGCCGGTGCGCCCGCGCCGTGCCGGATTTCCAGTCGCCGTTCCAGTCCCTCGATGATCAGGGCGAGATCGAATTCGAACTGCTCACCCACGCGCCCGTCGGTCTCGCGAGCGGCGGCGACCGCACGCAGCAGCGGAAATCCCGGCTCGTTGCCCAGCGTGCGCCGCACCGCGGCCGCCTGCGGGTCGATCGGCCCGCCGCCGGCGTCGAGCGCCTCGCGCGCGGCCGAATAGGCCATTGCCGCAACGAGTTTCAGCGTGCGCCCGGCTTCGCTGGTGTCCAGTCCGGCGCGGACCAGCGCCGCCATGGTTCGCTCGACCAGTCGCAGCGCCGACAACCCCGCCTTCCCGTCGAACCGGACGTAGGCGATGAGCGCACCGACCTGCACCAAGGCGTCGACGACCGCGTGCCCGAACAATCGCAGCAATTCGCGCCAGTCCGCGCGCTCGGGCAGATCGACCCGGCCGAACCGCGTGTCGAACGCGTCGAACGCGACCAGTTCGAGCAGGCCTTGGCGATCGCTGACGTGATAGTTGAGCGATTTGCGATGCACGCCCAGCGCATCGGCCACCGCCTGCATGGTCAGATTCTCCGGCTCCAGATCGCGGGCGGCGGCGAGGATGCGGCGGCGGTTCAGCCGGGGCGGACGCCCGCGGCGACGCCCCGCAGCGACCACGGCCTCACCGGAATCTGCCATGGGTGGCCTCGCTGTTCCTCGGAAGGCGGCGGTCGGCACGACGCGTCGCACAACACTGGGCGAGCGCGCCGCATGTCGAGCGTAGCCGCTTTTTCCCGGCCGGAGAAAATAATTTGGGAACTTTCCCGGGTCTCCGCGGGGCCGTGCGCCGGGCTAGGATCGGCGATCGGTCCTCGGGCGAAGACCAGGCAGGAGTAGGTGATGGCGTCGAAAGCCGCCGGGCAGCGTCGCCGGCCCACCCAGGAGCGGGCCAAGGCGACCCGGGAGCACATTCTCGACACCGCCGCCCGGCTGTTCGGTGAGCGCGGCATCGCCAACACCTCGACCAACCGGATCGCCGCCGAGGCCGGTATGAGCATCGGGACCGTGTACCGCTACTTCTCCGATCGCACCGTCATCGTCGAGGAGTTGCTCGCGCGCCTGCTCGAGAACATCGAAAAGCGCGCCACCGAAAGCATTTTCGATCGCTCCGACGCCACCATGCACGAGCTGACCGCGCGCCTGCTGAACTCGATCGCCGAGGAACTGGTGGCCAACGCGCTGCTGGTCCGCGCCCTGGTCGCCGGGGTGCAGTTCTATAGCAGCGGCATTCCGGAATTCGAGCCGCGGTTGCGCCTGCTGATCAAGGTGCTGCTGATCCAGGTGCTCGGCCCCGGCGACGATCACGAATACGACGTGATGACCTTCGTCGTGATCAACACCGGCTTCTCGGCGGTGCTGCGGGCCTCGGCCATCGAATTCGACGAGCAGCAGCGCCGCGAGGCCATCGACATGACGGCGCACATGATCGGCGACTGGATCGAAGCCGAGGCCGCGCGGCGCAGCGGCGCCGGTGCCCCGGCCCCGCGCCTCAGATGACGGTGCCGATATCGGTGGCGACGATGCGGTCGAGCGCGCGTTCGGCGACCGCGGCGATGGTCATCGACGGATTGCAGGCCGCGGTACTGCCGGGGATCAGGGCGCCGTCGAGAACGTAGAGCCCGCGCGTGCCGTGCACTCGGCCCTCCAGGTCGCAGACCGTGCCCATGGGCGCGCCACCGAGCGGATGCCAGGTGCTCGGGGCCGCGGCATTGGTGTCGAACACCGTGGAGCCGGGTCCAGCGATGGCATGGACGCGCGCGGCGATGCGCTGCTGCAGGGCGGCGTCGGCGTCGGCGGGCCAGTACAGCTTCGCGTCGTCGGTGGCTGCGTCGTAGGCGAGATGTCCCCGGCCGTCGGTGATTCCGAATCCGACCAGCATGGTCGAATGCGCGTCCACCCCGGCCGGCGGAATCGACGCCTGGATCACGGTATTGGCGATGGCCGGGTCGTCCCACTCCTTGCTGCCGTAGACCACCGGCCCGCCCTGGGCGGTGCCGAAATCGTCGGTGGCGCTGGTCCAGGTGAAGATCCGGTCGCCGTTGTTGCCCCACTGCCCACCGAGGCCGTCGGGCAGATCCGCGATCTGTCCCTTCGCGGCGGCCCGCAGCAGCAGCTTGGTGGTGTTGATACTGCCCGCGGCCATGATCAGCGCGTTCGAGGTGAGAACGAGGTGTTCGACGACCCGCCCGGCGGTGTCGATCCGATCCACGCTGATCTGCCAGCGGCCGTCGGGCGTCCGCGCCACATCGGTGACCTCGTGCTGGGTTCGCACGGTGGCGCGGCCGGTCGCCTCGGCGCGGGCCAGATAGGTGACATCGACGGAATGTTTGCCGCCGTTGTTCACCCCGAGCGCGCAGTCGCCGTTGATGTAGGAGGGTTTCATCTCGCCGCGCACCTCGCGCAGCGCGAAGCTCCAGTCGATCGGCATGGGGATCTTCGACAGCTCGTAGCCGGCCGCGCCGACGTTGCGCGCGAACGCCCGGGAGGGCAGATAGGTGGGGCTGTCGATCAGCTCGTCGGGCGCCACGCCGGTGCCCAGCATCCGCGCCACCCGGGGATAGTGCTCCCGCGCCATCAGCGCGTAGTCGAGTTCGGCGGGGAAGACCTCGGAGAAGGTCGCCTCGGTCGGCTGCAGCGTCATGCCCTGATACACCAGCGAGCCGCCGCCGACACCCGCGGCGCAGACCGCGGTCATGTTCTCCCCGACGACCGCCTCGAGCAGGCCGGGGTACGGCTCGAGCGCCACCGGCACGCCCAGCACCTCGGGAGCGGACCGGTACCAGAGCATGCGCCGGTCCGGCCGGGACGGATGCGGGAAGGTGTCGGCATCGGGGCCGGTCGGCCAGCGCATACCGCGTTCGAGGACCAGCACGTCGACACCGGCCTCGGCCAGTCGTAGCGCGCTGACGCCGCCGCCGAATCCGGAGCCGATGATGACGACCCGATGATCTTCCCTGGTCAGCGGGACCGACGTCTGTCGTCGCCCGGTGGTCATCCAAGGCTGGGCGCTCGCGGTGGCCGCGGTGGCCAGAGTCAGTCCGGCGGCGGTGGCGCCGAGCAGAAAGGAGCGTCGCTTCATCGGGGTCATGCACTCTCCATCAAGACCTACAGGTACGTAACATCGGTCGCGTGGTTCGCCTAGGATGCGAAAACAGGGTGCGCGCCCGGCGAGTGTGACCGAAACCAACCGGACAATAGTCTCCGGTTGCTAGGGCAGTGTGTACGACCGAGCTCGTCTCGTCAACTGCAACGTGTTCCCATCGAGGTGGTGGCGGTTCCGCTTCGTGAAATCCGCACGCGCCGAAGGACACCGGGCGCGAACGGCGGCATCGGTCCGCCGTGCCGAGTCGTGGAACGCGTGCGGTAACGTCGGTCAGATGACCGCGTCACCCCGGGCCAATCGAGGGCCGAAGGCCGCCGCGGCGAACCGACGGGCGTTGGTTCGCGCGGCGCGAGAGGTGTTCGCCGAGAACGGTTTCGACGCACCGCTGAACTCGATCGCCCGCGCGGCGGGAGTGGGCCCGGGCGTGTTGTACCGGCACTTCCCGACCCGGGAATCGATGATTCTGGCGGTGTTCGACGACAACGTCGTCGCCATCGAGGAGGTGGCGAACCGGCCGGGGACCACGGCGGTGGATCTGCTGGATTTCATCGTCGACCAGATCGCGGTCTCGGCCGGATTCATCGCCACCATCGACCCCACCGGCTTCGACGATCCGCGGCTGTTCGAGGTGTCGCGCCGGCTCGTCGACCTGATCGGCGCGAAACTGTCCGATACCGATCTGCGCGGCTCGCTGCGCCCGGAACTCACCGCCGAGGATGTCGTGACGGCGCTGGCCATGCTGGCGGCCGTACTGATCAAGACCGAACTTCCGGCGCGTCAGGCCACCGCGCGGCGCGCCTGGGGTCTGCTGATGCGCGGGCTCAGCCGCGAATCCGGCAGCTGAGCCGCTCCGTCATCAGCGCAGGCTGAGCGGCAGGCGTTTGACGCCGTGCACGAAATCGCTGTGCACATAGTCCGGTTCGCCCACACGGAATTCCGGCAGTCGGGTCAGCAGTTCCCGGAACAGATGGCGCAGTTCCATTTTCGCGAGTTGCCTGCCGAGGCAGAAGTGCGGTCCCGGACCGCCGAAACCCACATGGGGATTGGGGGAGCGGGACAGGTCGAAGTCGTGCGGCCGGTCGAAAACGGTCGCATCGCGATTGGCGGAACAGTAGAACAGCACCAGCTTCTCACCCGCCGCGACGGGCGTCCCGGCGACCTCGGTATCGATGGTCGCGTGCCGCGCGAAATGCATCACCGGCGTCGCCCAGCGCACGAATTCCTCGACCGCGCCGTCGATGCGGTCGTCGAAATCCGCCAGCAACCAGGTCCGCTGCTCGGGATGTGCGGCCAGTGCGGCGAGGGCGTGCGAACTCGCCTGTTTGGTGGTGTCGTTGCCGGCCGAGCCGAGCAGCACCGTGAACGCGCCGATCTCCTCGTCGGTGAGCCGGTGCCCGTCGACCTCCGCGGCGACGATTCCGGACATGAGGTCCTCGCGCGGCCGGTCGCGCCGCCGCCGCGCGAGGTCGATACCCGCACCGGTGAGCACCGACAGCTGCGTCATCAGGTGCGGGGCGCGTTCGGCCAGGCTCGCGTACTCCTCGTCGGTCGTGCTGAACAGGCTCTCCGCCGCGAAGGCCACCGGTTCCCGGTCCACCGGGTCCAGGCCGATCATGTCGGAGATGGTGCGCATCGGCAGCTTCTTGGCGTAGGTCGCCGCGAAGTCGACCGTGCCATGGGCCCGTAGGTCGGCGAGGAGCTCGTCGACGACGGCGGCCGCGTTGGCGCGGATCTGAGATTCGATGCGGCGCACCTGTTTCGGCGTGAACGCCACGCTGATCAGTTTGCGATAGCGGGTATGTTCGGGTGGATCCATGGTCAGGAAGAACGAGATGGCGCGTTGCATCTCGGCCGGCATCGGATCCATGCTGATCCCCATCCGGGAGCAGAAGATCTCCGGATGGCGGCTGATGTGCTGGATGTCGGCGTGGCGGGTGACCGCCCAGTAGCCGCGCTCCTCGTGCGGGAAGATCGACTCGACGGGGGGATGCCAGCTCAGCCCGGGTTCCGATCGCAACGTTGCGAAGGTTCGGTCGCGGGTTCGGAAGTCGTTGTGCCAGAACGTCGGATCGGAGACGTCAAGTGCGTGGAAGCGTCGCAGGGACGTGCGCGGCCGGTCGGCGGACATCGCATGGGCCCGGTTTCAGGCGGCCAGGTCGGAGGGTTCGAACGGTGCGAAGAAGGCGCCCATCCCGCCCGCGGCCAGCACATCACCCAGGGCGATGAAATCGTAACTGCCACCTGATTTTCCGGCGACCGCGCGCACCTCGGCCAGAATTTCGCCGGTGTCGTGGCGCAGCAGCCGGCGCCGCGCCCGGGACAGCTCCTCCGCCGGCACCTGCCCTTCGGCCTGGGCCAGCATCAGATGCAGGCACAACTGCTGGGCCGGGGTCGCCGGACCGGGCGGGCGACCCGAGGACAGGTCGGCCTCGAGCTGGTCGAAGGTCTGGGCCAGGTAGAACAGGAAGACCGGGCGGGGGCTGTGCAGCAGGACGGCGCGCACCTCGTCGCCGAGCAGTCGCGCCGCGCGGCACAGCGGCGCGGTGAGCCGCGGGGTCGGTCCGTTGCTGTCGAAGTCGCTCATCTGTTCTCTCCCAACCACTTCAGTACTGGGTGCTGCCCTGATCCACCGGGATGGCCGCCGCGGTGAGATACCGCGATTCGTCGGAGGCCAGCCAGCAGACGGTGTCGGCGATGTCCTCCGGTTCGAGTACCCACGTCGGCAGGAACGGCGTCATCATGTGGGCCAGTTGCGGATTGGTCTCCATGGCGGCGCCCAGCCGGGTCACCATCTCGCCGGTTCCCATCGCCGAATTCACCGGCCCCGGATGCACGCTGTTCACGCGGATGGCGTGCCTGCCGAGTTCGGCCGCCAGCGCGCGTGCCATTCCGGCGACCGCGTGCTTGCTGGCGGTGTAGTGCACCATGAACGGCTGCATCTTGATCCCCGCCGCCGAGCTGATCAGCACGATGGACCCGCCGCGCCCGCCCTCGACGAGATGCGGCGCCGCGACGGCGACGGTATTCCACGTGCCGGTCACATTGATGTCGATGACGTCGCGGAAGGACTGCGGGGTGATCGCGTCCCACGGTTCCGGGACCGCGATCCCCGCATTGGCCACCACGACGTCGAGCCGCCCGAAGTCGCCCACCCCTTCGTCGACGGTCTTGCGCAGGCCGTCGAGGTCGCGGGTGTCGACCGCCGCGGCGCGGATCCGCCGGCCGGTCGCCTCCACGAGGCGGACCGTCTCGGCCAGATCCGCGCCGGTCGCGGAATCGTAAGGGACACAGGGCGGTAGCGGTCCCGCGATGTCGACGGCGATGATGTCGGCACCCTCGCGCGCCATCCGCACCGCGTGCGCGCGGCCTTGGCCGCGGGCGGCCCCGGTGACGAATGCGACTCGGTCGGTGAGTCTGCCGGTCATGTGCCCTCCTGTGGCCCGATGCGGATTACTACGGCGCGAACGGGTTTCGACTCAGTGGGCAGTACCTCCGGTGCTCGGCCGGTTGTAGTAGCGCAGCAACAGCAGCGCCAGGACGAAGGCGACGGCGGATGCGCCGGCGAACACGTAGAAGATGTTCGTATACGCGGCGCCGTCCGGCAGTTGCGCCAACGGACCGGTGTTCAGTTTACGTTCCTCGACGTGTCCGGGAGCGTTGATGTGCAGAATCAGCGGATTGGCCGACATGACCGCCGCGACGGCGGCGGTGGCGGCCGCGGTGCCGAAACTGTTGAAGGCGCCGTACATTCCGGCGCTGATGCCCTGCTGTTCCTGCGGCACCGCCTCCACCACCATATTGGGCAGGGTGCCCAGATACGCACCCGCGCCGACACCGATGATCAGGGCGATCAGTGCCATCTGCCACACGCTGTCGTGGAAACGGGCGAACAGCAGACAGCCGATCACGAACGCGATGGTCGAGGCGAGGTAGGGCTTGAGCAACCCGATCCGGGTCGACATCCAGCCGCACAGCGGGGCGACGAGCACGTACACCAGCGCCAGGCCCAGCATGGCCTGCACGGTGAACTGCAGCAGCGTCAGGCCGAAACCGGGCAGGGTGCCCTCCACCGAGAAGTACGGGGTGACAGCCGATGTGGGGACCTGGATGTGCATCTGCTCGGAGGCCTGCTTCGCGGCTTCGGCGGCCGCGCCGTCGACGATCTGCTTCTTGATCGCCTCGCCCTCGGCCCCACCGGGTGTCTCCGCGAGATAGCCCATCGCGTAGGACAGGCCCTGCATGACGCCCACGGACAGGAAGGCCGCGGCGAGAATTCCGGCGAAGCGCGGGGCCCGCAACAACTTCGGATCCATGATCGGTTCCGGAGTGATCAGCTCCCACACGTAGAACGCCAGCAGCAGCACCACACCGCCGATGAGCCAGGCCAGCGCCGACAGTTCACCCCAGCCCCAGGTGGCGCCGTTGCTGAGATAGATGAGCACCCCGGCGATACCGGCGCCGAGCAGCACCGCACCGAGCAGGTCGATCTTGACCTTGGCGCGCAGTTTGGTCTCGGGAACCAGAAGCGCCAGCGGCAGAATCGTCACCACTGTCCAGATCACGCAGAACCAGAACAGTGACCGCCAGCTGTAGTGGTCGGTGAGGACGCCGCCGACCACGGGGCCCAGAATCGCGCCCACACCGGTACCGCCGCCCGCGAGGGCGATCGCCATGTTGAGATGGCGGCGCGGTGCGAGATCGCGGATCAGGCCGTAGGACACGAAGATCGCGGGGAAGGCCAGCCCCTGCAGTCCGCGCCCGAGCAGCATCAGCGTCCAGTTCGAGGTCAGCGCGTCGATGAGGCAGCCCAGGATCGACAGCAGCAGGCAGAACAGGATGATCTTCTTCTTGCCGACCAGATCGGACAATTTGCCGAAGACCGGTACCGCTACGCCGCCGATCAGCGAGTACAGCGTGGTCAGCCAGGTGAGCTGGCCGGCGTTCTGCTCGGGGAAGGATTCACCGATGAAGCGGGCGCTGAGACTGATGAACGTGAAGTGGAACGGGACGATCTCGGTGCTCGCGACGATCGCCACGATGATGAGAACGACACGGAGCGTGGAGGCGTTTTCCAGGCGTCCGGTGTCGTTGTCATCGGGGCTTTCGACGCTGGTGGTCGCGGTTGCCATGGGTAGTTCTTCTCCTTCACCGCCACCCGTGCGTCGGCTCGCTGCGGCCTGAGTGCGGTGAATCACATAATAGACATGTGAGAATCCAGTTTCCACTGAATGAGAAGTAGATTTCTATCGGTTACCCCGAGGACTGCAACCGGGCCACGAATTCGGCCACGGCGTCGGACGCGGGGTCGTAACCCGGGAAGTAGCAGCAGATGTCGCGGGCGTAGTCGCCGAAGCGGGCATGGGCCTGGGCCGCACAGTCGGCGGGGGACCCCGCCAGGGCGATGGTGCGGACCATCGGCTCGGTGATCAGCGCCCGCATCTCGGCGTAGCGGCCCTGCTTCGACAGGGCGTTGAGTTCGGGTTGCACCTCACCCAGCCTCGACGTCGAGGACCGGGCGGTAGGCCGGGGTGGAGGCGTAGAAGGCGATGAGCCGCGCGACCGCGT
>NZ_BAFW01000112.1 GCF_000308535.1 Nocardia cerradoensis NBRC 101014 | reverse complement strand
GGCCGCAATGCCTTCCCGCAGGTACTGATTCGCGTCGGGCGTGCGCCGCAGAACCAACCGCACCCGGACCCGACGCCGCGGCTGCCGTTGCACGAGATCCTGCGCGTCACCGACGGCGCCGGTTAACCGATCGGCCCGGCGAATCGCTTGCCGTCAGCACCGCGCCCGCTGTCACCGCACTGTCGGCACCGTGCGTCTCAGCGCTGCCCGCGCGATACTGCCGCGACGTTACCGTGCGAGAGATCGGCGCGCGACGTAGATCGCCGCACCGATCGCCAGCACGACCGCGCCCGATACCACGGACGTGAGCGGGAGGGTGCAGGCCAGCACCACGCAGCCCACGGCGCCGACCACCGGAACCACGCGCGGCCGTCTGCCTTCCTCCGGAGTCAGCGTCCACGCGGAGGCGTTCGCGACGGCGTAGTAGCCGAGCACCGCGAAGGACGAGAATCCGATCGCGCCACGGAGATCGGCGGTCGCGGCGATGACCGCCACGACCGCGCCGACCACCAGTTCGGCTCGATGCGGGACGGCGAAACGCGGATGCACCGCGGCCAGCCGGTGCGGCAGATGCCGATCCCGGGCCATGGCGAAGGTGGTGCGCGAGACCCCGAGGATCAATGCCAGCAGGGAGCCGAGCGCTGCGACCGCCGCCCCGGCACGCACCACGGGGACGAGCTCGGGGCGCCCCGCCGCGCGCACCGTCTCGGCGAGCGGCGCTGCGGCCGAGGCCAATTCGTGCGGCCCGAGCACCGTCAGCGCCGCGACGGCGACCACCGCGTACACGACCAGCGTGATGCCGAGGGCCAGCGGGATCGCCCGCGGAATGATGCGGGCGGGGTCGCGGACCTCCGCACCGAGGGTGGCGATGCGGGCGTAGCCGGCGAATGCGAAGAACAACAGTCCGGCGGCCTGCAGAATGCCCCGGACCGATGTGTCGGCTCCGATCGCCAACCGGCCCGCGTCAGCGGCGGAACCGGCGAACGCCGCGACGACGACTGCGGACAGCACGGCCAGCACCAGGGCGACGACGATCCGGGTCAGCAGCGCCGACTTCTGCACCCCGCGATAGTTCACCGCGGTGAGCGCGACCACCGCCGCGACCGCCACCGCATGCGCATGGCCGGGCCAGGCGTAGGCACCGACGGTTAGTGCCATCGCCGCACACGAAGCCGTCTTACCGACGACGAAGCCCCAGCCGGCGAGATACCCCCAGAACTCCCCCAGGCGTTCCCGGCCGTAGACGTAGGTGCCGCCGGAGGCGGGATAGCGAGCGGCCAGACGGGCCGAGGAGGTGGCATTGCAGTAGGCGACGACGGCCGCGATCGCCAGCCCGGTCAGCAAACCGGATCCCGCAGCGGCAGCCGCCGGGCCGAGCGCGGCGAAGATACCCGCGCCGATCATCGACCCGAGTCCGATCACCACCGCGTCGCCGAGACCGAGGCGGCGGCGCAGGTCGGCCGTTGCCTCGGAATCCACGAGCTCGAAGATAGCGGAGTTCACGCGCGCCCGCCTGCCGGCCGCGCGTGACGCCGTCAGGCCTCGGTCAGAGCATCGATGGCGTCGCGGAGTTTCGCGGCGGCCTCGGTCGCGATCGGTTGCAGTCCGGGATCACCGGTGACCTGCACCATGACCTCGGGATCCATCGCCTCGACGATGACGGCTCCCGCGTCGCCCGGATCGCGGCGCACGATCACGTTGCAGGGCAACAGCAATCCGATGCGGCGGTCGACGCCGACCGCGCGATGCGCCAGCGGCGGGTTGCACGCCCCGAGGATGAGGTAATCCTCCATGTCCTCGCCGAGTTTGGCCTTCAGGGTCGCGGCCATATCGATCTCGGTCAGCACTCCGAAACCCTGCTCGGCGAGTGCGGCCCGCGTCCGCTCGACGGCATCGTCGAACCGGTCGGTGTGCAGCGTGGTGGAAATCGCCAGATTCATGGTCGCCCGCTTTCTGTCGATGATGGGGTCAGGTTCGTGACACGGCACAGCCGGCGGTGGCCGGCAGGCCCAGCCGCCGCAGCAGCAGGGTCGCCGGGCACCAGCCCGCGACGCCGTAGAGCAGCAGATTCGCGCCGACGAACCCGGTGAGAACGAGCCACCAGCCCGACCATGCCGCGGCCGCGACCACACTGATCAGCACGAGGGTGCCGGCCAGCAGCGGTACGACGCGGGCGATGGACCAGCCCTGGTGGCGAGGTAGGTTCGGCATGCGTTCACTTCCGGTAATCGGTTGGGCGCCTTCGCGTTTCAGGCGAGGGCGAGAAACAGTTTCTCGAGTTCGGCTTCGCTCATCGGTTCGGCGCCGTCGGCGCTCTCGCCGGTGAGGCATTCCCGCAGGCCGGTCGCGACGATCTTGAATCCGGCCCGGTCCAGGGCACGCGACACCGCCGCGAGCTGGGTGACGACGTCCTTGCAGTCGCGTCCCTGCTCGATCATGGCGATCACACCGCCGAGTTGCCCCTGTGCGCGGCGCAACCGGTTGAGTACCTGTGCGATCGTTTCCTCGTTGCCGACCATGGCTGTCCGTCCTCTCGTCGTCTACCCTCCGGCATACCCCTGGGGGTATGCCGGAGGGTTGTGGCGTCAGTCATGCGCGAAGCTGATCGAGGGCAGGATCCGGCGCAACCACCGCGGTGACGCCCAGGCCCGGTGACCGGTCAGCCGCAACAGCACCGGCAGCAGCACCAGCCGCACCGCGACGGCGTCCAGCAGCACGGCCACACCGAGAATGATGCCCATCTCCTTCGGCGGTAGCGGATCGGCGAGCGAGAAGGTGAAGAACACCGCCACCATGACCGCCGCGGCGGCGAAGATCACCCGGCCCGAATGGGCCAATCCGTCCACCAGAGCGCGGCTCGGATCGCCGGACCGCTCGTAGTGCTCCTTCGCCGTCGCCAGCAGGAACACCGTGTAGTCCATGGCGATGGCGAAGATCATCGCGAAGAAGAACACCGGGCCCCAGCCGTCGAGGAATCCCTGCGGGCGGAAACCGAGCAGTGCGGCCCCGTGCCCGTCCTGGAAGATCAGTTTCGCCACTCCGAACGCCGCCGCCGTCGACAGCAGACTCACCACCGTGCCCAGCGCCGCGATCAGCGGAGCCTGCAACGCCACCAGCAGCAGAGCGAAGCCGAGCACCAGGATGATTCCGACGATGATCGGGAAGTAGTGGTTCAGCGCGTGCTGCAGGTCCAGATTCTCCGCGGGTGCGCCGCCGACCAGCGCTCCGGCCGGCAGCCGGTCGCGCAGGTGATCGAGGATCGTGGCCATCCGCGCGTCGGAGGGATCGACGTTGGGCAGCGCCTGCATCATCGCCAGTCCGCTGCCGTCGCGGGCGGGCTGCGGCGGGGTGACCATCGCGATGCCGTCGACCGCCGAGGCGGCATTCGCCACCGCGCCGGATTCTGTTGCGGGCGCGATGATCTGCAACATTCCGGGAGCGCCCTCGCCCATCTGTGCCTGCACCAACTCGTAACCCTGACGAACCGGTGCGTCCGCAGGCACGACCTGGATCGACGGCATCGCCACCTTCAGCCCGGTCACCGGGATCGCGAGCGCGACCAGGACCAGCAGCGCGGCGATCGCGAACGGCCACGGCCGATCGTGCAGGATCCGGCCCCAGGCCGCGAACCGCGGTGAGCGGTGCGGCTGGCGGCCGATCCGCGGCAGCGATCCGGCGTTGATCCGGCCACCCAGCGCTCCCAGCGCGGCAGGCAGGAGGGTCAGCGTAGCCAGCAGCACGAACGCCACCGCGAACATGATTCCGACGGCCATCGTCCGCACCGCGGGAGCCGGCACGATCAGCACCGCCGACAAGCTGACCAGCACCGTCAGCCCGGACAGCACCACGGCCTTACCCGCCGTGCTCATGGTCTCGGCGACCGCCGCGCGTGGATCGGAACTCGCCGCGAGCGCGCCGCGGAAGCGGGCGACGAGGAACAGGGCGTAGTCGATTCCCAGCGCCAAGGCGAACATCATCGCGAAGTTCATCGCCCACACCGAAATCGGCGTCACATGGTTGAGCAGCACCAGCCCGCCGGCCGAGGCGATCAAGCCGGCCAGGGTGAGCAGCAGCGGCAGCCCGGCCGCCACCAGCGATCCGAAAGCGACCACCATGATCGCGAGGGTCACCGGCCAGGAGAACATCTCGGCCTTCAGCATCGCATCGTGATTGGCCTTGTTGAAGTCGCTCCACAGCGCCGACGCGCCGGTCGGATAGACCTCGATTCCGTTGCCCGACAACGCCGTCAGCGCATCCTTGTGGGCGTCGACCGCCTTCACCATGTCGTCGGTCGAGGCCGCGGCGCCGGCGATGAGGATTCCGGTGTGCCCGTCGGGGCTGATCGACATCCCCGGCTGGGGCGCCACCACCTCGCCGAAGCGGGAATCACCGGCGAAGATCGCGGTCATCCGGCCGAGCACCGATTGCACTTCCGGACTCTCGACGGTCCGGCTGTCGGAATGCACCGCGACCTGCACCGCGGCCGACGAATTGCCGCCGAAGTGCTGCTGGGCCAGCTCGCGCACGCGCACCGAATCCGACCCGTTCGCCTGCCAGCCGGCGCCCGCGAGGGAATTGAACACGCTCGGCGCCGCGGCTCCGAGCGCCACCAGCACCAGCAGCCACACCCCGAACACGATCCGGGTGTGGCCGGCCATGGCGGCACCCAGCCTGCTCAGCAATCCGCCGGGGCCTCGCGTGGTGGCCGCCGGCGGTGACACGACCTGCGTTTCGGTCATAATGCACGCCTCCCTTAGATACCCCAGGGGGTATATTTCGTATAGCGGCCAACATACCCCAGGGGGTATCGGGGACGCAAAGGTGCGCTCGGCCACATCCGGGTACACCGGCCATGAAGACGAAAGGAGACGACATGACCGATATCGCGCTGTACGTGGACCCGGTCTGCCCGTTCAGCTGGGTCACCGCGCGCTGGCTGCAGACGAGTGCCGACGCTCACGTCACGCTGCGGCAGATGAGCCTGGCCGAACTCAACGCGGGACAGGACGTCGACGACGACCAACGGCCGATGATGGAACGATCACGGCGCCTCGGGCGGGTCTTCGCCGCCGTCACCCGCCGATACGGAGACGACGGGTTCGACCGGCTGTATCAGGAGTTCGGAACCGTGGCGCACACCCGCAAGGAACCGATCACCGACGAGACGATCGGCGCCCTGCTCACCCGCCTGAATCTGGACCCGGCGCTCGCCGCGGCCGCCGACGACCCCGGCCTGGACGCGTTCGTCGCCGAGACGCATCGGACCGCCCAGCAGACCCTCGGGCAACCCAGCGGAAGCCCGATCGCCGTCGTCGACGGCCGCGGATTCTCCGGACCCGTATTGACGAAGATTCCCGATCCGCGGCAGGGAAAGCAGCTGTTCGAGGCGGTCGTCACCCTCGCCTCCACGCCGGAGTTCGCGGCTGTGCAGAGTCCGTATTCCGGGCCGCCGGACACCACCGAACCCGCCGCCGGCACCTGACAGCGCTGACGAACACGAGGCGGGCCGGTGACCTTCGGCCCTGGCCCGAGCGCCGGCGATGCGGTGGTATCGACGCGAAGGAGCGTGACCATGAACTTCGCGAGCACCGCGCCGGGCGCTCGGCACGGCACCGTACGCCGCGCCGAATCCGACGACCAGGGCCCCGAGTACGACCTGCCCACCGTCGATATCCGGCTCGGTGATCGAGTTCCCAGCATGTTCGGTGAGTACGCGCGACGGCGCATCGGCGACGCCGCGCGCTGTGCACCGTCGAAGGTGGCATCGATCCGGGTCCGCCTGGCCGACCATCGCGAGTCGGCGCTCGCGAATCCGTTCGTGGCACAGGCCGACATCGTCGCCGCGCGACCGTTGCGGGTGCAGGTGACGGGAGCAACGGCCCGCGAGGCGGTGGATCTGCTGCAGACACGGACCCGCGCTCGGCTGCGCATGCCGATCGGCGGTGCAGCGACGCAGCCGCAGCGGTGTGATCCGCCGGCCGCCACACTGCTCTATCTGCGCCCCGTCACGCAGCGGAAGATCGTGCGCACCAAATGTTTTCATCTGCTCGACCGCACCGCCGCGGAGGCTGCGGCCGATATGGCGCTGATGGACTACGACTTCTGGTTGTTCACCGAGTCCGGCGCGGATACCGAGAGCGTGCTCGCGCGCACCACAGGCGGTCACTACCGGTTGACCCGGCTCGACGAACGCGCGGCGACCGCCGATGCGGCGGATCTGCCGCTCACAGTCGACGAGGCCCCGGCGCCTGTCCTCGACCGCGCGATGGCCCTGACCCGGCTGCAACTGAGCGGTTCACCGTTCCTCTTCTACCGCGATCGCGAACTCGATCGCGGCTGCGTGTTTTATCACCGCTACGACGGTCACTACGGATTCATCACCTCGCGACGATGAATCCGGCGAAGGCCTCGCAGTGGTGGACCTTCGCCCCTAGCAGCACCACCCGCACGGTGGTGGCATGAACAGACCGGATGCTCAGCTCCCGAGAGGCACCGTATCGTGATACCGCCCGACCGCACCGATGACGGCGCACCCAACTCCACGGTCGCTCTCGGCCGTGCGGAGGCGATGCGGCTGCTGGCCGGAATCGCTTACGGCCGAGTGGTTTTCACTCGCGACGCGCTACCGGCCATTCGCGCGGTCAACCATGTCGTCGAAGCCGACGGGCGCGTCGTGGTGCGCACCCGGCTCACGTCCCGGCTGACCTCGGCGATCCGAGCCGATTCCGGAGTGGTGGTCGCCTACGAGGCCGACGAGATCGATCCCGGCACCCACACCGGCTGGTCGGTCGTGGTGACCGGCCTCGCGCGGCCGGTCGCCGATCCGCACCGGGTCGCGCGCTACGAGCGAATGCTGCGACCGTGGACAGCGGCGACCATCGATACGGTCGTCGAAATCGAACCCACCATCGTGACCGGTATCCGTCTCGTCGGCGCACCGGAGTCACCCGGACCGCCGGCGCCACCGACCCCCTCGCCGAAAGCCGAAAAGAATGACCTACCACGATGATCCGTTCGCTCCGGCCCTGAACACCGCCCACACCTGGTTGCGCACCGTCGCCGACCGGCTGGCCACCGAGGACCGGACCTTCGCCCTGCGGGCGCTGCGCGCCTGGCTGCATACCGTGCGCGACCGCCTCGACGTCCCGGTGGCCGCGCATTTCAGCGCCCAATTGCCCGAATTGCTGCGTGGCATCTTCTACGAAGGCTGGGTGCCCGCCCATGTTCCCGTGCACCACGACGTCGCCTCCTTCGTCGACGCGTTCGCCCACGAGGCGGGCGTGTCCGCCGACGAGGCGGTGGCGTTGATCGGCGCCGTGACGATCGCACTGTCCGATGTGTTCTCCCCCGGACATCTCGACCACGTCCTCGCGGTGGTCCCCGAGCCACTGCGTGCGGTACTGCTCGGCAGCGAACTCAACGGGACGGCCGCGACGGTTCCCGGCGACGCGTAGCGCCCGGCAACCGGGAAGTTCCAGCAACCAGGAAAGGGACTTTCGTCCATGATGAGTGGCTGGTCAGGCGGATATGGTGGGTACATTCACCGCTTCTCCGATTGGACGCACTCGCCATGATCAAGGTCTTCCTGGTCGACGACCACGAAATCGTCCGCCGCGGGCTGAGCGACCTACTCGACGGCGACCCGGAGTTGTCGGTCGTCGGTGAGGCGGGATCGGTGTCGCAGGCCCTCGCTCGCATCCCCGCGTTGCGGCCCGACGTCGCGGTCCTCGATGTCCGCCTGCCCGACGGAAACGGCATCGAGCTGTGCCGGGAGCTGCTGTCGAAGGTCGACGGCCTGCGCTGCCTGATCCTCACCTCCTTCACCGACGAGCACGCGATGCTCGACGCGATTCTCGCCGGTGCCAGCGGTTATGTGGTCAAGGACATCAAAGGGATGGAGCTGGCCCGCGCGGTGAAGGATGTCGGCGCCGGGAAATCGCTGCTGGACAACCGGGCCGCCGCCGCACTGATGGAGCAGCTGCGCCACGGCACCGAGCCCGACGGCCCACTGGCGACGCTGACCGAGCAGGAGCGCAAACTGCTCGACCTGCTCGGCGAGGGCCTGACCAACCGCGAGATCGCCGATCGCATGTTCCTCGCCGAGAAGACCGTCAAGAACTACGTGTCGCGGCTGCTGGCCAAACTCGGTATGCAGCGCCGCACCCAGGCGGCCGTCTACGCCACCAAACTGCATTCGCGTACCACCGCGGAGTAGCCCGGACCGGCCGGTGACCATCGGCCCCACCACGCGGGATCAATGCCCGTATTCGCATCGCCTCGCGGTTGTGAGACTGGACACCATGACCACGGCAAAGCACTCGACAATCGTCGACAGGCCCGACGACCGCACGGTCGCGGCAGTGGTCGAACTGGCGCAGCGAGCACCCTCGGTCCACAACACGCAACCCTGGCGCTGGATCTTCGATCGGCATCAGCTGCTGTTGTACACCGATCCCGATCGCGTCCTCGCCGGCGCCGACCCGCACGGCCGCGAGCAGGTGATCAGCTGCGGCACGGTACTGCATCACGCCCGCACCGCTTTCGCCGCCCGGGACTGGCATACCGATATCGTGCGGATGCCCGATCCGCAGGAGCCCGGCCTCATGGCGGTGCTCGAATTCCGGCCGTGGGGAGACCCTCCAGACGGAATCCCGCATCGCGCGGCGGCCATCACCCGTCGATACACCGACCGGCTGCCGATGGACGCGCCCCGGCACTGGGAGCAAGTGGCCCCGAGGCTGCGCGCCCTCGTCACCCCGCACGACCTCGACTTCGACGAATTCGCCGGCGACATCCGCGCCCGGGTCGCCGCGATCTCGCGCGCCGCCGCCGCGGCTCGCCGTGACGACTGGATGTATCAGGACGAATTACATTGGTGGGCAGGACATGTCGAAGGCTCCGAGGGCGTACCCGCCAGCGGTCTGATCTCCGACGCCGAACTCGCGCGAGTCGACGTCGCCCGGGCGTTCCCGTCGGCGCCGCATTCGCAGCGCCGCGCCGGCCACCTCGATCACGCCCGGCTCGTCGCGATCAGCTCGCCGGAGGATGCGCGGCCGTACTGGCTCCGCACCGGTGAGGCACTGTCCGCGGTACTGCTCGAATGCACTGCCACGGGCCTGGGCACCTGCCCGGTCACGCATCTCACGGAGGTGCCCGCGGGTCGTCGATCCCTGGCCGCGCTGCTGCCGCATCACCACTTCCCGCAGGTCCTGGTCCGCATCGGCAACTCTCCGGCGGACGAGCCGATCCCGCCCTCGACCCCGCGCCGCGACATCGACGAGGTGCTGACCTTCCTCGGCCGGTGAGACGGGGGCGCCACGCCCGTCAGCCGCCGCGCACCCTGCGACCGGCGGATATCTGTTGCGGCGAAGGGCATGGCGGTAGGCTTTGCGCAAGCGTAAACACCGATGTTTCGCGTTACTCGGACAGTGAATCGAGACTGACGATATGCCCGATGATCAGCGAGCCGGTACCTACTCGGTGCGCGACACTCTTTCGCAGCTGCGGCTGCGCGAGTTGCTCGCCGAGGTGCGCGATCGGGTCGACGAGATCATGGATTCCCGCGACCGGATGGACGGTCTGGTCGAGGCGATGCTGGCGGTGACGGCGGGACTCGATCTGGCCGAAACATTGCGCGCCATCGTGCACGCCGCGATCAGCCTGGTCGACGCCCAGTACGGTGCGCTGGGCGTCCGCGGCCACGACGAACATCTGCTGCAGTTCATCTACGAGGGCATCGACGAACCGACGCGCAAGCAGATCGGCGATCTGCCCGAGGGCCACGGCGTGCTGGGTATGTTGTTCACCCAGCCCGCACCGATCCGGCTCGAGGATCTCGCGAAGCATCCGTCGTCGGTCGGCTTCCCGGCCCACCACCCGCCGATGCGCACGTTCCTCGGTGTTCCGGTGCATATTCGCAACGAGATCTTCGGCAATTTGTATCTCACCGAGAAGGCCGGCGGTCAGCTGTTCACCGAGGACGACGAGCTGATCGTGCAGGCACTCGCGGCCGCCGCGGGTATCGCCATCGAGAATGCCCGGCTGTACGAGGCCGCCCGCAACCGGCAGGCGTGGATCGAGGCCACCCGCGATCTGACCACGGAATTCCTCGCCGCCGACGAACCCGACCGGGTGCTGGCACATCTGGTCGACCATGTCCGTGTGCTCACCGGATCGGAATGGGTGCTGCTCGCCACGGTCACCGACCCGGATGTGCCGGCCGAGGAGATCACCGAGTTGATCGTCGACCAGGCCGCGGGCGAACGGACCGACGCCGCGGGACGCTCACTCGACGTCACCGGCGTCATCGGGACGGCCTTCGCGGACCGGAGGCCGCTGCGCTTCGACGACGTGAGCGACCTCGATTTCGCCGCACTGTTCCCCACGGGCGGACCGGTGCTACTGGTCCCTCTGCACACTCGCGATGCCCCACAAGGGATCCTGATCGCGGTCCGCGCGAAGGACACCGCCCCCTACGACGACGAGATGCTGGAATTGGCCGCCGCCTTCGCCGATCAGGCGGCATTGGCCATGCAGCTGGCCGCCACCCAACAGCGGCTGCGCGAACTCGACGTGCTCACCGACCGCGATCGGATCGCCCGGGATCTGCACGATCACGTCATCCAGCGGTTGTTCGCGATCGGCCTGTCCCTGCAGGGCGCGGTGCCCCGCACCCGCGTTCCCGAGGTCAAGGTCCGGCTCACCGAAGCGATCGACGGACTGCAGGATGTGGTCCAGGAGATCCGCACCTCCATCTTCGATCTGCACGGCGGCACCAGCACGCGCTTGCGCCAGCGCCTCGAGGAGGCGATCCGCCAGCAATGCGGCGACACCCCGATCCGCAGCTCGCTGCGGGTGGCCGGACCGCTGTCGGTGGTGGGTTCGCAGCTTGCCGACCACGCGGAAGCCGTTGTGCGCGAAGCGGTCAGCAACGCGGTCCGCTATGCCGGCGCCACGACGCTCGAGGTCGTGATCGGCGTCGGCGACGATCTGACGATCACCGTCACCGACGACGGCTGCGGTATCGGTGACAACATCACCCCCAGCGGCCTGACCAATCTCGCCGAGCGCGCGCGGTCGCTGGGCGGGACCTTCCGCACCGAGGCCGGCGTGGCGGGTTCGGCGCGGCCGGGCACTCGCCTGGAGTGGTCGGCTCCATTGAGCTGACCCCGCCGACCCCTACCGAACCCGCTGCGCCGCAGTCTATTCGACCGGTTGCCGCACCACGGTGATGGGGCATTCCACCGACTGCACCAGGGCCGCGCTGGTGGAGCCGAGGAGCATTCCGGTGAATCCGCCGCGGCCGTGGCTGCCGACGACCACCAGCTGCGCGTTCTCGGACGCGTCGAGCAGGGAGCGCACTGGGCGGTCCAGCACCATTTC
The DNA here is from genome assembly GCF_000308535.1 of Nocardia cerradoensis NBRC 101014. Classification (GTDB taxonomy): domain Bacteria; phylum Actinomycetota; class Actinomycetes; order Mycobacteriales; family Mycobacteriaceae; genus Nocardia; species Nocardia cerradoensis. The sequence continues at coordinate 1,840 of NZ_BAFW01000112.1, read as the reverse complement.
GCGACGCACCTTCACATCCGGATACCGTTCGGAGTATCCGGCCAGAGTCTCGGCCAGGACCGCGTCCTCGGATTCCCGGATCGCGTCCCAGCCGACGATCGCCGGGTCGAGGCCGCTGCTGCGGTCGCTCCACGCATGCAGCACCACCAGCCCGACGGTGCGCCGCGACGCCTCCGCGAAGGCGAATTCGAGCGCCGGCATACTGTTCGCCGTGCCGTCGACGCCGACCAGAACCGGCTTCACCGCCGTGACCGCATCGGTCGCCGACATCGAATGCACCACGGTCACCGGGCAATTCGCGTGCCGGATCACCGCCGAGGACACCGATCCCAGCAGGCCACGCCGGATGGCGCCCAGGCCACGGCTGCCCACCACGATCCCCTCCGCCTGATCCGACTGTGCGATCAGATGCCCGATCACGGCGTCGGTGGTGATCTCGGTGGTGATCACCGGCGTACGGTCCGGTGTCGCGGCGCGGGCGATGCGGGCGGCCTCGACGAGGATGCGTTCGGCGTCTACGTGCAGCCAGCTCATATCGTCCTCGGTGAGGATCGGGGCGGGCCCCAGCCCGCCCGCGACCGAGATCGAGGTGACCAGATGGAGGCGGCAGTCGCGCAGTGCGGCATCGGCGGCGGCCCAGGCGGCTGCGTGATAACCGACGGCCGAGCCGTCGACCGCGGCGACGATCGGCCGATCGATGTGCCGCTGCGGTACGGCGGAATGCTCGGTCATGATGTTCTCCTCGTGAATCGTGTGTTTACGGAGTTCCTATGGGGCGGCTGATGTTTCGCCACTCCCGGGCCCAGCCGGCACGATGCCGCGCGCTGAAGCCCCAAGCCGTCAGCCATACCAGTGCCGCTGTGGCGAAACAGATTTCGACGAACGTGGCCATTCCCAGCCCGACGCCGCGCATCGCGGCGGTGTCGGCGGGCAGCGGCGCGGCGGTCGGGCGGCCGTCGGGGGCCAGCCACATGGTCAGCTGCTGCCCGGGATGCGCCACGGCGGCCACGGGTGCCGTGGCTTCGCCGGATCGCCCGTCGTGCGTCCACCGAACCGTGGCTTCGTATCGATCGGCGGACACGTCCATCGATGTCGCGGTCGTACGGACCGGGTCGGTGACGATCGTGGCGGTGACCGCCGTCTTCGCCGCGTTCTCGCCGCGAATCTGTACGGCGGCATCGGTGTAGCGGGCCGTGCCCATGGCCGCGCAGATCGGCACCGCGGCGAGAACCACGGCGACGGCCAGAATCCGGACGACGGCCTCGATTCGGTCCGACGGCCGCATCAACCGGTTCGGCGCCCAGGGACCCGTGCGCCATGCGCGCAAGGCCAACGACGGATACCGCGTCATGTCGTCATCTCCTCACAGCCGGGTCACGACGTCGTTCGCCTCAGCATCGCGCGCGGACAGCGGGCGCGGCACGGCCGAAAGTCACCGGAACGCCGAGTCTTCGGACAGTCGTGGTCGTCGTGACGGTCGGCGCCGCAGTAACCGTCGGCCGGTCGCCGGACGTCCGGCTCCGGTGGACGCTCGCGACGGCAGCGCGGGACCAAAGGCCCTGGTGGCGCTTCCCTGTGTCGGGAAAGGTCGAGGTATGGCAGCAATCACTTGCGGGGACGGCGCGCGGCGAATCGATCCGGGTGAAAGGACATACCGATGAGTTCTCAGTACGCGGACGACGCGCACCATCTCGCCTCCGCCCCGGTCGTGGTCGGTGTCGACGGGTCGGCCGGTGCCCGCACCGCGCTGCTGTGGGCGGCCGAGGTCGCCCGCGATCGAGGACGCGACCTGCGCATCGCCTACGGACTCGACCTGCCGAGCGCGAGCCGGGTGTTCAAC
>NZ_BAFW01000113.1 GCF_000308535.1 Nocardia cerradoensis NBRC 101014 | reverse complement strand
CCGTGGGCCGTGCGGGTGCGACCACTCCGGCGGCGACGAGGGCGGACAACTCCGCCATGACGGCGCCGAAGATTCCCGGCGCCGCTTGGATCAGCACGCCGATATTGAGGCCGATGAGCTGGATCTGGTGTTCGTAGATCAACTGCCAGTTGCTGATCGCGGCATCACCACCCGCCGCGCCGAATACGACCACCCGGCCGGTGACGCGCTTGGCCGCGGCGACGCTGTCGGCGAAGCCGGAGCCGCCGGCGCACTCGAGCACCAGATCCACGCCGGTGCCCCCGGTCAGCTCGCGCACCTCGGCGGCCGGGCTCACACCGCGCGAGTCCACGACATGGTCGGCGCCGAGCCCGCGCACGATGTCGTGTTTGCCGGGCGCGGCGGCGGCGATGACCGTCGCCCCGTAGTGTTTGGCCAGGGTCACCGCAGCCTGTCCGGTCGCACCCGCCGCGGCCTGGACCAGCACCGTTTCACCGGCCGCGAGGCGGCCCAGCGGCTTCAGCGCGGCGAGCGCGGTCGGGTGGTTGACGGTCAGGCCCAGGGCTTGTTCGTCGGTCCAGCCTTCCGGCACCGGGACGGCCGCGACGGCCGGCAGGGCCAGGTATTCGGCGAAGGCGCCGTCTGCCACCCCGGCCACGTGCGCTCCCGGCAACGGTGCGGTCACGGCCTCGCCTACCCCCACGACTTCGCCGGCGGCTTCGAACCCCGCCAGATACGGCGGCCGCGGCCCGCCGCCGAAGGTGCCGTGGCTGCGCGAGATATCGGCGAAGTTGACCCCGGCCGCGGTCACGCGGATCAGGATCTCGCCCGGGCCGGGGCGTGGCACCGGCGCGTCGGTGATCAGACGAATGTCCTGCGGCCCCCGCAGCGATGTCTGCTGCAGGGCCCGCATGGTCGCGGGAACGGTCACGGCACTCAACTCTCTTTCTCGGCTCGTCGCGGCTCACCGGTTCGGCGCCGCCGACCATGTAGACCTCGGGTGCCGCGAGAAGGAATCGGTGGTCCTCGCCGCGGTACTCACCTGCGGGGCCGCCGCAGGGGTCGCATCGGCACAGCCGGGTGCGTTGCCGGCAGTCGATTCGTCGTTTCTGTGGGGTGTGGCCTCCTCCGGATTCCAGAGCGAAGGCTCTGCCCCGGACAGCGATTGGTCGCGCTACGCCACCTCGGGCGCCGCCCACGACCGCTACCGCGATTCGGTGGACTTCTTCCACCGCTTCCGCTCGGCTCCAACCCCGCGAATGTCGATGCACCCTGGGAACTTTCGCTGACGCCGGAGGGCATCTACTACGCGCTGCGCTACTTCGCCCGGAAGTTCCCCGGCGCGCCGCTGTTCATCGTCGAGAGCGGTATGCCCACCGACAACGGGCGCCCGCGCGCCGACGGCTGGGACCGCGCCGACGAACTGCGCGACACGATCTATTGGCTGCAGCGCGCGAAGGGCGACGGCATGAACGTCATCGGCTACAACTACTGGAGTCTCACCGACAACTACGAATGGGGAAGTTACGCACCACGTTACGGCCTCTACACCGTCGACGTGACCACCGACCCGGACCTCATCCGGCGACCCACTGATGCCGTGGCCGCCTACCGCGACATCACCGCTCACCACGGCGTCCCCACCGGCTACCACCCCCCGGCCGCCGGTGTGGTGCTCGATGGTCGACCTGCCCTCCAGCTGCGTCGCCCCGGTGAGCGAATAACCGTCCCGATGTCGCCGCTGGCCTGAAATCGGTTGGTGCCGAGCAGTTTCGGCTTACAGTGGTTGCGGAGGCGCGGGTTCGTAAGCCGACTTCCCGGATCGCCTCCTAGAGGGGAGATGTGCGATGACGGCGCCGAAGACGCCTGGAAAGCCCTCCGGAGCGAGGTCATGGCCGCGGCGGATGCTGCATTGGTCCGGGTGGCCGAAGGTGGCGGCCATGGCCACCGCCGTCGGTACGCTCGGCGCGACACTCACCGCCGCCGTCGCCTTGTGGTTCACCGCTCAATCGCTGCGTGCGACGAACAACCAATACGCACTGTCGGAGCAGGTCGCGGTGACCGACCGTTTCCGGCTGGCCGCGGAGCAACTGGCTTCCGACAAGATCGACGTCCGGATCTCGGGCATCTATCTGCTGGAGCGGCTCGCGAAGGATTCGACAGCAGACCATCCGACGGTGTTCTCCGTACTCGAGGCGTTCGTGCGCACCCAGATGGGCGCGGCGACATGCGACGACTCCGAGGCGCGGCCGGATTCCGCCGTAGAACCGCCCGCCGACATCCAGACCGCGCTCACGGTCATCGGCCGCCGCGACGCGGCTCGGGACGGCGACCACCGGGTCGATCTGAGCCGCACATGTCTGAACGGCGCCACTCTGGACAACGCACGGCTTGCGGGTGTGGACCTCACCGGCGTGCGCCTGATCGGCGCGAAGCTCGGCAACGCGGACCTCACCGGCGCGAAGCTCAGCGGTACCCGTCTGGCCTTCGCCGACCTCACCGCCGCGAATCTCGGCAACGACGACCTCACCGGCACCGACCTGCACCGGGCGAATCTCACCGGCGCGCACCTCACGGGCGCGAATCTGACCGGCGTGCACCTGACCGGCACGAAGCTCAACGAAGCCGACCTCGTCCGCGCGACACTGACCGGCGCACTGCTCACCGGCGCCGACCTCACGGGTGTGAAATACGACGACGGCACCGCATGGCCCGCCGGATTCGCTCCCCCGCCTCGGTGAGCGACCGTCCCTGCGCCGGTCAGCGCCGCCCGCGGAAGGTGCGCCGCAGATCGTCGATCCACAGATCCGGGATCTCCCACGGGATGAAGTGGCCGCCGCGGTCGTGGGCGGTGAGGTTGACGTGGTTGTACCACTGCGCGCGCTCACCGGTGCGGAAGTTTTCGACGCGCCCGTCGGTGTCGACGCCGGGTGGGTTCTCGTAGCCGACGAAGGTGATGCCGGTGGGTGCCTCGACGACCGGAATGCGGTCGTGCGCCGGCGTCCACGGATAGCGATTGTTGTTGGCGTAGAGGCGGATCGAGGTGCCGATGGTGTTGGTGACCCAATAGATCGTCGCGTGCGTGAGCAGATCGTCTCTGCTGAACACGGTTTCGACGTCACCGCCGTTGTCGCTCCACTTCGACCACCGCTCCAGGATCCACGCCAGCATGCCCGCCGGGGAATCGGACAGCGCGTGGGCGAGGGTGCTGGGCGCGAGCAGGTGTGCGGCCAGGTGGACGGCGAAACGCCTGTCCAGCTCCACGAATCGCGCGTGCACCGCGGCGGGCAGATCGTCGGGAATCGGCCGTCCGCCACTGAAGTCCCAGGCGCGATCGCCGTTGAACAGCGTCAGTTTCAGCCCGGACCCGATATGGATGGCATACAACTCGTCGGCGTATTTGTGACCGAGTTGCGCGGTGACCAGCGCGCCCACGTCGCAACCGGCGGCAGCGTATTTCTCGTGGCCCAGCACCTCGGTCATCAACGTGTGCCACAGGTCGGCGACCTTCCAGAAGTTCAGATCCGGGCGGTCGGTCAGCGGGCTGGAGAATCCGAAGCCGGGAAACGACGGCACGATCACGTCGAACGCCTCCCCTGGATCGCCGCCGTGCGCACCCGGATCGGCCAGCGGGCCGGCGACCTTGGACCAGTGCCAGAACGTCCAGGGCCAGCCGTGCGTCAGGATCAGCGGCGTCGGATTCGGTCCGACGCCGGGCTTGCGCATGACATGGATCGGCACCCCGTCGATGTCGACCCGGTAGTGCTCGAAGGTGTTGATCTCGGCTTCGGCTGCGCGCCAGTCGTATCCGCTGCGCCAGTAGTCGACGAGCTCCCGCAGATAGCTACCGGGCACGCCGTAGTACCCGTCGTCGTTGCCGGCGTCGTCGGGCAGCCGGGTCAGTTCCAGGCGCTGCCGCAGGTCGGCGAGCGCATTGTCGGGGACGTGAATCGTCGTGGGAGTCAAGGGGAACGGTCGGGCATCGTGGGTGGTGTCGCTCATGTGGCCTCCTGCGCCGTGTGGCCGCCACAATTACATAAGCAACTTATTTAAGCAACTTGTATAAGTTCCGGATATAGTTGCCCGTGTGGACGACATCGACGATTTCGACGTGGACGGATTCGCCGCGGTGATCGAGGACTTCAACCGCGGCTACATCCGCATCCCGGTTCGCGAGAAACTGCCGTTCACCACGCTGTCGGTGCTCGACACCCTGGCCCACCGCGGCCCGATGCGGCTGACGGAGCTGACCGAGACCGAGCAGATGACCCAGCCCGGCATCACGCAACTCGTCGCGCGCCTGGAACGTGACGGGCTGGTGCTGCGCCGCCGCGACCCCGGCGACGGGCGAGCCGTGCTCGTCCACCTCACCGAGGCCGGCCGGCACATCCGCCAGAGCCGCCACGACGACCGAGTCCGCTACCTGGTCCCGCTGATCGGCGAACTGAGCACCGCGCAGCGCCGGGCCCTGGCGGCCGCACTACCCGCGCTCTCCCGGCTGGCGCAGCTGGAACGAGAGCGCTGACACCGCGAATCCACTCCGGCCCGCTGATGTGGCGGCACGGTTTCCGAGAGTTCAGGACGGGTTCCGCAACGCCCGCAGTAGCAGCGCCCAGCTCTGCGCGGCGACCTCGCGGCGCTGCTCGGCAGGTGTCTTGTGCGGCAGGGCGGCCAGCATGCTCACCGCGACGAACACCTCCTCGACGGTGAGATCGGCCCGCAGATCCCCCCGCGTCGCGTCGTCGGCGAGTTCGGCGCCCAGCAGCGCGATGACGCGCTGACCGGGGGTGTAGAGGCGAGTATCGGAGCTGTCGGCCGGATCGAGGACGGCGATGAACGCCACCGAATCGACCAGCTGCGCCACAACCGCCGCCACGACGGCTTCCGCGGTGACATCCGGGCAGGCGGCGAGCTGCTCCAGATCCGCCACATAGTCCTCGAAGACCGCGATGATGATCGCCTCGCGGTGCGGGAAATGGCGGTACAGGCTGCCCTTGCCCACTCCCGCACGCGCGGCGATCAGCCGCAGCGGGGCGTCGGCGCCGTTTTCGGCGAACACCTCGCGTGCCGCGGCCAGCAGCGCCGCCCGGTTCTCGGCGGCCGCGGCCGGACCGCGCGGTTGACACTCACCGCCACACCAGTTTCAGCACCGCGGGTGTCAGCAGCATGCGGATCACCGTGGCATCCAGGATCAGCGCCGCGATCATGCCGTAGGCGATGTACTTCATCAGCACCAGATCCGAGAATCCGAACGCGCCGGTGACCACGATGAGAATCGCCGCCGCCGAGGTGATCACCCCGCCGGTGTGGGCGATGCCGTAGCGGATCGCCTCCGCAGGCGGTGCCCCCTCCGCGCGGGCCTCGGCCATGCGCGACTGCAGAAACACCTCGTAATCGGTGGACAATCCGAACAGCACCGTCACGATCAGTACCAGCACCGCGAACATCAGCGGCCCCGGTGTGAAGCCGAGCAGGCCCGCACCGTGGCCCTCGACGAAAATCCACGTCAGAATGCCCAGTGCCGCACCGAGACTCAGCGCGCTCATCAGTACGGCCTTCAACGCCAGCACGATCGAGCGGAAGGCGATGTACATCAGCACCAGCGCGGCGGTCGCCAGAATCGTTGCCAGCAAAGGTAATCCGTCGATGAGGCCGTGGATGGCGTCGCGTTCCAGGGCCGGCACCCCGGCCACCATCACCTGCACATCGGGCGGATGCGGAATCGCACGCAGCGCGGCGATGGCGGCGTCGGCGTCGGATTTGTGCACCAGACCGGTGGACAGCACGTTGATGCCGTTGGTCGTCGGCGCCGCCGCCTCGAACGGACCCGTCAGACCGGGGGCGAAATTGGCTTGGAAGCGGATGTCGGACAGCTGCTGCGGGTCGGCCCCGACCACCACCAATTTCACCGGCTCGGTGCGGAATTCGGGAAACAGCGTGTCGAACTTCTCCTGCGCCACGCGTGCCGGGTTGTCGGCCGCCAGATACCGTTCGGACAGGCCGCCGAATTCGATATGGCGGAACGGGATCAGCAGGAACAGCAGCCCGGCCACCACCGGCACGATCACCCGCGCGGGATGGCGCATCGCGAACAGGGCCAGCTTGGAGAAGAATCCGTTGTCGATCTCCTGGGCGCTGCGGATCCCGGCGAACCGGTGCCAGCCCCAGAGATCGATGCGCCGCCCGACGATGCTCAGCGCCGCCGGCAGCGCGGTCACCGACAGCAGCGCCGCCAGCAGCACCGAACTGATCCCGCCATAGGGCACCGAACGCAGCACCCCGTTCGGGTAGATGAACAGCGCCGCCAAGCTCACCGCGATGATCGCCGCGGAGAACAGCACCGTGCGCCCGGCCGTGGCGACGGTGCGCGCGGTCGCCTCCTCCACACTGCGCCCCGCCGCCAATTCCTCCCGGAACCGGGTCACCGCGAACAGGCCGTAGTCGATCGCCAGCCCCAGGCTGACCAGGGTGACCACGGCACTGGCGAAGACGTTGACGTCGATATGGTCGGTCAGCAGGCGCATCATGCCCTGACTGCCCAGAATCGTCATCCCGCCGATGAGTACCGGCAGCAGCGCGCCCACCACGCCGCCGAACACGAAATACAGCAGCACCGCCACCACCGGCAGCGCGATCAGCTCGGCCCGGTGGATATCGTCCTGCATCCCGATGTTGATGCCCTCGACCACCGGCTGCAGACCCGCCAGCTGCACCGTCGTGCCGCCCGGCCCGCGCCCGGAACCGCCTGCGCCCAAATCCTTCTGGATGGCGAGGTAGTTGTCGACCGTGGCGGTGTCCGAGCCGTGCAGTCCGATACTGGCGAACGCATGGGTGCGCGAGGCGTCGGCGAACTGCCCCATCATCGAACCGTCGAAATAGCTGTCGATCTTCTTGATCCGGTCCGGATACCGGTCGTGCAGATCCTTCAGCGCCGAGCCGATCGCCGCGCGGATCGGCGGATCGTCGACGGTGTGGCCGGGCGGGGCGGTGTAGAGCACGATCACGTCGGCGTCGGTGTCGCGGCCGAAGGTCTGGTCGGCGAGTTTGGAGGCGACCACCGATTCGCTGTGCTCGTCGAACCATCCGCCCTGGGTCAGCCGCGAGCCCAGATCACGGCCGTAGAACCCCGAGACGGCCACGATCAGGACGAAGACCGCGAACACCGGATACCGATGGCGATGGACGAATCGGCCCCACCGCAGGAGAAACCCCTCGAGCATGCCCGGGGTCAGCCGCAGGCCGCGGTGCGATAGTCGGCCGAACGCAGGATTCCGCACAGGTCGGTGCGCGAGATCTTCCACTTCCCGTCGATGTCGACGAAATGCACGATGGTGGTGCGTACGTTCTCGCCGCTGCCGTCCTTGTCCAGCCGCATCGTGGCGGTCAGGGTGCCGTCGTGATTGTCGAAGACGGGATCGACCACGCCGTACACGGCGCGCGGATTGTCGCGCAGCGCCTTGTACATATCGGGAATGGCGTCCTTGAACGCGGCGCCGTCCTCGATCAGGTCGGTGCGCTCACTGTCGGGCAGCGACGGATCCAGGGCGCGCTTGATCTGCGAGTCCAGCTGCGCGGCGGACGGCAGCGGCGGCCGGTTGGCGCTGCTGACGGCGGCCGCCTCCGAGGAGGAGGTGAGCGCGGCGTAGGCCGACGAGCGCGCCGCCGCCACCGAAGCCTCGTCGGGACCGCTGTCGCAGGCGGCGATCACCAGCGCGAGCATCGTGATTCCCCAGGCGCCGTGGACCGTGCGTCGCAATGCCATTACGTCCTCGAATGTGTCGAAAGTAACCGGTGGTTCCTACAGTCTGGCACGTGGGATCAGCGGCCCTCGATGACCGCGCTCAACCGGTTCAGCAGGGCGCGCACCGTCGTGGTCGCGCTGCGCTGTTCGGATACCGGCACCGCGGTCGGCACCAGATCACGCACCAGAGCGCGCACGCTGCGGGCGTCGTCGAGGTCGATATCGGTGACGGCGGCCTCGACCACGGCCACCACATCCTCGGGGCCGGGCACCTCGGTAGTGGCGTCGGCGCGGTAGATCTCGAGGGTGAGGGTGGACCGCACCGTGCGGAAGGCGAACGGCTGTCCCTCGGCCGTTCGGCCGAACCCGTGGGCGAACGGACCAACGGTTAAATCTTCAAGTGTGAATTCAGACGTGCGGTCTGTTTCCAACCGAGACTCCCCTGGTTCGACGCCGGATGCGAGGTATCCACGGTAACGGGTGAGGCGCGTGCCACGCCGGAACCACCCCGGTGACCGGGCCGCGTGTCCGATCATGGTCAGATGAAGCAGTACGCATGAGTCACACGAAGGAGTTCCGAGCATGCGGGGTAATCGGTCGGCACTGAGTGCCGTCCTCGCGGCCGCCGGTGCCGTCGTGCTCGTCGCGGGCTGTTCCTCCCACAGCGACGACGCGACCTCCCCCGCGGCCGGCGCTCCCGGCACCGCCGCGACCGCGCCGGCAGCCACGGCCACACCCGCCGGAACCGTCACCGCCTTCGGGCCGGTGGGGTCGCTGGTCGCCGAACCCGCCACCGGCCGGGTCGTGGCGCTCGACCCCAACGGACTCGGACTGCGCCTGGTCGACCCGGCCGATCCCGCCGCCGCGCGGTCGGTCACCCTGCCCGCGCACGCCACCGGTCTCGCACTCGGCGCCCCCGGCGAGGTGCTCGTCGCGGCCGGGCGCGAGGTGTTGCGCGTCGATATCGCCACCGCCGCGGTCCGCCCGGTGGCCGTCGACGGTGACGTGCGCGCGGTCGCCCGCCGCGGCGACGGCAACCTGGTCGCCGGGCTCGACGGCGGTCGCGTGCAGATTCTCGACGCCGACGGGCACCCGAAGCGCACCGTGAGCGGCCTGGGCACCGTCGACGCCGTGGCCACCACGGCGAACGCGGTGGCCACGCTGGATCTGGATCAGACCACCCTCACCGAACTGGACCTCGATCGAGACCGCCCCGGTCTGGCCCTGCGCGCCGGGCTCGGCGCCACCCACCTCATCAGCGATCACTACGGCCGCCTGCTCGCGACCGACACCTCCGGCGGCGCGCTGCTGGTCTACACCGCCGATCCGCTGCTGCTGCGCCAGCGCTTCCCGGTCGGGCCCTCCCCCTACGCGCTGGCCTACGATGAACGGTCCGACACCGTATGGCTCACGCTGAGCGGAAGCAACCAGGTAGTCGGTTTCGATCTGTCGACCGGTATACCGGAAGAAGTGGGTCGCTTCGCGACGGTGCGCCAGCCCAATTCGCTGACGATCGACAGCCGCACCGGCGACATGTTCGTCGGGTCGGCAACCGGAGACGGTCTGCAACGCATCGGTGCGGACCAGAGGAAGAGAGGTCAGTGATGGCTCGAGCGCCTCGATACGAGTCGGCGTCCGGCGCCGCACACCATGACCGGCGCAGACGGTCGATTCCCGCGGGATGGGAGGAGACCAGCGAAGAAGGAGAATACGAGTACGTGCCGCTACGACTACCCCCGGACGTGAATCGGGTCACCGCGTCCATGCGCCTGGCCATCCAGGCCGAATTCGGCGGCTGGGAGCTCTCGCGAGTGCGGGCCTACACCGACGGCAGCCGGCGAGTGTTGTTGCGGCGGCGCAAAACCAGCTTCCCCGTGACCGAAACGGGGATGTGAGGGATGTATTCCTTATTCCTGCGGTTGCTGTTCCTGGTGCCGCCCGAGCGTATCCACCACCTCGTGTTCACCGTCATCCGGCTCACGACCGCTTTCCCGCCGACACGATGGCTGGCCCGCCGACTCACCGCGGCCGGTGATCCGATCCTCTCCACCACCGTCTTCGGCATCGACTTCCCGGCGCCGCTGGGCTTGGCCGCCGGGTTCGACAAGGACGCCGCCGGTGTGAACGCTTGGGGCGCACTGGGTTTCGGTTTCGCCGAGATCGGCACCGTCACCGCGCAGGCGCAGCCGGGTAATCCGGCGCCGCGACTGTTCCGGCTGCCGGCCGACCACGCGCTGATCAACCGGATGGGCTTCAACAACCACGGGGCGGCCGCGGCCGCGGGACGGCTGGCCGCACGCCGCAGCGGTGGCGTGCCGATCGGCGCCAACATCGGCAAGACCAAGGTCGTCGAGCCCGAACACGCCGCCGAGGACTATGCCCTCAGCGCCCGGCTGCTGGGCCCGCTCGCGGACTTCGTCGTGGTCAACGTCAGCTCCCCCAACACCCCCGGCCTGCGCGATCTGCAGGCCGTGGAATCGCTGCGCCCGCTGCTGCGCGCGGTGCTCGACAGCGTCGCGGCCGGCGCGGAACCCAAACCGGTCCTGGTCAAGATCGCTCCCGACCTGTCCGACGAGGACATCGACGCGGTCGCCGACCTGGCCGTCGAACTCGGGCTCGCCGGAATCGTGGCCACCAACACCACCATTCGCCGGGACGGCCTGGCCACCGCGGCCGAGAAGGTCAGCGCGATGGGCGCGGGCGGACTGTCCGGACCGCCGGTCGCCGACCGCTCGCTCGAGGTGCTGCGCCGCCTCTACGCCCGCGTCGGGGACCGGCTGGTGCTGATCTCGGTCGGCGGTATCGAAAACGCCGACCAGGCCTATGAACGCATCCTCGCGGGAGCCTCGCTGCTGCAGGGCTACACCGGGTTCATCTACGGCGGCCCGTTCTGGACGCGGACCGTGCACCGCGGCATCGCCGCCCGCCTGCGCGCGGACGGATACCGCAGTCTCACCGAGGCCGTCGGCGCGGCGCACACCGCCCGCGCCTGAGCGGAGCCGACACCACCCCCGCTCGTCCGATCCCACCCGCTCGCCGATTCCGCTGCCGCGGCGGGTTTCCGGTGCGCGGAGCCGGTTGCTACCGGCCGGAAGCGCCCCCCGAATGTCCGATTTCACGTTTAGGATGGGTGATCCGCATCACGTCCAGACGTGATGTTCGTGCACCGACCGGGAACAAGGGATATGACCACAGCAGAGATCGGCTACACCCACCACACCGGGGCCACGGTCCGCACCGTGCCCGAGGCCTTCCAGCAGACGGCGACACTACGCCCGAACCAGGTCGCGTTGCGGACCGTCGGCGGCACCCAGCAGATCACCTGGGCCGACTACGCGCGCCGCGTGCGCGCGATCGCGGCCGGCCTGGCGAAACTCGGTGTCGCGCACGGTGACACGGTCGGGATCATGCTCACCAACCGGCCCGAGTTCAACCTCGTCGACACCGCGATCCTGCATCTGGGCGCCACCCCGTTCTCGGTGTACAACACCAGCTCCCCCGAACAGATCGCGCACGTGTTCGGCAACGCCGAGAACGGCGTGGTCGTCACCGAACAGGCATTCCTCGCACCGATCACCGCCTCCGGGGCGAAACTCGAGCACGTGATCGTCGTCGACGGCGCCGCCCCCGAGGGCGGGCTGACCCTGGAGCAGGTCGAAAACGATCCGGCCGAGGATTTCGATTTCGACGCCGCCTGGCAGGCGGTGCGGCCCGACGATCTGGCCACCCTGATCTACACCTCCGGCACCACCGGCCCGTCGAAGGGCGTGGAGATCACCCACGCCAACGTCGTCGCCCAGATCGTCGCGCTCACCAACGGCGCCCTCGTCGCCGATATCGACGCCCGGGCGGTGTCGTATCTGCCGGCCGCCCATGTCGCCGACCGCATCTCCGGGCACTGCCTCACCCTGTTCACCGGGGTCACCATCACCTGCGTGCCGGATCCGCGCGAGATCGCCGCCGCCCTGCCCGACGCCCGGCCCACCTTCTTCTTCGGCGTGCCGCGGGTGTGGCAGAAGATCAAGGCCGGTGTCGACGCCGCGATCGCCACCGAATCCAGCCCGGTCAAGAAGGCGCTGGCGCAGTGGGCGATCGGCGTCGGCGTGGCCACCGCCCGGGCGCGGCTGGCCGGCGGCAACGGCGGTCCGCTGCTCGCCGTACAGCACAAACTCGCCGATGCGCTGGTGCTGTCGAAGTTGCGCGCCACCCTCGGCCTGGACGAATTGAAGGTCGCTTCCTCCGGCGCGGCCGCGATCCCGCCCGAGACGCTGGAATTCCTGCTGGGCCTGGGATTCACGGTCAGCGAGGTGTGGGGCATGTCGGAGACCACCGGCGTCGGCACCTTCACCGAACTCGACAAGCCGCGCCCGGGATCGGTGGGCCGCGCCGTCGACGGGGTGGAGATCCGCCTCGACAGCGACGGCGAGCTGCTCATCCGCGGCGGCATCGTCACCCACGGCTACCGCAAGATGCCCGAGAAGACCAGTGAGGCCATCGATTCCGACGGCTGGCTGCACACCGGCGATATCGCGACCATCGACGGCGACGGCTACGTCACCATCGTGGACCGCAAGAAGGAATTGATCATCACCGAGGCCGGGAAGAACATCTCCCCCACCAATATCGAGAATTCGGTGAAGGCCGCCTCGTCGCTGATCGGCCAGATCGTCGCCATCGGCGACTCCCGCCCCTACATCGCCGCGCTGGTCGTGCTCGACCCCGACACCGCCGCCGTGCGAGCGAAGGCGCTGGGCATCCCCGACGCCGATCTCGACACCCTCGCCGCCCACCCGCAGATCCTGGAGGAGGTGCGCGGTGCCATCGTCGCCGGGAACGCGAAACTGTCCCGCGTGGAGCAGATCAAGCGCTTCCGCATCCTCGCGCGGGCCTGGGAACCCGGCGGCGTCGAACTGACCCCCACACTGAAGTTGAAGCGTTCGCCGATCGCCGCGGAATACGCCGCCGACATCGCCGAGCTCTACAGCGATCCGGTCCCCGAGGGCGTCCACAACCTGTAGCCGAACCCCTTCGGGCACAGGCTGTTTCACGGTGGTGGGGTCTTCGGTATCACCGAAGACCCCACCATCCGCTCGACCGGCTACTTCTGTTCGTAGGTGCCGACGAGGGTCGCGCGCGCGATGGCGTGCGAGAACAGGTTGAAACCCAGGTAGGCCGGGGTCGCGTCCGCGCCGATGCCCAGCGATTCGACGTCCACGGCGTGCACCACGATGAAGTAGCGATGGTAGCCGTGTCCGGGCGGCGGGCCGGCGCCGACGAATCCGGCGAAGCCGCCGTCGTTGCGCAGCTGCACCGCACCGCTCGGCAGGGCGCCGCCCTCGCTGCCCTCACCGGCACTGCCCGCACCGGATTCCAGCGAGGTCACCGACGCCGGGATGTCGGCCACGGCCCAGTGCCAGAAACCGGAGCCCGTCGGTGCGTCGGGGTCGTAGACGGTGACCGCGAAACTCTTGGTCTCCGCCGGGAATCCGCTCCACGACAACTGCGGGGAGATATCTCGGCCGCCCGCCCCGAACACCCCGCTGACCTGCTCGTTACCCAGCGGCTGTCCGTCGGTGACATCGGTGGAGGTGAGGGTGAACTCGGGCAGCTGCGGCAATGCCGCATAGGGATTGTAGGAATAGTCGGGCACGAGGACCGTCCTTTCTGCTAGTCGAGCGGATCGTCAGCTGTGCAACAGGAAATGCTCCATGACGCGAGCGCCGAATTCCAGCGCCGACACCGGCACCCGTTCGTCCACGCCGTGGAACAGTGCGGAGAAATCCAGGTCCGGCGGCAATTGCAGCGGCGCGAAGCCGAAACACCGAATTCCCAAGCGCGCGAACGCTTTCGCATCCGTGCCGCCGGACAGCATGTAGGGCACGGTGCGGCCGTCGGGGTCGTGGGCCAGGATCGCGTCGTTCATCGCGTCGACCAGATGCCCGTCGAAGGTGGTCTCGTAGGAGTCGAGTTTGGTGATCCACTCGCGCTCCACGTCCGGGCCGATCAGCTCGTCGACTTCGCGTTCGAAGGCCGCCTGCCGGCCCGGCACCACCCGGCAGTCCACGGTGGCCTCGGCGGTCTGCGGAATCACGTTCGCCTTGTAGCCGGCGCGCAACATGGTCGGGTTGGCGGTATCACGCAGGGTCGCGCCGATGATGCGTGAAATGGTGCCCAGTTTCGCGAGTTGCCCCTCGATATCCGGACTGTCCGGATCGAAGTCGATGCCGGTCTCCTCGCTGACCGCGGCCAGGAATTCGGCCACCGAATCCGACAGCACCAGCGGGAACGTGTGCTTACCCAGCCGCGCCACCGCCTCGGCCAGAATCGTCACCGCGTTGTCGTCGTGCAGGAACGAACCGTGGCCCGCGCGGGCCTTGGCGCGCAACCGCATCCAGCCCAGCCCCTTCTCCGCGGTCTCCACCAGATACAGCCGCCGCTCGGTGCCGTCGCGGCGCGGCACGGTCAGCGAGAAACCGCCGACCTCACCGACCGCCTCGGTGACTCCCTCGAACAGATCCGGCCGGTTGTCGGCCAGCCACTGCGAACCCCACTTGCCGCCGTTCTCCTCGTCGGCGAGGAAGGCGAACACCAGATCGCGCGGCGGCACCGTGCCCTCGATCTTGAACTGGCGGGCGACCGCCAGCATCATGCCGACCATATCCTTCATGTCGATCGCGCCGCGGCCCCACACATAGCCGTCGCGGACCGCACCCGAGAACGGATGCACACTCCAGTCCGCGGCCTCGGCCGGCACCACGTCCAGATGCCCGTGGATCATCAGCGCACCGCGGCTGGGATCGGCTCCGGGCAAGCGCGCGAACACATTTCCGCGCCCCGGCGCACCCGACTCCACGTACTCGGTGGTGTACCCGGCCTGCTGCAACTGATCGGCCACCCACTGCGCACACTCGCGTTCGCCCTTGGTGGTTTCGAGCACCCCGGTATTGGAGGTGTCGAAACGGATCAGCGTGCTGACCAACTCGACCACTTCGGCTTCCGCCCGGGAGCGGGACTCGCGCTGTACACCTGTCACGCCCCTTTCCTACCACGCGCCGCGCAGGGGCGAATGCCGCCCGACCCGCCCGCGCCCGCGAATCGGCGCACCGACCTGCGCCGGGGCACGCTCACGTCGCAGCCACGCTCGCGGTGCCCGCTGGGTGGACACCCGATCGCCTTGCGATCTCGCTGATCGAATTCCCGAGCGAGCGTCGCCGCAATCGTGGCGGTGACCGTGCGGTGCCTTCGCGAATCGGACGCGCGGATTCCGGCAGCGACGCTTACCATTCCGGCATGCGCCGTCGTAGGTGGCTTCGGGCCGCGGTGTGCTCGGTCGTGTTGATCGCCTGTGGCTGCGTCGGCGCGGTGGAGCGCGACGCCTTCGAGCAGCAGATCCGGACTCGTGGCGGCGGCTTCGTGGACGGGCTGCCCGCCGCGGCCTTCGAGGCGTTGCGAAACCGGTTGGGCACCGGCGACATTCAGGCCGATGTGGTGATGTTCGTCGCTCCCGAGTCGACGCAGTTCCGGCTCGTCCTGGCCGATCAGCCCGAACAGGTGACCCGATTCCTGGCCGACCACGACGATCTGAGCACCCGCGAACCGGCCGTGCACCTGCGTGTCCGAACCGCGCAGCGCCCACACGAACTCGACGACTACTCCTATCGCCTCGGCGCCGTGAGCGCGCCGCGGCCGGTGCGCGTCTCGGCCTTCGACGACCTGGACGGCGAATGCTTCACCCTCGCCGAAGTACCCGGCTTGACCCGGCTCGGGTCGATCGTCGACACCGCCCGCGCTCGCAGCGCGCTCGCCGACGGTGTCGTGCCGGTGATCGTCGTGAGCCGATTCGGGCGCGACATCCGCATCGTCGCCGACGTGACGTCGCCGCGGTCGGACATGATCGCCGAATTCGATTCCGCCGGTTCGTTTCTCCGCATCCGGCAGGTGTGACCAGTGCTCAGACCGCTCATTCCCGCACTCGGTACGGGCGTCATCGCCGGAAGTATCGTCAGCTTCGTCCTGCCGCTGGCGATCTGGCCCGGGGAAGCCCGGCTCACGGCGCCGCTGTTCTGCCGGGCTCCCTACCTGGATCCGATGGTGGTGTCGGACACCTTCCACGATTCCGAGGGCACATCGGTGAACTACACCCTGTACTGCGTGAGCGAACGCGGCGCCCTGACCGACGAAGGGTTCATCTTGCCGTTCCTGACGCTGTTCGCGGTGCATATCGTCCTGGTCACCGCGCTCGTCCTGGTGGCCCTGCTGTGGACGCGCAAGCCGTCGGACTCTCCGGTGGAGAGCGGCGCCGTGGAACTGTGAACCCGCGAGGGCCCACCGGCATGGTCCACGCGGAGCCGCTAACCGGTCGTGACGACGGTGCTGCTCGGTTCCGTCAGCTGTCCGGTCGGCGTCTCCGTCGCGTTCTCCCGCCGGCCGGGCGGGCCGAAGACGTAACCCAGCCGCCCGCGCCAGGTGCCGGCGTCGCGCACATCGCGCAGCAGAGCCGCGAATTCGTGATAGTTGACCTTCAGCGGATTTCCGGTGCCGATATCGTGGGTGAGTCCGTAGCGGATGGGTTCGGATTCGGCGGCGAAACTGCCGAACATGCGGTCCCAGACGATGAATACGCCGCCGTAGTTGGTGTCGAGGTAGGGCTGGTTGGAGCCGTGGTGCACGCGGTGATGAGCAGGAGTGTTGAACACGAACTCGACCGGGCGCCACAGGTTTCGGATGCGCTGGGTGTGGATCGGGAACTGATACAGCAGGCCGAGGGTGTTCAGCAGGAAGATCGTCCACGCGGGGAAGCCGAGCAGCGCGGCCGGCACCCACGCCAGGCTGCGCATCGTCGACGCGATCGGGTTGAGCCAGGGCAACCGGATGGCGGTCGTCAAGTTGAAGTGGGTGCTCGAGTGGTGCACCGAATGCGCCGTCCACAGCAATCGGATGCGGTGATCGCCGCGGTGCGCCCAGTAATAGCAGAAATCGGTGACCACCAGCCCCACCAGCCAGACCCACCAGTCGCGCGGGGACAGATGCAGCGGTGTCCACGAGGCGACCAGCACGATGGTGGAGAACGGCAGCACGTACTGGAGCAGGGGCTTGGTGAGCTGGCCGATCGCGTAGGTGGCCCAGTTGGTGACCGCCTCGCGCCCGTACCGGCCGCTGGGTGCGCGATCGGGATCGCGGCGCGCATCCCACCACTCCACGCCCATCATCGCGATGAAGGCCGGCACCGCGTACAG
>NZ_BAFW01000114.1 GCF_000308535.1 Nocardia cerradoensis NBRC 101014 | reverse complement strand
ATCAAGGGCCATGAAGATTCTTGGATACACCGTCACATCGCGTGAAAGGTAGTGGAGAACCTGCCGCTCCAAGGGGTTAAAGAGGTGGAACTCGTCTACAAAGATCAGGTCATACCCTTTGTCGCGCCGTGACCGGTTCCAGGAGTGTTTCTGGAGGTCGTTCAGGAGATCCGCAAGTACTTGGTCGCTTGTCCAGAGCCCGCGAGCGTCGAGGCTGTACATATAACGGCTATACAACTCGAAAACCACCCGCATGTCGGCGCGACCTGAGAGTGGGAGCATCCATGATGCACGCTCCAAGTTGAAATATCGGCTCTCTGAGCCGGCGCCTGGGAAAATCGCCGCGGCGCCTATGACAGAGCCGAACTCGATCAACAGATCCCAGGCAAGTGCCAGTCGCTCGTCCGAGTCCGCCGAATCAAATCGATCGCGCAGCGATGGCGTGACATCAGCCTTATAGGTGATCCAGTCGCCTGCGACGAAATCACCAAGTAAGTCCAGGATCTCATCAAGCTGTGCCTGCTTTCCGCTGAAACTGTCATCACCGATGAGTTTGTACGAGCCGTCGCTATTGCCACTTGGTGAGATCTCTGCTGCGATCTCCAACAATGGAAAGGCATCGATCTCGTGCAACGCCCCAAGTCCGAATGCATCGGTGGAATCCGCAATCTCGGTCGCCAGTGACCAGCTGTGGGTGACCATAAGAATCCTGAGTTGCTCGCCGGATTCGCGGGCTTTGAGGAGCTCGTAAACAGCCTTCAACGTGAGGGTCAGTGTCTTGCCAGAGCCCGCGGGACCGCGGAGTCGGATGGACCTGTCGGAGGGGGCGAGCACAAACGCACGTTGATCGGCACTGATGGCTTCCATCCATTGGCTGTAGGTCCATTTTTGTGTCGCGGCGCGTTCGAGCTCTGGTAGGGCGATTTCAACGTCAGACGGTTGAGGACGTTTCGCGGCCGCAAAGTGTATCGCTGCGGCCCCCGCAGCTTCAATCCACTCGTTGTTCCGCAGGGGGTTCGGCGGCTTTCTGGCATCGAACTCCTCTAGCGTCGTCTTCTCGTCAGATGTTGTCGCGTCCCAGAAGACGACATCTGAGCTGTCACCTGTCAATACTTCGGCAATCCAGCGTGTTGTTTCTGTGTCGCGCCCCGGCACTGCGAAGAACGCCATCAAGTTGTTGTATTTGTACTGGCGCCAGGCTCGGGGTAATGTGATCGAATCTGCCGTCTGCGCGCGCTCGGCGAATGCGGCCATACGGCTAAGCACCGCCCTACGATCAATTCTGAGATGGTCCGGGACGAAGGGATCGTTGATAAATGAATCTCGAACGACTACGACGCGCTGATCGTCGGCATGATCACTGTTCGTGAACAAGTAATCGGATTCTACACCCTCCCATGAGAACAGGGAGGTCGAGGTAGAAATGGCAGACGGAGCTATGCCGGTTGCTAGCTCCTTAAGGGCACTTGCTGTCGTCACCAATGGCTTCATGGAATGTCCTCTCCAAGTAGGTCCGAGTGGAGGTTGCGCATCTCTTCGTATGCGTCAGGTAGGCCAATTGCCGTAAACACGAGCCCAAAACGCTGCGCAATTGCGTGGGTGAAATTGTCTTGCAGCCGGGATAATCTGCGGTATTCCATTACCGTGCGTGAAGGGCTAAGCGCCACTCGTGGCTCCCAGATCTGTTCCAAATGTCGCAAATAGACGAAGTAACCATAGTCGTGGCCGTCGGCGATCGCCGACAGGAATAGTGCGTCACCAGGCGGGTTCTTGAAGGCGTTCTGGAGTGTGTTAACTATCTTCCTTCTTAGGTTCTTCTCGCTTTGAGGGTTTGGTAATTGGAGCTGTGCTTGGACCAAAATGCTTGTTGCTTCAGCAAGTGAGGGCTCGCTGCTATCTAGTGCGCGAATGGCATCAAACATGCCACGTACAGCATCGTGCTCGTCATCTGGAATTGGCAAGGAGGCCAGAATTTTTTCGGTGGGCTGCTCGCTTGGCCACTCTCTCAGGCGCGCCTCCGAGATGCTGGTCGTTCCCAGTCTTATTAGCGCATCTTGTAGGCTCTTTGTAAGGTCAATGACTGCCTTACTGCGGAGCTTTGGTATCTGGAGTTTTACAAGGTATTCATCCTTGGTTAACAGCGGTACACACGTCACCCTACCGTGATGCTTGTTATGTGCGAAATCGCAATCCGCTGTCATGACTAGCAAATGTCGATTCCAAACAGTCGAATCATCTGCTACGCGCTCCAAAATGTCACCCTGTCGAAGGGGCTCCGTAATTGCGACCGATCGATACTCGACGAAATTGTTCGTTGCAGCCACGGCGTCTACTTTCGAATTTCATGAAAAGAGCTCAGATTGCTCGGCTTTAACCTTGCCCGCGTACCGCATGATCTTAGAGAATTGTTGATTCGACTTAAACGATTTGCCTCTTGCCGGGCGGGCGAGGAATTAGCCGATGAATGCTGCGCCATTGGTGTGCGAACCCTTCGTGTTGTGCTGATTCTGCATCGTTCAGTAGTACTCGCGCACGTAGCCGAGAGCTTTCTCGAAAACGTCGTCGTAAGGCCGTCACGGAAGAGGTGACATCGGGCCCGCCCTTCTTTGCGATCGGACTTGACGAGATTACACTCACTCAGTCTCACCAGGGGAGGCGGTGGTTTCATCTGCGATATGCAGTAGTTGACTTGACATAATGTAGATTATCGGCGCAATGGAACGGGTGCCGGAGGCTGCGTTTGTGCCCCTGTGTGTCAGTGTGTTTCGGCGCGCGGGCGTCGGCGCCCCGGCTCGTCGTTCGACTCTTCCGTCTGCTGCCGACGGTGCCCGATGACGGCGATGTCTCGCGCAAATCCGCCGAAATCCGCGTGAAGAACTTTTTCGCCTCCAGTTCGATTTGCCGGAAAATTTTCTGCTGCTCGCATCGGTCCGAGCCGCGCTCCTTATCAGCCCCTTCCCCAGCTTCCCGGATCCTGCCGCAAAACGTCACAGTGACGTAATAGGGGTGGCTGGCTGGGTGCTCGCAACGAGTCGAGATTCGGATCCACTGACCATCACCGCGCGCCACCCGGGCGCATTGTGACTCAGCGGCAGTGCGCACCGCACGGTTTGGTACCCGCCACGAGAACCTCGCGGGCCCGCTGGTGACTTGTTAGCGTCCTCGGCAGGAGGTGTCATGGAGGCAGCGCGGCCTTTCGATGTCGATGTGGTGATCGTCGGATCCGGATTCGGCGGCAGTGTGACGGCATTGCGATTGGTGGAAAAGGGATATTCGGTCGCGGTACTCGAGGCCGGGCGACGCTACGAAGACGCCGACTTCGCCACCACCAGCTGGGATCTGCGGCGATATCTGTGGGCGCCGGCACTGGGCTGCTACGGCATCCAGCGAATCCACCGGCTGCGCGACTGCTTCATCCTCGCCGGCGCCGGAGTCGGCGGCGGCTCGCTCAACTACGCCAACACCCTCTACAAGCCCGGACGCGCGTTCTTCGAGGACCGCCAGTGGGCCGAGATCACCGACTGGGACGCCGAACTCACCCCGCACTACGACCAGGCCCGGCGCATGCTCGGCGTCGTGGCGAATCCGCACACCACCCCGGCCGACGAGATCATCCGCTCGGTGGCCGAGGATATGGGCGTCGCCGACACCTACGTCCCGACCCCGGTCGGCGTGTATTTCGGCGAGCCCGGAGTGGTGAGCCCGGACCCCTACTTCGGTGGCGCCGGACCCGAGCGCACCGGCTGCATCGAATGCGGCGAATGCATGACCGGTTGCCGGCACGGCGCGAAGAACACGCTGATCAAGAACTATCTGGGTTTGGCCGAACGCGCAGGGGCGCAGATACATTCGATGACGACGGTGACCGCGCTTCGACCGCAGGACGACGGCAGTTGGCGGGTCGAGACGCGGCGCACGGACCGGCGGATCCGGCGTGGGACGCGCCACTTCTCGGCGCGGTACGTGGTGCTGGCGGCGGGGACCTGGGGAACGCAGCGGTTGCTGTTCCGGATGCGCGACACCGGGGTGCTGCCCGCCCTGTCGCCGCAGCTGGGTGTGCTGACCCGCACGAATTCCGAGGCGATTCTGGGTGCGGGGCGTACCCGGGTGGACACCGGCCTGGATCTGACGGCGGGCGTGGCGATCACGTCGTCGTTCCATCCGACCGCCGACACCCACATCGAGCCGGTGCGCTACGGCAAGGGCTCGAACACGATGGGGCTGTTGCAGACCTATCTGGTCGACGGCGGGGAGGCGGTGCCGCGGTGGGTGCGGGTGCTGGCGATCGCGGCCACCCATCCCCTGCGGACGGTGCGGTTGTTGCGCACCCGGCGCTGGAGTGAGCGGACGTTGATCCTGCTGGTGATGCAGAGTCTGGACAATTCGATCACCACATTCACCCGGCGTGGGCTGTTCGGTCGCCGCTACACCAGCAGGCAGGGCTACGGTGAGCCGAATCCGTCGTGGATTCCGGCCGGTCACGAGGTGACGCGGCGGGTCGCGGACACACTCGGCGCCACCGCGGGCAGCACCTGGCCCGATATTTTCGGTGTGCCGATGACGGCGCATTTCATCGGCGGGTGTGTGATCGGCGGCGACCGGGAGCACGGCGTGATCGATCCGTATCACCGCGTGCACGGATATCCGACGTTGAGCATCGTGGACGGGTCGGCGATCTCGGCGAATCTCGGGGTGAACCCGTCGTTGACGATCGCCGCGCAAGCCGAGCGGGCGGCGTCGATGTGGCCGAACGAGGGCGAGCGGGATCCGCGGCCGCCGATGGATCTGCCCTACCGGCGCGTCGATCCGATCGCACCGGTAGCGCCGGTGGTGCCCGCCTCCTCCCCTGCCGCGTTGCGGCTGCCGATCGTGGAGGTCCGGCACACGGCCGCGGGGGGCCGCCCGGCCTGAGCCGATGTGGGTCCGGTTCTCGTCGTCAGCGTGTGAGCCGTCCCAACAGTGCTGAGGCGCAGGCGATTCCGAGGAGGGCGGCCAGTACGAGCACGCCGAAGTCGGTCCACAGGTCGGCGGTGCCGCCGACGAGCAGTCCGCGCAGGGCGTCGACCTCGTAGCTGAGCGGGTTCACGTGGCTGACGGCATGCAGCCAGCCGGGCATCAGTGCCAGCGGGTAGAGGGCGTTGGAGGCGAAGAACAGCGGCATGGTGATGGCCTGGCCGATGCCCATGAGGCGGTCGCGTTGGGTGACCAGCCCGGCGATGGTCATCGACAGGCAGGCGAAGAAGGCAGCACCGAGGACGACGGCGGTGAGGGCGCCGAGCAGTTTCAGTGGGTTCATCGTCATGTGGACGCCCATGATCAGGGCGAGCACGACGATGATCAGCACCTGGGCGATGGCGCGCACTCCGGCGGCGAAGCATTTGCCGGTGATCAGCGCCGCGCGGGGTGTGGGGGTGACCATGAGTTTGTTGAGGATGCCGGCGTCGCGGTCCCAGATCAATTGGATGCCGTAGAAGATCGCGATGAACAGTGCCGATTGGGCGATGATGCCGGGTGCCAGGAAGTCCAGGTAGGGCATGTCGCCGGTGGGGATGGTGTGCAGGCGGGCGAAGGTGGTGCCGAAGATCAGCATCCACAGTGCGGGTTGCACTGCGCGGGTGACCAATTCGGTGCGGTCGTGGCGCAGCTTCTGCAGTTCGACGATCGCGAAGGTGGCGATGCGGGAGCCCAGGGTGGCGATGCGTGCGGCGCCGTGCGGGGCGTGGCGCAGGGGCGGGAGTTCAGCCGGCGCGTTGAGCGGTTCGGCGGGTGCTTCGGACACCGCGCAGTCCTCCTTCGGTGGTGGGGTCGTCGTCGAGTCCGGCGTCGGCGTGGTGCCGGAAGACGTCTTCGAGGGTGGCGTGCGGGCCGAGTGCGGCCTTCAAGTCGGCGGGCGCGCCGGCGGCGCGGAGTTTTCCCTTGTGCAGCAGGGCGATTCGGTCGCAGAGGCTGTCGGCTTCGGCCATGTAGTGGGTGGTGAGCAGGACGGTGGTGCCGAAGCGGGTGCGCAGGTCGTGCACGCGTTCCCAGACGCTGTCGCGGGCGATGGGGTCGAGGCCGACGGTGGGTTCGTCGAGGATGAGCAGGGCGGGCCGGTTGACGAGGGCCTGGGCGAGTTCGAGGCGGCGGATCATGCCGCCGGAGTAGCCGGCGGCGAGGCGGTCGGCGACGTCGAGCAGGTTCATGGCGTCGAGGGCTTCGGTGACGCGGTGGTGGCGTTCGCGGCGGGGGACGTCGAAGAGGCGGGCGAACCAGGTGACGTTCTGGCGGCCGGTGAGGGTGGCTTCGATGGAGAGTTGCTGGGGGACGTAGCCGAGGTTGTAGCGGATGTCGGTGTCGTGGCGGCCGGCGCGGAAGCCGAGGATGTCGACGGTGCCGTGCTGGATGGGCATGAGGGTGGTGAGCAGGCGGATGGTGGTGGTTTTGCCGGCGCCGTTGGGGCCGAGGAGGCCGAAGATCTCGCCGCGTTCGATGCGCAGGTCGAGGTGGTCGACGACGGTGTGGTCGCCGTAGCGGTGGGTGAGGTCGCGGCAGTCGATCGCGGGGCCGGGGCCGGGGTGGTGTGCGGGTGGGTCGTGCGGGGTCATCGTCGTCCTTGTTCGTGGTCGTGCAGGAGTTCGGTGATCTTGTCGACGACGGCGAGGCCGCGCAGCAGGTCGTCGCGTTCGGCCGGGGTGAGGGCGCCGAGGGCGGTGGCGACGATGTCGTGGCGGCGTCTGCGGATGTCGTCGACGTCGCGCTGGACGGGGGCGGGCAGGCTCAGGCGCATGACGCGGCGGTCGGCGGGGTCGGGTTCGCGGACGAGGAGCTCGTCTTTGACGAGTGCGGTGACGAAGGTGGAGACGCTGTTGGGCGCCAGTCCCATCTCGGCGGCGGCGGATTTGACGGAGATGTGTGGGTTGCGGCCGACGAGGCGCAGGAATTCGGCTTGGGAGGCGCTGACGCCGGGCCGGTCGAAGGATCGGCCGGCGATGCGGCCGACTTGGCGGCGGAAGCGGCCGAAGGCGCTCATGAGCCGCGGGACCAGTTCGGCGTGGGTGGTGGGCGGGGTGGTCACCTCCCCACGATACCTCTGACTCAGAGCTATTTTCCTGTGAGGCTCCCCCGGGTCCCGGGACGGCTCCAGCGATCGGCGCCTGTGTTAGGTTGTGATCGACGTCACGCGGCCGGCGGTCTTCCCGGATCGGACGACAGTGATCTCGGACGGCCGGTCGCCCATCGCATCGACCGGAAGGAGATCGCCGTGGCCACCGACCGGATTCTGGTCATCGTCACCAATGCCGGGGAATACGAGAAGGTCGGCTATCGCACCGGGCTGTGGCTCGGCGAGCTGACCCACTTCTACGACTACGTCACCGAACACGGCTTCACCGTCGATATCGCCAGTCCCGCAGGCGGATTCGTGCCCATCGATCCGGAGAGCCTGGCCCACGACGTCCTCGCCGATCTCGGCACCGACCGCCGCTACCGCGACCGGGAATTCATGGACCTGCTCGACCGCACGCGCAGTATCGGCGAGGTCGAGGTCGAGGATTACGACGCGATCTACTTCACCGGCGGGCACGGGGTGATGTTCGACTTCGGTGGCGACGATCTGGGTGCGCTCACCGCGGCCTTCCACGACAGCGGCCGCGTGGTGTCGGCGGTGTGTCACGGTCCGGTCGGATTGCTGAACGTCCCGCTGGAGAGCGGTGCGGCGCTGATCGCCGGGCGGCGGGTGACCGGGTTCTCGTGGCCGGAGGAGGAAGCCGCTCAGCGCGCCGACGCGGTACCGTTCAGTCTTCAGGACGAACTCGTGAAATTGGGCGCCGACTACAGCACGGCCGACGAGCCGTTCGGACCTTACGTCGTCACCGACGGGCGGCTGATCACCGGTCAGAACCCCGCCAGTGCGCGCGGCGTGGCCGAAGCGGTGGTCGCGACCCTGAAAGGAGAACAGCGGTGAGCGATTCCGGCAGCGATATCGACGTCGAGGTGCCCGCCAGCGGAACCGGTTGCGCGGAGTGCGTCGCCGCCGGCGGCTGGTGGGTGCACCTGCGTCGGTGCGCGCGCTGCGGGCATGTGGGGTGCTGCGACACCTCCCCCGCCCAGCACGCCACCGCTCATTTCCGCAGTACCGGCCACCCGATCATCCAGAGCTTCGAACCGGGCGAGGACTGGTTCTACGACTACCGCGACGGCGCGGTGGGCGAGGGACCGGAACTGGCGCCGCCGACCAGTCACCCGGAGACGCAGCCGGTGCCGGGGCCCGCGGGTCATGTCCCCGCGGACTGGCAGGACCACATTCACTGACGGCGCGGCGTTCGGTGTTCGTCATAGCGGATGTTGTGCGCCGCGGCGATCGGGTTGATTTTGCGCGGGTCGAGGGCGCCGTCGGTGAGTACGGTGGTGCCTGCTTCGAACAGGTCTTCCAGATAGCATTCCCATCCGCCCGGTGACGATATCTGCAGCACTGTGGGCGGCGGGTCCGAGACCGCGCGCAGTGCGTGCGGAATGCCTTGTGGCAGTAGGACGAACGTGCCCGCCGGTGCGACGAACGACCGGTCGTCGAAGTCGACGCCGAGCTCACCGCTGAGCACATAGATGCTTTCGTCTGCCACCTCGTGCGTGTGTCGCGGGATGTCGCGGGCCAAGGTCACCTCGAGCAGTGAGAACCGGCCCTCGGTGTCGGTTGTGGTGGCCTTGACCGCGAAGGCGGGTGGCATCGGAACCCGGCCCGGGCGCACCTCACCCGGAGCCAATCGGAGAAATCTGTTGTGCGACATCGTGCTACCCTTCCCGCGGAACAAAACGGAATCGGAATCCGCTTCCGTCTCGATGGTAGCCGGAAAGGACGGACAGGTGTCAACACCCGCGACGCCACGAAGAACCCGCGCCGACGCGGCCCGCAACCGCGACCGCCTCCTGCGCGCGGCTCGAGAAGTGTTCGCCGAGAAGGGCTCTCAGGCGCAGTTGCCCGACGTGGCACGCGCCGCAGGGGTCGGGGTCGGCACCGTCTATCGCCACTTCCCCACCCTGGCCGAGCTCGTCGACGCGGCGGCCGAGCAACGCTTCGCGGAGATCGAGAACTACGCTCGCGCAGACTGTCTCGCTCACGCCGGCGAGGGGCTGCGACGCTATCTCACGCATGTGGGCGAGCTGCTCAGCGCCGATCAGGGCCTGTCCGCGGCCGTCGAAGCCGCCCGCCGCTCGCCCGGCAGCGAGCCGCGCGGATCCGCTCGCGCCCGGCTGGAAACCGTTGTCGGCGAGATCATCACGCGCGATCGAGAGACTGGCGCGCTGCGGCAGGATTGCACCGCCGCGGACGCCTACATGCTCGTCGGTGCGATCTCGGCGACGATCCGCACCGGCAGCGGAGACTGGCGGCGCCTGCTGGATTTGATGCTCGACGGTCTGCGCCCGCGCGACTCGTCGTAGCGGTGGCGCGAAACCGGTGCGAGTCCGCCTTTTCCGGTCTTACAGTCGGATTGACACCTGTAAGGTACGGCGTGTCGGGTGTGGCGGGGCGCCCGGTATCCGCCGGCGGGTGAGCTGTGGCAAGGAGGCGCGAACGTCGTGGACGAGGACGTCGACCTGACCGACCTGGACCGGTTCACCAGCGGATTTCCTCATCCGATATTCGATCGGCTGCGGCGCGAGGCGCCGGTCTGGTTTCATCCGCCCACCGCGCACAGCCCCGGCGGCGACGGTTTCTGGGTGCTCAGCCGCTACGGCGACATCGTCGCCGCGGCCACCGACACCACGGTCTTCTCCTCCGAATCCGGCGGCGGACGCGACGGCGGCGGCACGACGCTCGAGGATATGCCGCTCGGTGTGCCGGTCGGGGCGCTGCTGAACATGATGGACGACCCTCGTCACGCGAAGATCCGTCGCCTGCTCGCACCCAGCACCACCCCGCGAGCGCTGCGGCGGATCGAGGAGGACCTGCGCCGGCGCGCGGCCGGCATCGTGGATGCGGCGGTGGCCGAGGGCGAGTGCGACTTTCTCACCGATGTGGCCGCGGAACTGCCATTGCAGGCCGTCGCCGAGCTGGCCGGTGTGCCGCAAGCCGATCGCCACGAACTGATGAACTGGGCGAACGTCACCCTCGACTACGACGGCCGCGAAGTCGGCGAGGTCGACGACCGTCTCGCCCGCGCTCAGGCCCGCATGTTCGCCTACGCCGCGGATCTGCTGCAGCGCAAACGCGTCGCGCCGGGTGCGGATCTGCTGTCGGTGATCACCCACGCCCTCGTCGACGACGAACCGCTGACCGATGCCGAACAACACCTGTTCCTGTCCCTCATCGTGGCCGCGGGCAGCGAGACCACACGCAACTCCATCGCCCTCGGCACGGCCGCGCTCAGTGAATCGCCGCAGCTGTGGAAACAGTTGCAGCAGGACAGGACTCGCCTTCCGGGCGCGATCGAGGAGATGTTGCGGTGGGCGTCCTCGACCCCCTACAACCGGCGCACCGCCACCGAGGGCGTGTGGATCGGCGGCCACCGCATCGCCGCCGGGGACAAGGTCACGCTGTGGTGGGCCTCGGCCAACCGCGACGACAGTGTGTTCACCGACCCCCACCGCTTCGACATCACCCGAAACCCCAACCCGCACCTGGCTTTCGGGCGTGGCGTGCATTTCTGCCTGGGCGCCTCGCTCGCGCGGATGGAGATGCGGGTCCTGTTCGACGCGCTGCTCGATCGTGTCGAAACCCTCACTCCGCGGGGACCTGTCGAGTACGTCCGCAGCAACAAACACACCGGTATCCGGCATATGCCGGTCACGATCGGCGCCCGATGACCGCCGGGCGGCCCATCGGTGACCCGCCCGAGTGAAAGGAGCCAGTCTGTGGCTACCGAACCGACCGTGGAGAACGTCAGCCGGCTGCAGAGCTCGAGCCGCGACGTGACCCAGTTGCCCGCGCTGCTCGCCGACTGGCTGGCCACGGTCATGCCGGACGGACAGCGGCCCGAAATCTTCGTCGTCGGCGGGATCGACGCCAACGGGATGTCCTCGGAGACGATCGTGCTCGGCGCCCGATGGGACGAGGACGGCACGCGCGTGACTCGGAAGTGGGTGATGCGGGTGGCGCCCACCGGCTCCGATGTCCCCGTCTTTCCGGTCTACCGGCTCGACCATCAAGCCGCTGTCATGGAGGCCGCCGGTCGGGCCGGTATTCCGGTCCCGCGGGTGCGGTACCTGGAGAACACGGCGACGGTGCTGGGCGCCCCCTTCTTCATCATGGACTACGTCGAGGGGATCGTCCCGCCCGATGTGATGCCGTATACGTTCGGCGGCAACTGGTTCTTCGACGCCGCCCCCGAACAGCAGCGCCTGCTGCAGGACGCCACCATCGAGGTGCTCGCCACCCTGCACGCGATCCCCGACGCGGGCGCCGCATTCGACTTCCTCGTCGCCGACCGCGCCGGCGACACCGCCCTGCGCAAGAACCTCACCTGGCTGCGGGCGTGGTACGAGTTCGCGGTGGCCGATATCGGGCGGTCACCGCTGGTCGAGCGCGCCTTCGACTGGCTCGAAACCTATTGGCCCGAACGGATCGCGGCCGGTGAGACCGTGCTGCTGTGGGGCGACGCGCGCATCGGCAACGTGCTCTACCGCGACTTCCGTCCTGCCGCCGTGCTCGATTGGGAGATGACGACGGTGGGGCCACGCGAACTCGATGTGGCGTGGTGTGTGTTCGCGCACCTGGTGTTTCAGGAGTTGAGCGGGCTCGCCGGACTGCCGGGATTGCCGGACGTCCTGCGCGAGAACGACGTTCGTGACACGTATCGGCGCCTCACCGGAATCGAGCTCGGAGATCTGCGCTGGTTCTACGTCTATTCGGCGGTGGTGTGGGCGTGTGTGTTCATGCGCACCGGCTCACGCCGGGTGCATTTCGGGGAAATGGATCGGCCCGAGGATGTCGAGTCGCTGTTCTACCACGCGGCCCTGCTGCGCGCGCTGATCGGGGAAAACGACGCCGTGAACCGCTACCGCCCCGACGCGAGGTAGTCGAGGATGATCGCGTTCACCGCCTCCGGCTTCTCCAGGTGCAGGAAATGCCCGGCGTCGTCGATGCGGACGACGCGGCTGCCCGCGGGCAGGTGCCGGTCCAGATCCTGGAAGAAGCCGGGCCGCAGGCAGCCGTCGGTGGCGCCGTAGAGCTGCAGGGTCGGGTGGATCGGTGGCGACATCAGCAGCCGGTCGAGGTCGCGGGGCCGCGTCGACCGCGGACGGACCAGTTGCCGGTAGTAGCCGATGATCGCGGAGCGGTGCTGCGGCGGTGCGGCCGCGGCGAGGTGGGCGAGGTCGTCGGTGGCGTCGTATCCGGGTGACCACCGCCGCCACAGCAACGCGGTCATCGGGGTGAAGAAGCGTTCGGGAAGGGCCGGGAGCTGGTTGGCGAGGATGTACCAGCTGTTCACCGACTGCGCCAGCGTCCGCGCCACATGGCCGGCGAGATCGTCGCGGGTGATCCGGACACTCGCCAGCGGTGGAACCGCCGCGGCGACGAAGGCCCGGAACGGCGATTCCGGTAGGGCGGCAAGGGCATTCGCGGTGAAGGCGCCCCAGTCGTGGCCGATGACGACGGCCCGCTCGGCGCCCAGGTGCTCGGCGATGCCGAGTGCGTCGGCGACCCGCGAACCGGTCGATACGTCACCGTCGGCCGGCACCGTCGACGGGGCGTATCCGCGGCTGAACGGCGCCACGGCGTAGTACCCCTGATCGGCCAGCGCGGGCCCGAGACGGCGCCACGTCCAAGCGGTGTCGGGGTAGCCGTGCAGGCACAGCGCGAGCGTCGCCGCGGGATCGCCCCAGGTCAAGGTGTGCAAGGTGACCTGTCCCAGATCGAATTCAGTGCGATCGGGCGCGGGAGTGAAGGTGGATGCCATCGTGCCTCGTCGGTAGTTCCGCACCCGCTGGGTCCGGCGTCGGCTTTGCTGTTTACAGGCGTATATCCTAGTGTCTGATTCATGGTGGAGGCCGCGATACAACCCCGCCCGCCCCGGCGCTCGCTGGCCGGCCGCTCCGCCGAGACCGTGGACCGTCTGCTCGACGCCGGTCTCGACGTGTTGCGGGAGCAGGGTTACGACCAGTTGTCCATGCGGGAGGTGTGCCGGCGCGCCGGGCTCACGCACGCGACCGCCTACGGCTACTTCTCGGCGAAACAGCATCTGGTGGCCGAAGCGTACTGGCGCCGGATCCGCACCTGGTGCGCTCGGCCGGTCACCGGCTCGACACCGTCGCAGCGGCTGGCGACCGTGTTCACCGAGATGGGCGAGCTGATGTCGCAAGAGCCGGAACTGAGCCTGGCCGCCTCGGCCGCGATCC
Source organism: Nocardia cerradoensis NBRC 101014 (assembly GCF_000308535.1). Lineage (GTDB taxonomy): Bacteria > Actinomycetota > Actinomycetes > Mycobacteriales > Mycobacteriaceae > Nocardia > Nocardia cerradoensis. Next base: position 40,144 of record NZ_BAFW01000114.1, on the reverse strand, counting down.
TCAGCCACGATCCCGACGTGTCGGCCCTGCGCACCCGCATCGGTGCCGCCCTGAGCGACCGCGTCCGCACCGCCCTGGGCGACATCTGCACCGACGAGCTTCTCGATGCCCTCAACATCGCGGTCAGCGGCGCGATGATCCAGGCCGGGATGGGCTACTACAGCTACCGGGAGATGGCGGTCCGGCTCACCTCGGTGTCCCGCCTGCTCCTGGCGGCCGGCGACCACTGAGCCGATCACCTGCGGCGCCGGTGGAAGCAAGTACCACATTTTCGCCCGGAGGGTCCGAGTTGCCGGTCTAGACTGCTGCCGATCAGCCGATGAGATTCCCGAGATCCTCGCCCCGGGTTTCTCGCACCGGATACGAGCGACGGCCGGGCAACCGGCCGGGTGCGAGGGTGAGTCGATGAATGGCGGCAAGACACTGCGGGCCTGGTGGAACGATCCGGTCGACTACTGCTGGCTGATACGCAGCCTGACGGCCCGATCCGCACTGGGGCCGCTGAAGGTACTGGTCGGTGTCGCCGGGGCGATGATCGCGGCGATGGGCGCGGTCATCACGGGATCACCGGTCGGACCGCCCGGCCATCCCGGCATCGCGTCCACCGTCGGGGTGTCGTGCGGGACGCTGTGGGCACTGCGCTGGTGGCTGCTGCGCTGGCCCGGCAGAACCGAATCGCTGCTGCTGATCGGCGGCGCCGACGTGCTGTTCATCCTCGAGTTCCTGCAGGTGCCCGACCGGCTGTTCGCGGCGATGGGCACGGTACTGCTCGTGGTCACCGGCAGCTATCTCGGCTTCTTCCACAATGCGCGGGTGCTGGCGGCGCATTCGGCGTGGTCGCTGCTGGCGGTGATCGTGATGTCGGTGCGCATCGCCACCGGCGGCGGACAACTGCGGCTGGCGGTCGCGGTCGGATTGCTGCTGTTCGTGTCGGTGGTCAGTGCCGTCCCCGCACTGCAGATCCTCTACTGGCTGCTGCGCACCGAATCGATGTCGGATCCCCTGACCGAACTGCTGAACCGGCGCGGCCTCGAGATCCGGCTCCCGCTGCTGGTCGACCAGCACCCCGCGATCAGCGTCATGACCTTCGACCTCGACAAATTCAAAAGCGTCAACGACACCTGGGGACACCGCGTCGGTGACACCGTGCTCGTGCGGACCGCCCGGCGCCTGCACGAGGCCGCCGGGCGAACCGCGGTGGTGGCACGCGCGGGCGGTGAGGAATTCGTGGTCGCCACGCCGATCGCCGCCGGCGCCGCCCACGCCGAGGCCGAACGCCTGCGCCGCATCGTCGCCGAACCGTCCGGCACCACGGTCGAGGTCACCGCCAGTGTCGGGGTCGCGGTCTACGACGCGGCGACCTGCCCGCGATGCCCGCGCCCGACCCCGGACCGGCTGCTGCAATCCGCCGACGCCGCCATGTACCGGGCGAAGCAGGCCGGGGGAAATCTGGTCGTGGTCGAAGACCTCACCCCGCCGCCGGACCACCACCGGGCCACCCGATAACCCGCCGGCGCCCCGCACCCGGCGACGAGGGCACCGCCGCGAAATCCTCGCCGGCGACGTGTTCCGGGTCGGGCGCGGCAGCGCGTGATCACCGACGTGAAGTGCCCGGCACCCGGCCTGTAGCAACCTCTTCGCAAATACGTTGATGCATGCGAGGATACGAATGTATCGATGAGCCGTAGCGAAGGGAGCAACGCTGATGACGAGCAGTGGGCACACCACCCATCCCGGACACGAGCACACCCACGGCGAGGGCTGCGGGCACGTCGCGGTGCCGCACGGCGACCACGTCGACTACCTGCACGACGGGCACATCCATCGGGTCCACGGTGACCACGTCGACGAGTGCGAACCGGCCGGGCACACCGAACACGCCGGACACGAGCACGTGCACGGCGAAGGGTGCGGGCACGTCGCCATCCCGCACGACGATCACGTCGACTATCTCCACGACGGTCATCGCCACGCGGCCCACGACGGCCACTACGACGAACACTGACAGCGACGTCACCGGCTGTGCGCCGAAAACCGCCCGGCACCTTGGTGATTCAGCAGCAGTCCGGTTTCGACGCCCGCAGGGAGAACAGCAACGGCACTCGCGGTTGTCCGGGCGGCAGGCGATACTGCCCGCCCTCCTCGCTGAGATTGCGGAAGCGCGGGTACAGGGTGAAGTCGTGTTCGTGGAGGAAATCCAGCCGCAGCCCGGCAGCGGCCAGCGCGGTGACGATCTCGCCGATGCCGTGCTGCCACTGCACGGTGACATTCGCGGTGGTCGGCGCGTCCGGATCGGCGTAGGTGCCGGGCTCCTCCCACACCTGCGGCGCCGGATCGAAATAGTCGTAGGCGACGGTGCGGCCGTCGTCCTCGGCGAGAATGTCGCCGAACGGGTGGAATTCGGTCAGGTACAGGAATCCGCCCGGTGCGAGCAACTGCGCCACTACCGACGCCCAGCGCACCAGATCCGGCAACCAGACCAGGGCGCCGACACCGGTGTAGACGATGTCGTAGCGGTTCCCGGCCAGCGCGGTCGCCGCGTCGTAGACGTTCGCGGTCACGAACCGCGCGCCGGGTACACCGATGCGGGCGGCGAGACCGGTCGCGGTGCGCACAGCCGGTGCCGAGAAGTCCAGGCCCGTGACGGCCGCGCCGTGGCGCGCCCACGCCAACGTGTCGGTCCCGATGTGACATTGCAAGTGCAGCAAGCGTTTTCCGCGTACGTCGCCGACCTCGTCGAGTTCGAATGCGCGCAGCGCCTCCGCGCCGGCCACGAACCGGTCCACATCGTAGAACTCGCTCGTGAGGTGAATCGGCACCCGTTCATCCCAGTTGGCGCGGTTGAGTTCCACCCACTGCCCGGCACGCGCGTCGATGCTCACGCCGCCCGACGTTAGCCCGGCCCGGCCCCCGTCTCCATCGAATTTCACCGGCCGGTGATCACCCGGTGTGGATCGACAGGGCGATGAGCATCGCGGTGCGTCTGGCCGGATCGTCCGGATCGAGGAACTCCAGTTCGCGCATCCGCCGCATCCGGTGACGCACGGTGTTGGGATGAACGTCGAGTGTGCGGGCCGCGATGCTCGGATCGCCGTGGGCTTCCAGCCAGGCCTTCAACGTGGGCAGGTAGTGGGTGCCGGCGCGCTCGTCGAGGTCCGCCAGCTGGGCGACGGGATCGCGGGACGGCAGCCGGCCCGTGGAGGCCATCGACCGCAGGCGCTGGATCAGGACCCGATCCCAGGCGGTGTCGTAGCAGGCCGGTGCCGGGGTGGTGGTCGCCGGCAGTGCCATGCATTCGTCGGCCTCCTGCCGGCTCGCGGGCAACTCCCGCGCGTCGGCGCTGCCGCCGATGCCGGCGACGACGCTCATGTGCGCGGGCAGGCTCGCGGCGATATCGGCGATCCACCGATACGCCGGCGCCGGATCGTCACCGGCGGGCAGCAGCGTGTAGACGGTATTGCCGAACAGGGTGCTGCGGCCCAGGCGCGACCAGCCGAAACCGGTCGTGGCGCGTTCGAACGCGAGCAGGATGCCGGCGTTGCGTTCCTGCTCGGCATGCGCCTGAAGGGCGATGACGCGAAGATCGCGGGCCGGGATGCCGAGTTTGCCGATCGCCGCCTCCGCGTCGGGGCTGCCCTCGATCAACTCGATGACCAGTTCGGACTCCACCTGCCGTTCCAGATCGGCACTGACCCGCGACCGCAGCAGATGCAGCGCCACCGTGTGCGCGCCCTCCTGCAGGATCCGGGCCCGATCCGCCGACAGCGGCTCACGACCCGACACCCACACCGAACCCAGCAGCTCCCGGCCCGCGCGCACCGCGGCCACCGTGCGCCCGTGCAGTCCGTGCTCGGGTGCCGGCGGGATGTAGCGCGGGGCATCGGAGCGGGCCAGATGCGCGAAAATGTCCTGCTCCTCGAAGAATCGGCGCACCCGATCGGGCATCCGCCGTCCCAGGATGGTGTCCGAGCGGACCGGGTCGGTGTCGTGATGCGCGGTGGAGTAGGCCATCACGCGGGAGAGCTGATCCTCGATGGTCACCGGCCCGTCCAGGGACGCGGAGATGGTGTCGGCGAGGGCGAACAGATCGCTGGGACCGCGCCCGGATTCGGTTTCGCGGCCCTCGAGGACGAGCCCGTAGACGACCGAGGCGATCTGGCTCCAGGACACGCTCGGGTCGACGGTCATCAGCGCCGGCCCGCGATCGTCGAGCAGCTGCCGGATCCGGGCATCCGGTGTCTCGGAGGTGCGGGCCACGATCACCCGGGCGCGGGCGTCCATACCCAGGGTGAGGGCTTCGGCGAGGTCGGCCGCACCGACCGCGAGAAATACGTCGCCGGTGGCCGCGTGCGGGCGGATCGGGTCATGGACCGCGACGCTGTGGATCTCGACGGTGCGATCCACGACGGCGCCGTGGAGGCGGGCGCCGTAGCGGCTCACGATATTGATCAAACGGTCCAATTTGACCATCGGTGCAGCTCACGGCTCCTTCCGGGACATCGGGCGATCGTCACACTGTCCGGGATGGACAACAACGCGCGACGAGATTGTTCCCGGTCGACAATGTAGCCGGTATGCCGGCGGGTCACTCTGGAGGTGGACCCTCGGTGCGGCGGATGTGGTGTCGTCCGGGGGCCGGGTGTTGTCGGCAGTGGACGAAGAGAATGTGATGACGGGAACCGAAAGCGTCTGGTTGACGCAGGACGCGTACGAGCGGCTGCGGCGGGAATTGCTGGAGTTGCGGGCGGCGCAACACGGCCCCGGCGACGAGGACGGGCAGTCCGCGGCTGGGCGGCGGTTGCGCCGGCTGGAGCTGGAGGAGTTGCTGGATCGTGCCGTGGTCGGGCAGGCGCCCGCCGACGACGGCATCGCCGAACCCGGGATGGTGCTGACCGTCCGGTTCGACGACGAGCAGACCGAAACGTTCCTGCTGGGCCGGCGCGACGGCGCCGACACCGAGGAACTCGAGGTCTACTCGCCCGAGTCGCCGCTGGGCAGCGCGCTCACCGGTGCCCGGCCCGGGCAGGTGTGCTCGTACCGGATTCCCAGCGGGGCGTCGGTGAACGTGACATTGCTCGAGGCGGTCCCCTACGGCATGCACCTGCGACGGCGTTGATCGCGGTCGGCCGCGGCGGACTCGGCCGGAAAGTGAGGTCGTGAGATGGATTGGCCACATCTGCTCAGGTTCGTCGGTGTCACCGTCGCGTTCTCGGCGCTGGTGCTGCTGATCCTGGTGCCGCGGAAGGTGACCCGCCGATTGTGCGCGCACTGCGGGCACTCCAATATCGTGCACGACCCGGTATCGGGCCGCTGCCGCAGCGCCGTGGACGCCGGAGTCCTGGTCTCGCGCGAGGCCGGCGGGCTGCCGATGCAGCGCTGCCGATGCCAGGACTACCGCGGTGAACGGTGACCGGGCTCAGGAGTGGGTGCCCGGTTGCCGGCGCCCGGCGAGGAAGTAGGCGATCGGCACCGCACCCCCCGAGTTGAGCAGCGTCACCGCGGTCGCCCACCGCAGTTTCGACCCTCGGATCTCGCCGGCCGGCCGGCGCGCGATATCCACGAGCGCCGCCAGTTTCAGAATCCCTTCCACCACGGTCGCGGCCACGATCAGCCGCCGCGTCCGCTCGCTCAGCTCGCTCCACCGTTTCCTCGCCATGAGCACCCCGCTCCGATCCGCCGCGTATCGATCCCCTCATAGTGCACTGCGGGCAACCGCCGATCCAGGGTCGAAGGGCCCCGCGTTTCGCGGCGGCCGGGTAGGGTCGATTCGGCGGCCCGGGCCGCGTTCTCGGCTCGGCTCCCCCTGGCTCGTTCACTGAATATCCAACCGCGACAAGCGGTTTCGTTCGGCACGGGTCATCGGGTCCGCGCCGGTGCGGCGAAAGGTGAATCGATGTGCCGATTGTTCGGGCTCAGCGCGGCACCGCAGCGGGTGCACGCGACGTTCTGGTTGCTGGAGGCCTCCGACAGCCTGGCCCGCCAGAGCCGCCGCGAACCCGACGGCACCGGGCTGGGCACCTTCGAAGCCGACGGCGAACCGCTGGTGCGCAAGCAGCCCATCGCCGCCTACGAGGACCAACAGTTCGTCCGCGAGGCGATGGAGTGCGAGTCGGCGACCTTCCTCGCCCACGTGCGCTACGCGTCCACCGGGGCGACGGTCGCAGCCAACACCCACCCGTTCGAACAACACGGGCGGCTGTTCGCCCACAACGGCGTCGTCGGCGGACTGCCGGAACTGGAACGCGCCCTGGGTGACTACCGCGAACTGGTCACCGGGCAAACCGATTCCGAGCGGGTCTTCGCGCTCATCACCCGCTGCGTCGACGAACACGACGGCGATGTCGTCGCCGGGATCGGTGCGGCGGTCGGGTGGATCGCGGACAACCTGCCGGTGTTCGCGCTCAACTTCGTGCTCACCACCGCGCAGGATCTCTGGGCGCTGCGCTACCCCGACACCCACGACCTGTTCGTCCTCGAACGCGCCGCGGGCGGGCCCGGCGGCGGCAAACATCTCGACCACGCAGGCACCGGGCCCCTGCGCGCCCACTCACCCGCGCTCGCCGACCATCCGGCCGTGGTGATCGCCACCGAACGCATGGACGCCGATCCCGGCTGGCGTGAGCTGCCGGTGGGCCGGTTGCTGCACGTCGGCCCCGATCTGGTGACCACCAGCCACACCGTCGTCGACCACGCGCCACGGCATCGGCTCACCCTCGCCGATCTCGGCGAGCACGCCGCGGCCTCACAACGAGCCACCACCTGAGACAAACGTCTGTAACAGGTTCTATTTCCCGTGTTACATTCACTCCCATGAGACGGGGAGCCGGCACGGCCGCACGCAGTGGTGGGATCCGCTGATGGTGGATTCGCGGACACCGGTCGTCGTGGGCGTCGGGCAGGCGATCGACCGCATCGACACCTCCGACTACCGGCAGATGTCGTCGGTCGACCTCGCCGCCGCGGCCGCCCGCGCCGCCCTCGAGGACACCGGCATCCGCTACACCGCGGCCGCCGCGAGCGTTCAACTCATCGCCGGGGTACGCCAATTCGAGATCTCGGCGCCGGTGCGCGCCCCGCTCGGCCGCTCGGACAACTATCCGCGCTCGGTGGCACGGCGACTGGGCATCGCCCCGGCCCGCGCCGTGCTCGAGGTGGTCGGCGGGCAGGGCCCGCAACATCTGCTCACCGAATTCGCCGCCGAGATCGCCGCCGGGCGACTGGAATCGGTGCTGATCACCGGATCCGACGCGATCTCCACCGAGCGCTACTACGCCGGACGAGACGACAAACCCGACTTCACCGAAACCGTCGGCGGCCAACTCGAGGACCGCGGTTTCGGATACGAATCGTTCGTCGACGACAACCTCATCGCCCACGCCGTCATGGGCGCACCCACCCAATACGGCCTGCTCGAGAACGCCCGCCGCGCGCGCGTGGGCGCGACACCGCAGCAGTATCGCCTGGACATGGGAAAACTGCTGGCGCCGTTCACCTCCGTGGCCGCGAAGAACCCCCTCGCCGCCGCGCCGGTCGAGCGCAGCGCCGAGGAACTGGCATCCGTCACCGACGCGAACCGGATGATCTGCGACCCGTATCCGCGCCTGATGGTGGCCCGCGATCTGGTCAACCTCGGCGCCGCGGCCGTGGTGATGTCGCTGGGCAGAGCCCGCGAACTCGGCGTTCCCGACGACAAACTGGTGTATCTGCGCGGCCACGCCGACCTCGAGGAGCAGACCCTGCTCGCGCGCCCCGACCTCGGCGCCGCACCCACCGCGTGTGCGGCGGCGCGAGAAGCGTTGCGGGTGGCCGGAATCGGGATCGACGACCTCACCACCCTCGACCTCTACAGCTGCTTCCCCGTCGCGGTGTTCAACTTCTGCGACGGCACCGGGCTGGCCACCGACGACCCGCACGGGCTCACCGTGACCGGCGGGTTGCCGTTCTTCGGCGGCCCCGGCAACAACTACTCGATGCACGCGATCGCCGAAACGGTGGCCCGGATGCGCGAGCAGCCCGGCGCTTTCGGGCTGGTGGGCGCCAACGGCGGCATCATGAGCAAATATTCGGTCGGGGTGTATTCGACCACGCCGGCGCCCTGGGCGCCCGACCGCAGCGCAGAGTTGCAGCGCGCGGTGGTGGCAGCCCCGCGGGTGCCCAGCCGGGCGCGCGCCGACGGGCCCGCGCGGATCGAAACCTACACCGTGCGCCACGCATTCGAGCCGCGCACCGGACTGGTCGTCGGGCGCCTGCACGCCGACGACAGCCGGTTCCTGGCGTTGATGGCGCCGGAAAGCCTTGCCGCGGTGGATGATCCGATCGGCCGCGACATCCTCGTCACGTCGAGCGAGAAGGGCAACACCGCGGTCATGGTGCCGTGACCGGCCGCGGATGCGGGAACGGAGAGATTGATGGGGTTCGTTCAACCGGAACTGCCGGTCGTCGATCAGCAGCAGTGGGACAACAGCGACCGCAGTGAGCGCATCCGGCTCATGGCGCGGCACTGGGCCGAGGTCGGCTTCGGCACACCGGTGGTGCTGCACCTGTTCTATGTGGTCAAGATCTGCCTCTACATCCTCGGTGGCTGGCTGTTCGCGCTGAGCACCAGCGGCATCGACGGATTCACCGACGTCGGTAGCTGGTGGTCGGAACCGATCGTGTTCGAAAAGGTCGTGCTCTACACGATGCTGTTCGAAGTGATCGGGCTCGGTTGCGGATTCGGCCCGCTCAACAACCGCTACTTCCCGCCGATGGGATCGATTCTGTACTGGCTGCGGCCCGGCACGATCCGGCTCCCACCGTGGCCGCGCGTCGTCCCGCTCACCCGCGGAACCGCCCGCACCCCGGTCGATGCCGCGCTCTACGCGCTGCTGCTGGCGCTGCTGCTGTGGGCGCTGCTGTCCGACGGCACCGGCCCGATTCCCGCCCTCGACACCACCGTCGGACTGCTGCCTGCCTGGCACGTCGGCCTCGTCGTCGCCGTGCTCGCGGTACTGGGACTGCGCGACAAGGTGATCTTCCTGGCCGCGCGCGGCGAGGTGTACGGCTCGCTCGCGGTGGCGTTCCTGTTCGGCGGCGCCGATGCCATCCTCGCCGCCAAACTCGTCTTCGTCGTCATCTGGATGGGTGCGGCGACCTCGAAACTGAACCGGCACTTCCCGTTCGTGGTCTCGACCATGATGTCCAACAGCCCGATCGTGCGCCCGCGATGGTTGAAGCGCCGCTTCTTCGCCGACTTCCCCGACGACCTGCGCCCGGGCCGGCTGTCGCGGTGGGTCGCCCACAGCGGCACCGCGGTGGAGATGTGCGCGCCGATCGTGCTGTTCTTCTCCCACGGCGGCCGGCCCACCGCGGTGGCCGCGGTGATCCTGCTGTGCTTCCACCTGGTGATCCTCACCGCCATCCCGATGGGCGTGCCGCTCGAGTGGAATGTGTTCATGATCTTCGGGCTCGGGGTGCTGTTCGTCGCCCACGCCGATATCGGCTTCGCCGCCGCCGAACACCCGTGGCTGCCCGTTCTGCTGTTCGCGGTGCTCGTCGCGATCGTGATCACCGGCAACCTGCTGCCCTCGCGGATCTCGTTCCTGCCCGGGATGCGCTACTACGCCGGCAACTGGGACACCACGGTGTGGTGCGTCAAACCCTCGGCGGCGCAGAAGATCGACCGCAACATCGTCGCGATCGCGAGCATGCCGCAGGCGCAGATGGAGCGCTACTACGGCAAGGACCGAGCCCAGATCCCCCTGTATCTCGGTTACGCCTTCCGCGCCATGAACACCCACGGCCGCGCGCTGTTCACCCTCGTGCACCGCGCCATGCCCACCGGCCGCGAGGACGAATACACCATCACCGACGGCGAACGCATCTGCAGCACCGCCATCGGCTGGAACTTCGGCGACGGGCACATGCACAACGAACAACTCATCGCCGCCCTGCAACAGCGCTGCCACTTCGAACCCGGCGAAGTCCGGATCGTCCTGCTCGACGCCCAGCCCATCCACACCCAGGTGCAGGCCTACCGCCTCGTCGACGCCGCCACCGGCGAATTCGAAAGGGGCACAGTGCGAGTCGCCGACATGGTGGAAAGCCAGCCGTGGGCCGACAACCTGCCCGTCCACATCACCAGCACCGCCGGCCCGACCGTGCCCGCCTGACACGAGCGCGCGGCGCGGTCGCCGGGCGTGGGTATGGTGAGTCATGTCTTTCCAGCCGACCCGTTGGACTCCCCCGCCGGCGCCCGCCCGGGCCCGCGCCCCGCACAGCGAACCGCCCATGCCCGAGCCGCGGCTGCTCGAACTCCCCGGCGCCGGCCCCGAGGACGTGGTACTCGCCCCCGACGGGCGGATCCTCACCGGCATCGCCGACGGCGCCGTCCTCGCCGTCGACCCGGCCACCGGTGCGGTCGAGCAGATCGCCCACACCGGCGGCCGCCCCCTGGGCCTGCACGCCGAGGCCGACGGCTCGCTGCTGATCTGCGACGCCGACCGCGGACTGCTGCGCCTGGACCGCCCGCACGGCACCCTGGAAACCCTCTGCGACCGGGTCGACGGCGTGCCGCTGAATTTCGCCAGCAACGTCGTCGCCGACACCGACGGCACCGTGTACTTCTCCGAATCCACCCGCCGCTACCCGCTCGACGACTACATGGGCGATATCCTCGAACACTCCGGCACCGGCCGGCTGCTGCGCCGCACTCCCGACGGCCGCGTCGACACCCTCGTCGACGGACTGCAATTCGCCAACGGCATCGTCCTGGCCCCCGACCGCTCCTGCGTACTGGTCGCCGAAACGGGCGGGTACCGCATCGCCCGCCACCACCTCACCGGACCCCGCGCCGGGCACACCGACTCCCTCGTGGAGAACCTGCCCGGCTGCCCCGACAACCTCGGACTCGGCAGCGACGGCCACATCTGGGCCGCGCTCGTCACACCGCGAAACCCGATCCTGGACAGGCTGCTTCCGTTACCCGGCGTGCTGCGCCGGATCGTGCGCGCGATACCGCCCGCGCTGCAGCCGAAACCTGCCCGCACCGTCTGGGTGCAGGCCTACGACTTCCACAGCACCCTCGTCCACGACCTGCAACGCGAAGCCGACCGGTACGCGATGGTCACCGGCGTCGCCGAATCCGGCGGCACCCTGTACCTGGGCAGCCTCAGCGAACCGGCCATCGCGATGGTGCGCCTGCCTTCGTGAGGCGAGTGTGGCGAAAGCCATTGTCCTGCAACAGTGTTTACTGGCGTCGTAGTGTCCCGGAGATGGCGCCGATCGGACCGGTCATCGAATAGGCGACGGTGTGATCCGGGTTCAGCGTGAGGGTGGAGGACTGACCGTCGTCCATACATGTCGGCCCCGACACCAAGCGGGCGCGCAGCGTGATCACGGACTCGCTCGCCGAGGTGAGGGTTTCGGCGCGCCGGCAGGTGACACCACTGGTCCGGCCGGTATTGCTCGCACTGCCCAGTTCCGTCCCCACCGCGCCCGCGCGCAGGGTGACGACGATGTCGTAGGTAGCCAGCCCGTCGGTCGCGGTGCCCTTCCACGTGCCCGCGTAATCGGCGGGCAGCGCCGACAACTCGCTCGCCGCGGCCGTCGTCTCGGCCGTCGTCTCCGGTGTCGACGTCTCCTCCGCAGCGCCGGTCTCGACCGCGGTGTCGGTGCCGGTTGCCGATCCCGGACCGTCCGAGGACGCACCGCGGAAGGCGAGTACGGCACTGATCACCGCCGCGGCCACCAACAGCACCGCCACGCATCCGAGCACGACCACCCGGCGCCGCGACGAAACCCGCTGTGCAAGAGGGTTTTCACTGTGCCCGGCGCCCGGAGTGACACCGTGGGGAGCCCAGGACGCGGGGGGTTGCGACGGCGGACCGGGCCATGAACCCGCCTGCCCGGGCATGCCGGTGTTCATGGGTCGACCCGACCTATCGGGTAAGGGCCGGCCCGTCTCGCCCGGACGTGATCGCCGAACGGTCGTCGCGAAACCCTCGCTCGGCGCAACGGGCGTGGGCGGAGGCCCGGTGGCACCGGTCCGGCCCGCCGATCCGATCAGCGTCGAGGGAAGTTCGGGCGTTCCGGCCAGCGGTGACGGAACGTGCGGCGCCGCACCGGAATCCAGATCCAGCAGCATCACCGCCTGGCGGCTGATCGCCTCCAGGATCGGTCCCGGCAACCACCCCGAGCGGGCGTCACCCAAAGCCGCACACCGTCGTTCGATATCGGCGGGCGTCGGGCGATTACCGGGCTGTTTGTCCAGATACGCCCCAGCGAGCGGACGCAACGCCGCAGGCAGGCCGTCGAGCCGAGCCGGTTCCTGCATCACCCGCCACAGCATCGGAATCGAATCACCCGAACCGAACGGCCCGCTGCCGCTGGCGGCATACACCAGCACCCCGCCGAGTGCGAACACATCGACCGCCGGACCCACCGGCGCATCGCCCGAAATATGTTCCGGCGCCATATATCCCGGCGAACCGATCACCTTGCCGGTCGTGGTGAGCGCGTCGTCGTCGACGGCGCGGGCGATGCCGAAATCGATCAGCCGCGGCCCGTCGAGGGTCAGCAGCACGTTGGACGGTTTCAGGTCGCGGTGCACCACCCCCGCCGCGTGCACATCGCCCAGCGCCCGCGCCAAACCCGCCGCCAGCGCCACCAGCGCCGATTCCGGCAGCGGCCCGAACGAATCCACCGCCTCGCGCAACGACAACCCCGCCACATACCCGGTCGCCAGCCACGGCCGCTGCGCCTCCACATCGGCATCCAGCACCGGGACCGCGTGCGCACCCGTCACCCGTCTCGCCGCGGCCACCTCCCGCCGGAATCGGGTGCGGAACTCGGGATCATCGGACAGATCCGGGCGCACCACCTTCACCGCGACCGTGCGGCCACCGGCGTTGCGGCCCAGATAGACCCGGCCCATCCCACCGGCGCCGAGCACCCCGAGCAGACGATACGGGCCGATGGTCGCCGGATCACCGGACTCCAGTGGGAGCATCTGGACTCGTCGTTCCTTCCGGCCGTGCCTGCCGCGTGCGGGCTCGCTCGATCACACACGAGCGCGGCATCCGCCGCAAGCCGTGGACCGGACGACTCAGGTCGGCTGCGGAACCGGTTCCTCGTCGGCCGCGTCGGGAACCTCCGTACCGGCCAGCGAAACCCCTGCGGTCTCCCGCAGGAAGAACCACGCCACCAGACCCACCAGGCACGCCCCGACCATGTAATAGGCGGGGAACAGATGCCAGCCGGTGGCGTCGATGACCGACTCGTTGATCAGCGGTGCGGTACCACCGAACGCGGCGGTGGAAATGTTGTAGCCCAACGCGAATCCCGCGTACCGAACCTGCGTCGGGAAGATCGCCGGGAACGTCGCCGAAATCGTCGACAGCTGCGGAACATAGAGCAGGCCGAGCACGACGAAGCCGACGATCGCCCACGCCGCACCCTGACCCATCAGCCAGTACATCGGGATCGCCAGCACCGCCAGCCCCACCAGCGACACCAGCCACATCGGCCGCCGCCCCACCCGGTCGGAGACCGCACCCGAGATCGGCAGCACCAGCGCCATCACGATCTGACCGATCAGCACCATCGCCGTGGTCTCGGAATCGCCCATGCCCAAAGTGTTGTGCAGATAAGTCGGCTGATACGCCAGCAGCGTGTAGTTGACGACGTTGAGCGCGACCACCAGCCCGGCGATGGTCAGCAGTTCGCGGCGGTAGTCGCGCAGCAGAATCCGCAGCCCGCCCTGGGCCTTCTGATGCTCGGCGACCTCGGTGAACACCGGCGATTCGTCGAGCTTGCTGCGCAGATACCATCCGATCAGGCCCAGCGGCACCGCCAGCAGGAACGGGATGCGCCAGCCCCACGTTTGCATCGCGTCGTCGGAGAGCAGCACCTGCAGGATCAGGACCACCGTGGAGCCACCGACGAATCCGCACAGCGTGCCGAATTCGAGGAAGCTGCCGAGGAATCCGCGGCGGCGCTCATCGGTCGATTCCGCGATGTAGGTGGCCGCGCCACCGTATTCACCGCCGGTCGAGAAACCCTGCACGACGCGCAACAGGATCAGCAGGATCGGCGCGGCGATACCCACCGCCGAATGGGTGGGCAGGATGCCGATGCAGCCCGTGGCCGCGGCCATCAGCAGGATCGTCGTGGCCAGCACGACTTTGCGGCCCACCCGGTCGCCGAGCGGACCCCACACCATGCCGCCGATCGGGCGCAGCACGAAGGAGATGGCGAAACCGAGCAGTGTGCCCAAGGTGCCCAGCGAACCGGGGAAGAACGCGTCGGTCAGATAGGAGGCCGTGGCGGCGTAGACGCCGTAGTCGTACCACTCGGTGGCGTTACCCATGGCCGCGGCGGCCACCGAACGTCGTTGCTGGGCGTGCGGCAGGCTGGTGCTCACGCGCGCTCCTCCTCACCTGTTTCGGTTGCTGCGCGCCCGGCCGCGAAACTGCGACGGGGGACACGAAGTACACGGGTACCCGGTGGGCGGTCCGGCAAACCGGGCGCCGGTGGCGCGGCCGGCTCGAGCGGTGGGATCCACCTGCGATGATATCGGGGTGGGTGACTCCGCTCACAGCGCAACGCGGCCGGTGAACGGGAGTCATCGGCCGGTACCGCGCCGGATTTGCCGGATATGGTGTCTGATTTGCCGTTTTGCGCTGCGGGGCAGCGCATCCGCTTCGCGTGACTCCGGTGGCGGCCCACGTACATTGACCCGGATATCGCTGGACTCCGGGATGCCCGGACAGATGCTCCCGAGGGGGACCACGTGACCGCCACCGCCACCGGACGACCGCGTTCGGCTTTGACGGAATGGTTGCTGCAGGGCGCCGACGAGGACCGCTACTCCCACCATCCCGGACCGATGGTGAAGCAGGCCGAAGAACAGCACCAACGGTCGTGGTGGCAGGTGATGTGCCTGACCGGCGTCGACTACTTCTCCACCCTCGGCTATCAGCCCGGCATCGCGGCCCTGGCCGCCGGTGTGCTGTCCCCGCTGGCGACGCTGGTCCTGGTCGCGCTGACATTGCTGGGCGCGCTGCCGGTGTATCGGCGGGTGGCCCGCGAATCCCCGCACGGCGGCGGATCGCTGGCCATGTTCGCCGACATCCTGCCCCGCTGGACCGGCAAACTGTTCATCCTGGTCCTGCTCGGATTCGCCGCCACCGACTTCGTGATCACGATGACGCTGTCGGCGGCCGACGGCGCCGCCCACATCGTCGAGAACCCGTTCGTGCCGCATGCGCTGCGCGGGCACGGCCTCGCGATCACCCTCGCCCTGCTGGCACTGCTGGCGGCGATCTTCCTGAAGGGGTTCGCCGAGGCGATCCGGATCGCGATCGGGCTGGTCGGGGTCTATCTGGCCTTGAACCTGGTCGTCGCGGTCGTCGGAGTGTGGAAGGTCGCCACCGCCTCGCATCTGGTCGTGGACTGGGGCCACGCCATGACCGCCCAGCACGGCAGCGTCTTCGCGATGGTGGGCATCTCGCTGCTCGTATTCCCCAAACTCGCGCTCGGACTGTCGGGATTCGAAACCGGAGTGGCGGTGATGCCGCAGATCAAGGGCGGCCCCGACGACACCGAGGAGCACCCGGAACGCCGCATCCACGGCGCGCGCAAACTGCTGACCACCGCCGCGCTGATCATGAGCGCATTCCTCCTCGTCACCAGCTTCATCACTGTGGTGCTGATCCCGGAACGCGAATTCGAATCCGGCGGATCCGCCAACGGCCGCGCGCTCGCCTATCTGGCCCACCAGTATCTGGGCAACGGCTTCGGCACCGTCTACGACATCTCCACCATCGCCATCCTGTGGTTCGCCGGCGCCTCGGCCATGGCCGGACTGCTCAACCTCGTGCCGCGCTATCTGCCGCGCTACGGCATGGCCCCGGAATGGGCGCGCGCCACCCGGCCGCTGGTGCTGGTGTTCGCGGTGATCGCCTTCGGCATCACCTGGTACTTCGACGCCGATGTCGACGCCCAGGGCGGCGCCTACGCCACCGGCGTGCTGGTGCTGATCACCTCCGCCGCTGTCGCGGTCACCCTGTCCGCGGCGCGAAAACATCAGCGCGGCAAGGCTTTCGGATTCGGCGCCGTGGCGGCCGTGTTCGTCTACACGACCATCGCCAATATCGTGGAACGACCCGAGGGCGTGCAGTTGGCCTCGCTGTTCATCATCGCCATCATCGTGGTGTCGTTCGTCTCACGGGCGCGGCGCGCCTTCGAACTCCGGGCCATCGAAGTCGACTTCGACGACAAGGCCGCCTGGCTGATCGACAAGATCGCCGCCTCGGGCACCATCCGCATCGTCACCCACGATCTCGACGACGTCGACGCCCGCCGGCCCGACGACTACCGGGAGAAGGAAGCCGAACAGCGGATCGAGAGCCACATCCCGGCCAAGGCGCCGATCCTGTTCCTCGAGGTGATCGTCAAGGACGCCTCGGAATTCTCCACCGACCTGCACGTCGGTGCCGTCGAAATCGACTGCTACAAGATCCTTTCCGTCGAGGCCGCCGCCGTGCCCAACTCGATCGCCGCGATCCTGCTCGCGATACGCGACCGCACCGGCATGAATCCGCACGTGTATTTCGAATGGACCGAAGGCAATCCGCTGCTCAACCTGCTGAAATTCCTGTTCGTCGGTGAGGGCGAGGTGGCGCCGGTGACCCGGGAGATCCTGCGCCGCGCCGTCGCCGACCCCAATCAACGCCCGCACGTCCACGTCGACAGCTGACCATCCGGCCCGCCGGGGCGGTTCGTGGTCACCGGGGTTCCCGGCATATCGCCGGCGAACACGCCCGTCGCCCCCGCGGAGGCGAACGCACGGTTGTGTTGGGACAATAGGGCGGGCCGA
Organism: Nocardia cerradoensis NBRC 101014; assembly: GCF_000308535.1. Lineage (GTDB taxonomy): Bacteria > Actinomycetota > Actinomycetes > Mycobacteriales > Mycobacteriaceae > Nocardia > Nocardia cerradoensis. Next base: position 23,286 of record NZ_BAFW01000114.1, on the reverse strand, counting down.
CGGTGCGACTGTCGGGGGCTGCGGCGGCCCGCACGCGCGTGAACCGGACAGCTGGTGTTTGCGCAACGGTAACCCCAATGTGAGACAACCGGACGTCCGAGAGCCGGAACGGGAGAGGCAGGCAGAAACGTGATCGTCGGTTCGCAGTCGGGTGCGGGCGCTACCGATGCGCCGCCCACCGCGCCCTCGGGCAGCGACACGAATGGTGAGCCCCCCGAAGCCCTGACAGACTCCGAAGCTCTGACGGACGCCGAAGCCGCGATCGGCTCCGAAGCCGCGACGGACCCTGAAGCCGCGACGCACTCCGAAGCCGCGACAGACTCCGAACCCCGCACCGACTCCGAGACCGCAGCCGACTCCCAGACGACGACCGACTCCCGAACCGGCACAGATGCCGGCCCCTCCGGCCCGACGGTGACCGGCACCGACGGGCAATCGGCCCCCGAGGCCCGCGACCCGGACTCCGGGCAGCGCACGGGGCACGCTCCTGTCTCGCCGCTGCTGCGCGGGGCTGCGGCCGCACAGCCCCGGACATTGGTCGACATCCTCGCCGATACAGCACACGCGTACCCCGACGCCGATGCCGTCGACGACGGGACCGAGGTGCTGACGTACCAGGAGCTGCTCGCGGCGATCGACGCGTCGGTGGCCGAGCTGCGGGCGGCGGGCATCCGGCGCGGCGACCGGGTCGGCGTGCGGATCCCGTCGGGCACCGCGCGGCTGTACGTGACCATCCTCGCCGTCCTGCACGCCGGCGCCGCCTACGTGCCCGTCGATGCCGACGACCCGGAGGAACGCGCCGAACTGGTCTTCGGTGAGGCCGCGGTCGCCGCGGTCGTCACCGCCGAGGGCATCACCGCCACCCGGCCGGACGACGCCGGCGCCCGGCCGGAAGGCAACTCCACGCGCCGCGACGACGACCGGGTGGCAGCCGATCCCGACGCGAGCGGCCCCACCGTCGACGACGACGCGTGGATCATCTTCACCTCCGGCTCGACCGGAACCCCCAAGGGTGTCGCGGTCACCCATCGCAACGCCGCCGCCTTCGTCGATGCCGAAGCGCGAATGTTCCTGCAGCAGGAGCCGATCGGGCCCGGCGACCGGGTGCTGGCCGGACTGTCGGTGGCCTTCGACGCCTCCTGCGAGGAGATGTGGCTGGCGTGGCGGTACGGCGCATGCCTGGTCCCGGCGCCGCGCGCGCTGGTGCGCAGCGGGATGGATCTGGGGCCGTGGCTGGTGCGCCGTGAGATCAGCATCGTGTCCACCGTGCCCACCCTGGCCGCCATGTGGCCGGCCGAGGCGCTCGACGCGGTGCGGCTGCTGATCTTCGGCGGCGAAGCGGTCCCCCCGGAACTGGCCGAACGGCTCGCCGGCACCGACGACCGCGAGGTGTGGAACACCTATGGGCCCACCGAGGCTACCGTGGTGGCGTGCGCGGCGCAGCTGACCGGCACCCCGCCGGTGCGCATCGGATTACCGTTGGACGGCTGGGATCTGGCCGTCGTCGACCCCGACGGAAGGCCGGTCGCCGAGGGGGAATCCGGTGAGCTGGTGATCGGCGGCGTCGGGCTGGCCCGCTACCTCGACCCGGCCAAGGACGCCGAAAAATACGCGCCGATGCCGACCCTCGGATGGCAGCGCGCCTACCGCTCCGGCGATATGGTGCGTAACGACCCCGCCGGACTGATCTTCCTCGGCCGCGCCGACGACCAGGTCAAAGTCGGCGGCCGGCGGATCGAACTCGGTGAACTCGACGCCGCGCTGCAACATCTGCCCGGCGTCACCGCCGCCGCGGCCGCCGTGCGCACCACCGCCACCGGCACCCCGATCCTCGTCGGCTACCTGTCCACCGGCGACGACGGCATCGACCTGCCGCGCGCGCGGGAACTGCTCGCCGAACGACTGCCCGCCGCCCTCGTGCCCAGACTGGCCGTACTCGACGAATTGCCCACGCGCACATCGGGAAAGGTCGACCGTGACGCGCTGCCGTGGCCACTGCCCGGCGCCGACGGCGAACCCGGCGCGGGCCTGGACGGCACCGCGTATTGGCTTGCGGGACTGTGGCATTCGGTGCTCGGCGCCGACATCGACGGCCTGGATTCGGACTTCTTCGACCTCGGTGGCGGTTCGCTGTCGGCGGCGCAACTGGTCACCGCGCTGCGCGAACGACTGCCGCAGATCACCGTCGCCGACCTCTACGACCATCCGCGCCTGGGCGCGCTGGCCGAATTCATCGACGCCGCCGCACCCTCCGAACAGGCGCCCACCCGCCATGTCACCCCGACACCGCGGCGCGCGCAATGGATCCAGGTGCTGGCGTCGGTGCCGCTGACCACCCTCACCGGCCTGCAATGGCTGACCTGGCTGGGCGTGGTCACCAACATCGCCTCCCGCTTCGGCGCGTTGCCGTGGATGCCGGGACTGTCGTGGTGGTGGGCGCTGGCCGGATTCGTCCTGTTCATCTCACCGCCCGGCCGGATGGCGATCTGTGTGGCCGGCGCCCGGCTGCTGCTGCGCGGCGTCCGCCCCGGCAGCTATCCGCGCGGCGGCTCGGTCCACCTGCGCCTGTGGACGGCGGTGCGCATGGCCGAGGCGGCGGGCGCGGAAAATCTGTCCGGCGCACCGTGGATGGTGCCGTTCGCCCGCGCGCTCGGGGCCCGCATCGGGCGCGGTGTCGATCTGCATACGCTGCCGCCGGTCACCGGGATGCTCGAACTCGGCGACGGATGCAGTGTCGAACCGGAAGTGGATCTGGCCGGATATTGGATCGACGGCGACCTCGTGCACATCGGTGAGATCCGCATCGGCCCCGGCGCGGTGGTCGGTTCCCGCTCCACGGTGATGCCGGGCGCGGTGATCGGCAAGAACGCCGTCATCGAACCCGGCTCAGCGGTATTCGGGAAGGTGAAGGCCGGCCAGAGCTGGGCCGGGTCGCCCGCGGTGAAAGTCGGTCCCGCCGAACACCGCTGGCCCGCCACCACACCGCCGCGCGCGCTGCACTGGGTGCTCGCCTTCGGGGTGACCTCGATGCTGCTGTCGGCGCTGCCGGTGATCGCCCTCGCCGCGGGCGGACTGCTGCTGGCCTGGTGGATCCGCGACGAAACCACCCTGACCGGGGCGCTGGCGCACGCGATGCTGATGCTGCCGGTGGCCGCGCTGATCGTGCTCGCCGTGTTCGCCGCCGTGACCGTCGTCGCGATTCGGGTGCTGTCGATCGGATTGACCGAGGGTTACCATCCGGTGCGCAGCCGCGTCGGCTGGCAGGCCTGGGCCACCGAACGGCTCACCGACTCCGCGCGCACCTTCCTGTTCCCGCTGTATGCCAGTCTGCTCACCCCGCTGTGGCTGCGGCTGCTCGGCGCCGACGTCGGCAAGGGCGTCGAGGCGTCGACGGTGCTGCTGCTGCCGAAATTCACCAAGGTCGCCGACGGGGCCTTCCTCGCCGACGACACCATGATCGCCGGCTACGAACTCGGCGGCGGCTGGATGCACATCGGCGGCGCCAAGGTGGGAAAGCGGGCCTTTCTGGGTAACTCCGGGATGACCGCGCCCGGACGGCGGGTGCCCAAGAACGGTTTGGTGGCGGTGTTGTCGGCGGCTCCGGAGAAGGCGAAAGCGGGTTCGTCGTGGCTGGGCAGCCCGCCGGTGCGGTTGCGCCGCACCGCCGGTGATTCCGACACCGCTCGCACCTTCGACCCGCCGCTGAAACTCAAACTGGCTCGCGCGCTGGTGGAGACCTGCCGGCTCGTCCCGGTGATCCTGAGCTTCGGCATCGGCCTGGGTGTGCTGTTCGCGCTGGCCTGGCTGGCATCCGGGCCCGGATACTGGCTGGCGGCCCTGTGTTCCGGTGTGGTGCTGCTGATCGCCGGTGCGGTCGCCGGGGCGTGCGCGGTGGCGGCGAAATGGCTGATCGTCGGCCGCATTCAGCGGGTGGAACATCCGCTGTGGAGTTCGTTCGTGTGGCGTAACGAGGTGTGCGACGCGTTCGTGGAAACCGTTGCCGCGCCGTGGTTCGCGCGCGCGGCCACCGGCACCGCGGTGATGAACATCTGGCTGCGCGGGCTCGGCGCGCGCATCGGACGCGGAGTGTGGTGCGAATCGTACTGGCTGCCCGAGGCCGATCTGGTCAGCCTCGGCGACGGGGCGACCGTGGAACGCGGCTGTGTCGTGCAAACACATCTGTTCCATGATCGGATCATGTCCATGGACAGCGTGACCCTCGACGCCGGTGCCACCCTCGGCCCGCACTGTGTGGCACTGCCGGCGGCCCGCATCGGCGCCGGTGCGACGGTGGGCCCCGCGTCGCTGGTGATGCGCGGGGACACCGTCCCGCCGTCGACCCGGTGGCAGGGCAATCCGATTGCGCCGTGGCCGGATACCCGGCGCGGCAAGTGAAGGCAGGTCGTCGATGAAGTTGGGTAGAGGTGGCGCCGAGGCGCCGATCGACGACTATCTGCCGCAGAACGGCAACCGCGGTTACCGGGTCTCGCGCTACGAACTGGATCTGGTGTACAAGGTCGCCGCCAACCGGCTGACCGGACGGGCCACCATCACGGCGGTGACCACCGCGGTGCAGCCGCGATTCGCCCTGGATCTGTCGCAGACATTGAGTGTGGCGAAGGTTTTCGTCGGCGGCGCCAAACCCGCCAAATACACTCACACCCGCGGGAAGCTGACGATCACACCCGCCCGGCAGGTGCCCGCGGGAGCGGCACTGTCGATCGTGGTGCACTACGGCGGCACCCCGAAACCGGTGCGCGGACCGTGGGGTGAGGTCGGCTGGGAGGAACTCACCGACGGTGTGCTCGTGGCGAGCCAGCCCAACGGCGCGGCGTCCTGGTTTCCGTGCGACGATCACCCCAGTTCCAAGGCGAGCTACCGGATTTCGATCACCACCGACTCCCCGTACCACGCGCTCGCCAACGGCGTGCTCACCGCCCGTACCACCAAATCCAGCCAGACCACCTGGGTATACGAGCAGTCCGAGCCGATGGCCTCCTACCTGGCCACCATTCAGATCGGTCCCTACCGCTCCCACCGCATCGACCCCGGACGCGCCACGAAGGTGCCGATGACCGCGGTGCTGCCGCCGCGGCTGCGCACCGTCTTCGACCACGACTTCGCCCGGCAACCACAGATGATGGCCGAATTCGAGCGCCGGTTCGGGCCCTACCCGTTCCACGGCTACACCGTGGTCGTCACCGACGACGACCTCGAAATCCCCATCGAGGCACAGGGATTGTCGATCTTCGGCGCCAACCACTGCGACGGGCAGCGCGGTGCGGAACGGCTCATCGCGCACGAACTGGCCCACCAGTGGTTCGGCAACAGCCTCACCGTGCGGCAGTGGCGCGACATCTGGCTGCACGAGGGATTCGCCTGCTACGCCGAATGGATCTGGTCCCAGGCCGGCGGCGGACCCAGCGCCGACCAGCTGGCCCGCGCCGCCCGCCAGAACCTCGCGCGGGCCGCGCAGGACCTCGTGATCGGCGACCCCGGACCGGCATCGATGTTCGACGACCGGGTCTACAAACGCGGCGCCCTCACCCTGCACGCGCTGCGCCTGCGCCTCGGCGACGACGCCTTCTTCACCCTGCTGCGCGACTGGACCGCCCGGCACCGCTACGGCACCGTCGCCGCCGAGGACTTCACCGACCTCGCCGGCCACTACAGTCCCGCACCCCTGCGTGAGCTGTGGGACAGCTGGCTCTACCGCACGGCGCTGCCCGAGCTGCCGCAGCACGGGTTGGGTGCGGTCGGCAGCTGAGCCGATATCCGAGCCCCGGAACGAGGTGTCGCTCTCGGTCCCGGTGCGGGGCATCGGTCTCAGGTGCCGCTGTCAGGCATCGAATCCGACGTCGGCCAATTGCTTTGCCGCATCCGCTGATTGGCGCAATCCGGCTTCGTAGGCGGGAGCCAACGCGGCCGGGTTGAACACGTCGAAGCCGAATACCGCCACCGCGTCGGCATCGGGGGCGAGCGAGATCTCTGTCGCCGCGCCGTGTGTGCTGTCGGCGCGGGTGCGGGGGAACATGTGCGCGAGCGGTTCCATGATCACCACGATCTCCGCGCCGGCGGCCAGGTCGGCATTGAGGGCCGAGCGCACGCCGCCGTCGAAATAGCGGGATTCGCCGATCGGTATCGGCGGGAAGACACCGGGCACCGCGGTGCTCGCGGCCAAGGCCTGCGGCAACGTCGCCGCGGTATCGCGAGTCCACACCTGCAGTTCACCGGTGCCGATATCGATGGTGGTGACGCGCAGGTCGGCATCCGGCCACTCGGTGACACCGGCCAGCCGGGCGATCCGCTCGACATGCGCGCCGGGATCGCCGGCATCGGCGGCCAGCGCCAATTCGCCCATGCGGCGGCGGATTTCGCGCGCGTCGCCGCTGGTGGTCCGCAGCGAGAAGATCTCGGCGAGCCGCCGCGGATCCGGCGCGAACGATTCACCGCCGGGTGACCGGGCGGCGCCCAGGTGTTCCAGATCGCCACCCGCCGCGAGCACCGCACCGACCACCGACCCCGCCGACGTGCCCACGATCCGGTCGGCGCGCGCGGGATCGATCCCGGCGCCGCGCAATCCGACCATCACTCCGGCCATCCACGCGATCCCGACGGGGCCGCCACCGCCCAGTACCAATGCGGTGCGGAATCGATCGGGCGAGAGTGCAGCACACATGAGCGCGACACTACCGGCGCGCTCACCGTCGCGCAGCGCCTCGGACCATCCCGGACCGCGATGTCGGCGGCCGGATGCGCGGGGCCGGTCCGCGGCGGCGGTCGTGTGGCACACACCACCGAATAATAGAGCAGTCGCTCTGTTATGGTGAGGTCGTGCCCCGCCCTCGCATTCACGATCTCGATGTCGTTCTCGACCATGCCGAAGCGCTCGCCGTGGCCGCCGGTGTGCCGGCGGTGACCATCCGCGCGGTCGCGGCTGCCAGTGGGATGTCGAACGGGGCGATCTACCACAGCTTCGGCTCGCGCGCGGAACTGGTGGCGCGCATGTGGATTCGCGCCGCGCGCCGGTTCCTGGACGTGCAGAACGAACTCGTCGACGCGGCGCTGGCCGACGGTTCCGGCAGCGCCGCCGCTGTGGAGGCGGTCGTGCGCGCGGCCGAGGCGCCCGCGGAGTTCGCCGAACGGTATCCGGCCTCCTCGCGTCTGGTGTCGGTGCTGCGCCACGACGAGGTGCTGGCCGCGGAGCTGCCCGACAGTGTGGCCGCCGAGGTGCGGGCACAACAGCGCGGGCTCGTCGCGGTGATGCGGAGGCTGTCGGCGCACCTGTGGCACCGCGAGGACCGGCGCGCGGTCGAGGTGATCACCGCCTGCATCGTCGATCTGCCCACGGCGCTGCTGCTGTCGCGTGACCGCCTCGCCGACCCCGACACCCGCATGCGGTTGCGGGCGGCCGTCCGTGCCGCCGTCACCGCCGGGCCCCCACCGAAACGTTGACCATCAGCAACACCGGCCATCACCGAAAAACCGAAGGAGTCCCGATGTCCCCGACCCTCACCTACCGTGACAGCGTCGCCGTCCTCGACCTCGGCGCGGACGAGAACCGTTTCTCACCCGAGTTCCTCGCCGCCGTGGACGCTCACCTCGACACCGTCCTCGCCGACGGCGCCACCGGATTGATCACCACCGCGAGCGGCAAGTTCTACTCCAACGGACTCGATTTGGACTGGTTGAGCGCCAACGGCGACCGCACGCCGTGGTACGTCGAGCAGGTGCAGGGGCTGCTCGCGCGCGTGCTCACGCTGCCGGTGCCGAGTGTGGCGGCTCTGCCCGGCCACGCCTTCGGCGCCGGCGCCATGCTCGCCCTCGCGCACGACCAGCGCGTCATGCGCGCCGATCGCGGCTACTTCTGCTTCCCCGAGGTCGACATCCGCGTGCCGTTCACCCCCGCGCTGGCCGCGCTCGTGCGGGCCAAGCTGTCGGCCGAGGCCGTCACCGCCGCCGTACTCACCGGCCGCCGATTCGGCGGGCTCGAAGCACACGAATACGGCCTGGTCGACGCCACCGCCGCCGCGGGCACGGAGGTCGAGACCGCCACCGCGCTGCTGGCCCCGCTGGGCGCCAAGGACCAAGGCACGCTGGGCTCGATCAAGTCGGTGTTCTACGCCGACGCCTACACCGCTCTCATCGCGTGAAGGTCACGGCCGCAACCGGTGTCGGGTCGCGGCGTGTGCGCGCGGCGCTGCTCAGCGTCCCTTCCATTCCGGCGTGCGCTTCTGCGCGAACGCCAGCACGCCCTCGGCCGCATCCTCCGACGACAGCGCACTGCCCGACACCTCGAGCTGGCGGGTGAACGCGACATCGGTGGACCAGTCCGGTGATTCGTCGATGATGCGTTTGCTCGCCGCCAGACTCAACGGCGCGTTCACCGCGATCCGCTGCGCCAGCTCCAGCGCGGCGTCGAGGGCCTTCCCCGATTCGGTCACCTGATTGACCAGCCCCAGCGCTGCCGCGCGGTCGGCGGAGATCGGATCACCGGTCAGCGCCAGCTCCATCGCCACCGCCCGCGGCAACCGCTGCGCCAGCCGCAACACGCCACCGCCGACGGCCACCAGTCCGCGTTTGACCTCCGGGATCCCGAACGTCGAATCCTGGGCTGCCACAACGAGATCGGCGGCCAGCGCCAGCTCGCAGCCACCGGCCAGGGCGGGCCCCTCGACCGCCGCGATCAACGGCTTCACCGGCGGCTGCGCGGTGATACCGAGCGGGCCGCGTTTCTCGGTCATCGGTGTCTCACCGCGCGCGGCGGCCTTGAGATCCATTCCGGCGCAGAAATATCCACCCGCGCCGGTGATGATCGCGACCTGCGCCGACGGATCGGCCTCGTAGGCGTCCAGGGCCCGTTCCAGTCCGAGGGCGGTGGCCAGATTCACGGCATTGCGCACCTGCGGGCGGTTCAGGGTGATGATCGTGATCGCGCCGCGCCGCTCCACCAGCACCGGTGGTGCGGGCGGGGCCGGCAATTCCACCCGTTCGCGGCGCTCGACGCTGATGTCGTGTCCGGACACCGTCACCGGCAGGCCCAGCAGATCGCCGTCGACCAGTTCGGCGATCAGCTCGGAATCGGTGTTGCGCAGCAGGATTCGGCCGCCCGCGGGTTCGATCAGGCTCAGGATCGCCGCTTCCGGCTGTCCGTCGCGGGCATAGGCGACGGTGTAGGCCTCCACCACCGCGGGACCGTCGTGGGTGCTGCGGGCCGGACGCGCCGGCGGATTCTCGATGATCGGGCGCAGATGCCGGTAGGGCTGGGCGGGCGGCAGCGAAGAATACACCCCCAGTGCGTGTTTGGTGACATACCAGCCCAGCGAACTCGCAAGGCCGAAGGTGCCCGGTTCCGCGCGCAACCGCGACACCATCGTCGCCACCGCGTGGCCGCCGTAGTTGTTGCCCGGACCACCGCCGAAGGTCAGCCCGCCGGTCACCGACAGCGGACGTGCCGGATCGTCGATCGCCAGTCCCAATTCGCGCGCGGCGATCTGCACGGCCACCGGGAAACACGCGTAGAGATCCACATGGGTCAGCGCGTCGACACCGATACCGCTGTGTTCGAGCACCGCCCGGCCCAGCGTCGCGATCGCCGGTGAGGCGGCCAGCTCGGCGCGCTCACTGGTGAACCACTCGTCGTGCCCGGAGGCGCCGGCGTGGATGAAAATCCACTTGTCCTGCGCGATTCCGGCCTCCTGGGCGGCCGCGGCACTGCACATCACGATGCCGCTGGCCATGTCGACGGTCAGATTCGCGCATTCCAGCTTGGTGTAGGGCGTGGAGACCATGCGATTGTCCGGGCCGGGGGTGGCGATCCGATCGGCATCGAATTCCTCGGGCTGCCAGGCATATTCGTTGCGCGCCGCCACCGCCGACAGTCGCGACCAGAGTTCGGCCACCGCCGCGGCGTGATCGCCGGGACTGCGGCCGAGCCGATGCCGGTTCGCCGACTCCAGCAGGGCATACATATTGATCGGCGCGATCAGGCCCGCCGCCGTCTCGGCCGGATTGTTGGCCGGCTTGTCGATACCGATCGAACGGGTCGGCGCGACCTCGGAACCCTGCTGCGGCCAGGACAACTCGACACCGGCGCGCTGCGCGGCGGCCTGCGTCGCTCCGGCCTCCGCGCCGGTGACCAGCACCATGTCGTAATCACCGGCCGCGATCGCCGCCGCGGCCTCGTTGATCACCAGCTGCCCACCGTCGCCACCGAACGGACTCGACTGCGCGGTGTCGACGCCGGCCACGCCCAATCGCTGCGCGATGACCGCGCCCATATCGCGGTACTGCCACGACGTGCACGCCACCGCGAACACCGCGTCCGCGCGGCGCAACAGGTCCTCCCCGGCGCCGGTGTCGGCCGCGGCGCGGCGCAACGCGGTCACCGCGAGCGCGGCCGGATCCCCGTAACCGGAATCCGGTGTGCGCTGGGTGATCTGCCCGACGCCCACCAGCACCGGGGTGCGCGGATCGATCTCGGTGCCCGACGCGCGGTGCCGGATGGGCTGCGCCGCACGCTTTCTCACCGGCCCGGCCGCGGCGATCGCTTCCGGCAGCCGGGCCAGCGACTGCTCCATCGCCTCGCCGAGGCTGCGGGCCACCGACGCGCCCAGCGGGCCCTCGACCGGCGGGCCGCCCAGCCCCGCATCGAAATACACCGTCGCCTGGTCGCCGGAACCGGCCACGGTCAGCCAATATCCCAGCCGCACGCCCTGCGGCCCCTCCCCGGCCAGCGCGAAACCGCGCTCACCGGCCTCGACGACCGTCCAGCGCAACTCGGCGGGGATGCCCATCACCAGTGCCTGCTGCGTGAAGGTCAGCCCCTCCCGGACGGCGCCGGGCGCCTGGCCGCGCCAGCCGGCGTGCAGGGTGAACCAATCGGCCAGCCGGCTCAGATCCGACAGATAGGCCGCCACCGTATCGGGTGCCACGGCGATGCTGCGGCGGGCGTGCGCGGATTTGGCATAGTCGCTCACCCCGGCGGGCGTGAGATAACCGTCCGCCTCTTCGGCGTGGGCGGCCTCGGGGGCGGATTGTGATCGGGCGGCGCCGACCAGGCCGGTGATCAGGTCACGGGCGATGCGCGGATCCTTACGCACCGCCGCGAACAGGGCGTTTCCCGCCTCGAGCTTGGTGCGTGCGGCGCGGATCCGATCCGATCCCGGCAATGGCGACACCGACAACCTCCTTGTTGCGTCTCGAGACAATTAATCACCCGCTCTTTCGAGGCGTCAAAGGCTTGTGATCTGCATTACGTAAGTTTAGACTTACGGTTCGTGGGGACTTACCAAGATGGTGCGCTCGACGCTCTCGGGGATCCGACCCGGCGAGCGATCTTCGAACGACTCGGGCGCGGACCCTGCGCGGTCGGCGAGCTCGCCGCCGAACTCCCGGTCAGCCGTCCGGCGGTCTCCCAGCACCTCAAGGTGCTCAAGCAGGCGGGGCTGGTGGTCGACGAGGCGATCGGCACCCGCCGGATCTACCGGCTCGACCCGAACGGCATCGACGCCCTGCGCGGCTACTTCACCCGGTTCTGGACCACGGCGATGTCGTCGTTCCGCGACCGGGCCGAGGCGGCCGCACGCGCCGGGCAGCCGATTTCGGCCGAAACATACAGCGGCACAACCACATCCGAGGAGAAGTCATGACACAGCAAACCAGCGACACCCAGGTCCGCGTCGAGCTCACCGTCGAGGCGCCGATCGACACCGCCTTCGACGTCTTCACCACCGGCATGGACAGCTGGTGGCCTCGTGAACACCACATCGGCGCGGGGCCGCTGGCGGAAGTGGTGGTCGAACCTCGCGTCGGCGGACGGCTGTTCGGCCGCGAGGCCGACGGCACCGAATGCCCGTGGGGCCGGGTCCTCGTCTGGGACCGCCCCGGCCACTTCGCCTTCTCCTGGGACATCTCCCTGGATTGGAAATATCAGCCCGATCCGGCGCTGACCAGCCGCGTCGACGTCACGTTCACCCCCGTCGACGCCACCCACACGGCCGTCACCCTCGTCCACGGCGACTTCGGCAACCACGGCGAGGGCTGGGAATCCATGCGCGATGCGGTCGGCTCACCCGGCGGCTGGCCCGGACTGGCCGACACCTACGCCCGCGCCGCCGCGGCCGCCTGACCACAGGCCCCGGAGTGAGTCAGGACGAGGCGGCGCCCTCCAGTGGCAGGACGACCGTGCGCCGGACGTGGCTGAAGATCACCGAGGTCCGCACGTGCACGATCTCGCGCCGCTGGGTCAGCCGGTCGAGGATGAAGGCGCTGAGCTGATCGTTGTCGGCCACCGCGACGTGCAGCAGGAAATCGTCACCGCCGGCCATCACGAAGTAGGACAGGACCTCCGGCAGATTCGCGACGAACCCCTGAAACGATTCGATCACCGCCCGGTCCGGTGGCCGTAGCTGCACCGCCACCATCGCCTGGGTGCCGCGGCCGATCTGTTTCAGGTCCACATCGGCGTGCTCGCCGCGCAGGATGCCGCGTTTGGTCAGCCTGCGGATGCGTTCCAGGCACGTGGACTGCGCCACGTGCAGCCGCGCGGCGAGTTCCTTGTTCGTCAGCCGGGCGTCCTGCTGCACCAGGGTCAGCAACGCCGTATCCAATTCGTCGAGCACCCTCGTCAGCACCGACCTTCCGTGCAATATTCGCAATATTCGCTGGAGGGCCGAACATATCACGGAAACCGATCGGAAATTCCGCATCCGTTGTTAGCTTGACGCGGTGCCGCCGCTGCGGCGCGTCGACAGACACGGAAGGGCAACCAGTGACAGACCGGCCGGAATACAAATGCGCGATCGTGGTCAGCGACGAGCTGACCACCGGACTCGCGGTCAACGCGGCGAGCGTGCTCTCGTCGACCATGGGCAGGCGCGTCGAGGGACTCGTCGGCGTGGACGTGAAGGACGCCGACGGCGTGATCCACCCGGGCGTCATCTCCCTCCCGCTGCCGATCCTGACAGCGCCGCGCGACCGGGTGGGCGTCATCGCGCGGGCCGCGGCCGAACGAGACGAGATGTTCGTCGTCGGCTTCAGTTCCCTGGCCCAGGGATGCAGAACCTACGACGAGTACATCGACAAGATGGCGGCCACACCGACCGCGCACCTGTCTCCTGTCGGCGTGGGTCTGCACGGCCGGCGCAAACACGTCGACAAGCTCGTCGGGTCGCTGCCGCTGTTCGGTTGACTCGCCACCAGGTTGCATCGGCTGCCATCCGGCGCTCGGAGCATGGGGTGAACAATGGAGCGCGGCCGGTCAGCGCTTCGTCGGAGCGCAGCCTGTCCGGCCGCTGTCCCGATTCGGGTTGATGTGTGTGGAGGTTTGTGAGTATGGCCGGAATTTCTTCGGTGCCGACGTCGGCGCTGGCCGCCGGTGGGCTGCTCGGCGGTTTCGCGCTCGCGCAGGCGACCGGGCAGCGGCAACTCGGTGGGGTGGTCTTCGCCGCGGCGACCGCGGCCGCGGTCCCGCGCTGGCGCGCGGCGCTCGGCACTCCCGGAGCGGCCGCGCTGACCGGGCTCTCGGTGGGCGCCATGGGCGCCTCGCATCCGCTGGCCGAGAAGATCGGCGCCTGGCCGTCGGTCGCGGTGGTCTCCGGCGCGGTGGCGCTCACCTCGTGGGTGCTCGCCGACCGCCGCGCCTGAACGGCCGAACCGGCTGCCGCCCCAGGCCCGGTGACGGGCACAGGTGATGCCGTTGCCTTCGGTCTGCAGCCGGTGCTTTCAGCTGATCCGCAGGTGCGACACCTGCGGATCAGCTCGTCGGCGGCCGGCGACGATCACCTGACCCTGCATTCGCTGCGAATAGGCAGCCGGTGCATCGCGCAGGCTGTGCCCAGACGGTCACATGGGCTCAGAGAGTGACGCCGAGCAGCGCGTCGACCGCGGTGCGGACCAGCCCCGGCGCGGCGGTGTCCGGGCCGCCGTACTCCAGGGCCTGCTGCACCCAGCTGTCCACGGCGGCAAGGGCTTTCGGGGTGTCCAGATCGTCGGCCAGATGCTGACGCAACCGTGCGACCGTTTCCTCGGCCGCCGGACCCGATTCCAGTGCCGCCGCCTGCCGCCAGCGCGCGAGCCGCTGCTGCGCCTGCTCGAGCACCGCATCCGACCACTGCCGATCGGTGCGGTAGTGGTCGGCGAACAGACCCAGCCGGATCGCGGACGGATCCACGCCGGCGCGCCGCAACTTCGACACGAACACCAGATTGCCGCGTGACTTGGACATCTTCTCGCCGTCCAGGCCGATCAGCCCGGCATGCACGTAGTGGCGGGCGAAGCGCCGATGCGACACCAGCGCCTCGGCGTGCGCGGCCGAATACTCGTGATGCGGATAGATCAGATCGCTGCCGCCGCCCTGAATGTCGAATTCGGGGCCGAGCCGGTTCAACGCGATCGCCGCACACTCGATATGCCAGCCCGGACGGCCCTCGCCGAACGGCGCCGGCCACGACGGCTCACCCGGCCGCGCCGCCCGCCACAGCAGCGCGTCGATCGGGTCGCGCTTACCCGGGCGCTCCGGGTCGCCGCCGCGTTCGGCGAACAGCCGCTCCATCGTGGCGCGGTCGTAACCGGATTCGTAGCCGAACTGTTCGGTGGCGTCGTGGCGGAAGTAGATGTCGCGGTATTCGGCGTCGTCGACCACATACGCGGCCCCGGCGGCCAGCAGCTTGTCCACTAGCTCCACCACCTCGCCGACCGATTCGATCGCACCGATGTAATCGCGCGGCGGCAGCACCCGCAGTTGCGCCATATCCTCGCGGAACAACTCGATCTCGCCGGTGCCGAGTTCGCGCCAGTCCACCCCGTCGCGTTCGGCCCGCTCGAACAGCGGATCGTCGACGTCGGTGATGTTCTGCACGTAGTGCACCTCGTGGCCGCCGTCACGCAGGATCCGGTTGATCAGATCGAAGGCCAGGTAGGTCGCCGCATGCCCGAGATGCGTGGCGTCGTAGGGTGTGATGCCGCAGACGTACATGGTGGCGGTCGCGCCGGGCGACACCGGGCGCACCTGCCGGTCGGCGGTATCGAACAACCGCAACGGCGGTCCGGATCCGGGGACGGCGGGAACGGAGATTTCGGACCAGGACTGCATGATTCGAGGGTAAGGGTCCGGGCGGGCAGCTCGCCCGCCGACCCCGGCTACCGGGCCCGTCGCGGGGTGTTCGCCACCACATCCGACCTCGGCCGAGGCGGCCGATCCGGCGAAGTCAACCGTTGCGCGCCGCGCGCACCGAATGCGGCCCGCACGTCGGCGGATCGAGGCGAGCGGAGCCGCCGCAGATCAGAACGCCGGCCAGGGAATGGGACGGGAGCTGATCGGTTGCGGCAGCACCGGATCGTTCAGCAGCTCACGCGCCCGCGCCTCGAGGGCCTCGATCTCGTCGTCGGTGATGTGCTCGGCCAGCGCCGCACCGATCGGACCCGAGAGCCGGTCGGCGAATCCGGCGATATCGCCGAGCAGTTCCTCCCCCACCGGCTCCCCCGCCCAGCCCCACAGCACCGTACGCAATTTCGGTTCGCTGTGCAGGCAGATGCCGTGGTCGACACCGTAGACGCCGCCGTCGACGCCTTCGAGGGCGTGCCCGCCCTTGCGGTCGGCGTTGTTGAGCAACACGTCCAGCACCGCCATCCGGCGCAGCCGCGGATCGTCGGCATGCACCAGCGACACCCGCGCACCCGTGCCGTCCACCGCCCGCAGCACCTCACGGAATCCGGCGGGCACCGCACCGGCGGGCACCAGATCCACCAGATCCAGGCGCTGCGGAGCCGACTCACCCGGGTCGACGGTCTCGATCCAGCGTTGCACCATGCCGGGGCCCAGCGGCCCGTCCCGCAGGATCGTCTCCGGAATCACCGACCAGCCCAGCGCCGCCGACACCAGATACGAGGCCACCTCACGTCCGGCCAGCGTGCCGTCGGGAAAATCCCACAGCGGCCGCTCACCGCGCACCGGCTTGTACACCACCCGCAGCGGTTCCCCGCCTCCGTCGACCGCCGGGGCGTCGATCTCGCAGACCAGGGTCAGGTTGCTGGCAGTGGTCACCCGCCCGATGATCGACAATTCACCGCTGTAGAGGCCGTCGCGGGCCGCGCCCTCGTCTGCGGCCGCCGCGCGCGTGGTCACCGGTCCTCAGTCCTCCAGATCGGTCGCGCCGAAGATGTCGCCGCGCTTGTAACCGTTGGTGCGCACACACATGTGGCCCTTGGGGGAGAGCGGTTCCCCGCACAGCGGGCACGGCGGACGCCCGGCCGCGATCACCTTCGCCGACCGCAACGCGAACTCGCGCGCCTGCTCCGGGGTCAGGAACACCCGCACCGCGTCGGGTCCCTCCTCGGTGTCGTCGAGGACCACCGATTCGTCGACCTCGGTCTCGGTGATCGCCAGCAGTTCCACCACCACCGCGCCGGCGTCGGCGTCCCAGCCCAAACCCATTGTCCCGACCCGGAATTCGGTGTCGATCGGCATCTGGAGCGGAGCGGTGTCGTTGACGTCCTCGGCCTGTGGCGGCACCGTCGCGCCGAACCGACGGGCCACCTCGTCCAGGAGCAGGCCCATCCGGTCGGCGAGGACCTTCACCTGCTGCTTCTCGAGCAGCACGCTCACCACGCGGGGCTCCTGCACGGCCTGTAGATAGAAGGCGCGATCCCCTGGCTCACCGACGGTTCCGGCGACGAAACGGTCGGGGGTGCGAAACACATGGATTGCTCGGGCCATCTGCACCTCCTGAAACCGACTGCATCACTGATTACGCTCGTTCCCCGAATCGGGGGGATCCGCAATATTCCCATTATCCGCCCGCGACGCGGCGCCCACCTCACCGCCGGGGACGGGCCCGGCGCGCTGCTCGGACGGTTGTGCGACCGCGGCCAGCGCCGACAGGTCCGAACCGGTGTCGTTGACCCGCCACACGTAGGGGGCGGCCGGGGTGTAGCGCACGACGCTGATCGAGGCCGGTTCCACCACGATGCGCTGGAACCCGTCGAGATGGATGCCGAACGCGTCGGCCAGCAGCGACTTGATCACGTCGCCGTGCGTGCACGCCACCCACAGCGCGTCGCGGCCGTGACGTTCGGCCAGTTCGGCGTCGATCGCGCGCACAGCGGCCACCGCCCGGTACTGCACCTGGGCCAGGCCCTCACCACCGGGGAACACCGCACCCGAGGCGTGCTGCTGCACGACCTTCCACAGCGGTTCCTTGACCAGCTCCGACAGCAGCCGGCCGGTCCACTCGCCGTAATCGACCTCGAGCAGGCGCTCGTCGGGCTCGGGGTCGAGGCCGAGTTTGTCGGCCAGCGGCGAGACCGTGCGCGTGCAGCGCAGCAGCGGGGAGTGCACGATGTGCTCGATCGGTAACGGTGCCAGGCGTTCTGCCACCGCCAGGGCCTGCTCGGTGCCGCGCTCGGTGAGCTCGACGCCGGGGCTGCGGCCGGCCAGCGTGCGCGCGGTGTTGGAGGTCGACACCCCGTGCCGCAGCAGGATCACCGTCATGGGACCAGACTAGGCGATCACCGCCGCCGTGCTCGCGCCGTCACCGGCCCGCGACCTCGCACGCAGCACCCGGCGATACGGAACCCGCTGGTGTGCAACCTGTTTCGCTGTCGGAGGAATCGGCGTACGGGTTCCGGGCCGGGCTCCCCGCACCGGCGGCTGCTGTGGTGCACCTCGCATCTTCCGGCGGTTCGCGAGTGGTATCCGTTTCCGGGACCGGTTGTGGCCCTAGGCTCGGACACTGTGACGAGAGCTGGGGCGGTGTGGTGATGGAACAGCGGGCGGTGGGTCGTAGTGGCCTGCGGGTATCGCGCATGGGACTGGCCACCCACACCTGGGGCCGGGAAACCGATGCCGAGGACGCGGCGGCGCAGCTGGTGGCCTTCGTGGAGGCCGGCGGAACGCTGGTCGACACCTCGCCCGTGTATCAGGGCGGGGCCGCCCAACGCATGCTCGGCGAGCTCGTGGGTGAGCTGGTGCCGCGCGACGACCTGGTGATCAGCGGATGCGCGGGCCTGGTGCCGGTGCCCGGTGTCACCGACCCCGACGGCGGGCCCGCGGCGGGCATCCACTGGAGTGTGGACGCCTCGCGCCGCACCCTGATGCGTCAACTCGACCGGACCCTCGCCGAACTGGGCACCGACTACCTCGACATCTGGAGTGTCGCGGCCTGGGATCGGCACACCCCGCTCGACGAGATCGCGGCCACCCTCGACCATGCCGTGCGTTCGGGCAAGGTGCGCTACGCGGGAGCACGCGGGCTGAGCGCGTGGCAGCTGGCCACCCTGGCCTCGACCGCCCCGATCGTGGCCGCGCAGTCGCCCTATTCGCTGCTGGCACGTGGCGCCGAAAGCGAACTGCTGCCGGCGGCCGGGCATCACGGGGTCGGATTGATCGCGGCCTCGCCGCTGGCCGGTGGCATCCTCACCGGCAAATATCGCGACGGCGTGCCCGCCGACTCGCGCGGCGCCGACGAGGCGACCGCCGCCGAGATTCGCGAACGTCTCGACGAACACGCCACCCGGGTCGTGGACGCGGTGGTCACCGCCGCCGACGGCCTGGGCACCTCACCGCTCGCGGTGGCGGCGGCCTGGCTGCGCGACCGGCCCGGTGTCGCGTCGATGATCGTCGGCGCACGCGATATCGGCCAGCTCACCGGCGTGCTCGCCGCCGAAACGCTCGAGCTTCCGCGCGCGATCGCGGCCGCTCTCGACGACGTCAGCGGCATCTGACCGGCCGAGCCGGGCGAGCGTGCGGGCACAGGGCGATGACAACCCGTTCGCGCGACCACTTAGGCTTGCCTACATGAGGTGTCTCGACGTCCGTTCGGCCCGCGCCGCCTCCGCCGCACCGGCGGGGCCGAAGGCTGCGACGACCGCGCAGAACCGTTCGGCGTCGACCGAGCCGGGTACGTGGCGGCGGACGCCCGGCACCCGGTGGCTGCTCGCGATGCTCGGGGCCGTGCTCGTCGTCGGAGTCGCCACCGCGTGCGGCGGCAGCGCCACCTCGGGCGGGCGGCAGGGGGCCGCGACCGCGACGCTGGCGAATCTGGATCCGACGCCGATCGGCCCGGCACCGGCACCGGCGCTGCCGGTCACGGTCCACTCGTTCGACGGCGCCGAGGTTACCGTCACCTCCGCGGAGCGGATCGTGGCCGTCGACCGCTACGGCACTCTCGCCCAGACCGTGTGGGCGCTGGGTCTGGGTTCGAAACTGGTGGGCCGGTCGACGTCGGCGGCCTTTCCCGCGGTGCGTGATGTGCCCAACGTCGCGGGCGGCAACGGCAGCATCAACATCGAAGCCGTTGCCGCGCAACGGCCCACGGTCTTCCTCACCGACACCACCAGCGCCACCCCCACCATGCGTGATCAGCTGCGTGCGCTGGGCATCACGGTCGTCTACTTCGATCCGCAGCGCACCATCGACGGCGTCGGCCCGCAGATCCGATCGGTCGCCGATGCGCTGGGCGTCCACGACCAAGGGGTGAAACTGGCCGACCGCACCCACGCCGAAATCACCGCCGCGACGGCCGCGGTGCCGAAACACCAGCCGCCGTTGAAAATCGGATTCGTGTATCTGCGCAGCACCGCGATCACCATGCTCGCCGGGCCCGGCTCGGGCGCCGATTCGCTGGTGACCGCGCTGGGCGGCGTCGACGCCGGAACCGCGGCGGGACTGACCGAGCCGTTCACCACCATCACCAGTGAGGCGATGATCAGCGCCGCGCCGGATGTGCTGCTGGTGATGTCGGACGGGCTGAAATCGGTCGGCGGCGTCGACGGTCTGGAGAAGGTGCCCGGTGTGGCACAGACGCCGGCCGGGCGCAATCACCGCATCGTCGACATGTCCGATGCGGTGCTGCTCAGCTTCGGACCCGAGACCGGGCACGTGCTCGAAGCGCTGTCCAAGGCCGTCTACGGCGCCCAGCCCGCATGACCCCCGGCGATTCACCCGGTGAGGAGTCCGCCGATTCCGGTCTTCGTCCCACGGCGCCGAATCCGGAACGGCCCACAGAATCGGTCGGGGCGCAAGAGGTTTCGACCGGATCGGGTGAGAGTGGCGCGCACGACCCGGAGCGCGCGGGCGCAGCCGAGCACGATACGAACAGCGGCGGAGATGCCGAACGATCGGGCCCAGATCCTGCGCGGGGCTCGGGGATCGGTGCCGATGTGGCGTCGAGCGCGGAACGGACTGCCGCGCACTCGGCGGGTCCACGAACTGCGACCGGCTCGAATACCGCTGCGGAGCCGCTGATTTCGGCGCTCCCGGGTCCGGACGGTCCCGATACCGGGGAAGCTGTCGTCGGCCCGCGCACACCGCGTCGCTGGTCCCGCATCACCGTCGTCTTCGCGGTATCGATCGCCTTGCTGGTGATGCTGGCGCTGATCTCGGCCGCTGTCGGACAGGTTCCCACGACCCCGCTCGAGGTGGCCGGCAGCGTGCTGCACCGGATCGGGCTCGACTGGGGTCCGATGCCGCACCACCCCGCCGGTGAGGTCACGCTGTGGGAGGTCCGGTTCCCGCGCGTGGTGCTGGCGATGCTGGTCGGTGCGGCGTTGGCGACCGCCGGTGCGCTGCTGCAGGGGGTGTTCGCCAATCCCCTCGCCGAACCCGGCGTGATCGGTGTGTCCGCGGGCGCGGCCGTCGGTGCGGGCGTGGTGATCGTGGTCGGTGGCGCGTTCGCGGCGGCCTGGTCGGTCGCCGGTGGCGCCTTCGTCGCCGGACTCGGGACCACGCTGGCGGTGTATCTGCTGTCGCGCTCGGGCGGGCGCACCGAAACGGTGACGCTGGTGCTGACCGGTGTCGCGGTCAACGCCTTCGCCGGTGGTCTGATGTCGTTTCTGCTGTTCACCGCCTCCCCCGCCGCTCGCGATCAGATCGTGTTCTGGCAGATGGGCAGCCTGAACGGCGCCACCTGGCAGGCGGTGGCCGTGGTGGCGCCGCTGGCCGCGGTGGGCGTGGCGGCGGCGATCGTGATGGCTCCGCGCCTGGATCTGCTCGCGCTCGGGGAATCGGCGGCGCGGCACCTCGGTGTCGACGTGGAACGACTGCGGCGCAATGTGATCGTCGTCGTCGCGATCCTGGCCACCGCCGGGGTGGCCTTCACCGGCATCATCCTGTTCGTCGGGTTGATCGTCCCGCACGTGGTGCGCATGCTCGTCGGTCCCGCGCACCGGGTGCTGATCCCGCTGTCGGCGATTCTCGGCGCGGTGGTGCTGCTGGCCGCCGACATCGGCGCCCGGACCCTGGTCCACAACGCCGATCTGCCCTTGGGCATGCTGACCTCGCTGGTCGGCGGGCCGTTCTTCTTCTGGCTGCTGCGGCGCACCCGCGCCCGATCGGGAGGCTGGGCATGAGCGGCACGGGCACGGCACGGGTGCGCGCGCTGATCCGCAGACTCCGTCCCGCACAGGGCATCCCGCAGCCGGCACCGCGCGGCGCTGTGACCCTGCGGGCACGCGGCATCGATATCGCGCGCGGCGGGCGAGCGGTGCTCGAAGCGGTCGACATCGACGTCGTCGCCGGGCAGATCCTGGCCCTGGTGGGCCCCAACGGGGCGGGCAAGTCCACCTTGCTGGCCGCGCTGTCGGGCGAGCTCGAACCGGCAAGCGGCACAGTCGAACTCGACGGCCGGCCGGTCGCCGACTGGACCCCCACCGATATGGCGCGCCGCCGCGCGGTGCTGCCGCAGAACCATACCGTCGGATTCCCGTTCACGGTCCGCGAGGTCGTCGCCATGGGCCGCTCCCCCTGGGCTCGCACCCCGCGCCAGGACGTCGACGATCAGGCGATCGCCGCCGCGCTGGCGGCCACCGATATCGAACATCTCGCCGCGCGGCCGTTCCCGGCGCTGTCCGGCGGCGAGCGTGCCCGCGCGGCGCTGGCCCGGGTGCTGGCCCAGGACACCGAGACGTTGCTGCTCGACGAGCCCACGGCCGCACTGGATCTCGGCCATCAGGAACAGGTGCTGCGCCTGGCCGCGGCCCGTGCCGCCGAGGGTGCGGCCGTGGTGGTCGTGCTGCACGATCTCGGTCTGGCCGCCGCCTACGCCGACCGCGTCGCCGTGCTCGACGGAGGCCGCCTGGCCGCGGTCGGCCGCCCCCGCGACATTCTCACCACCGACCTGCTGACCACCGTCTACCGCCATCCCGTCGAGGTCATCGACCACCCCGTCACCGGCGCCCAGCTGATCCTGCCCGTGCGCCGCTGACCTCGGCTCAGCCCGCGATCGAATCCGGATGGCCGAACAGTGCGACCAGGGCCGGATCGTGGAACTTCACCACGCGCGACACCCCCGCGCCGGTCGCAGCCAGCACCACTATCCCGTCCGCCCGCAGCACTGCGTCCGGGCCGCGGTGGTAGACGACGGCGGCGGGCTGGCCGTTGGCGGTGGTGGCGACCATCCGCCACTCGCCGGGTGTACCCAGCACAGAGGTGGCGAGCATCCGGATGCAGCGTTCCCGCCCGGCCTGCCACTCGCGGAACGGGGTCGCCTCCAGCGTGGCATCGGTGCGCAACACCTGTTCCAGCAGGGCGGCATCGGATCGCTCGAAGGCCGCGATGTAGCCGTCGAGCAGCGCGCGTGCGCGCCGGTCCGTCGGCTCCAGCAGTGCCTCGGGGGCGGGTTCCAGTTCGTCGAGGCGGGCGCGGGCACGCTGCAGGCCGCTCTTCACCGCCGCGGTGGTGGTGCCGAGAATCTCCGCGGTCTCGGCCGCGGAGAAGGCCAGCACCTCGCGCAGCAGAAGGACGGCGCGCTGGCGGGCGGGCAGGTGCTGCAGGCTCGCGACCAGGGCCAGGCGCAGCGATTCGCGCGCGACCACCACCGCCGCCGGATCGTCGGTGTCCGCCGCGATCCAGCCGTCCGGCATTGGTTCCAGCCACGAAACCTCCCCTGCCGCAGTGTCTCTCGGTCCCCGATCGGGCTCACCGTCCGGGCCGTTGAGGCCCGAGGGCAGGACGCGGGTGTGGCGCGCCGTCCGCGCGGTGAGGCAGACGTTGGTGGCGATCGTGTACAGCCACGACCGCATCGACGCCCGGCCCTCGAATCCGGCGTAGGAGCGCCAGGCCCGAAGGTAGGTTTCCTGCACCAGATCCTCGGCATCCTGCGCCGAACCGGCCATGCGGTAGCAGTGCGCCAGCAGCTCCCGGCGGTAGCGCTCGGAGTCGGCGGCGAATCGGTCCCGGTCCGCTGCCCGTGGCTGCGCCGTCATATCGCCGAGTGTAGGAGTCGTGGTCACGGCCGCAGTGCCAGTTTGCCGACGGTCGTGCGGTTCTGCAGTTCGGCCAGCACCTTC
>NZ_BAFW01000115.1 GCF_000308535.1 Nocardia cerradoensis NBRC 101014 | reverse complement strand
GAACGCGAGCTCGCCCCGACGTATTTCGGCACCGTGCCCGGTATGGAGGGGGTCGGCACCGTGGTGCGAATCGGCCCGGGCGTGGAGGGCGTGAGCGAGGGCGATCTGGTCGGTGTGGCCGCCAAGGGCATGATGCGCCGCTTCGCGGTCGTGGACCGGCAGCTCGCGGTCGTCCTGCCCGAGGGCACCGATCCCGGGCACTGCACCAGCATCATCGCCTTCGGCACCGCCGAATACGCCCTGCTGGATCTGGCCCGGCTGGAACCGGGGGAGACGGTGCTCGTGCACGGCGCGGCCGGTGGTGTCGGCACCGCCGCCATCCAGGTCGCCAAGGCTCGCGGCGCCACCGTCATCGGCACCGCCGGCACCCCGGAGCGGCGCGCCCACGTGCTGGCGATGGGCGCGGACTACGCGGTGAATTCACGTTCGCTGAACTTCGTCGACGAGGTCGCCGCGATCACCGGCGGCGCGGGCGCCGATGTGATCGTCAGCAGCGCACCCGGTGAAATCCTGCGCCAGAATTTCAACGCCGCAGCCGAATTCGGCCGCATCGTCGAGGTCGGCAAGGCCGACATCTACACCGGTGGGCTACTGGAACTGGCCAATTTCGACAAGAACCTGTCGTACTTCTCGATGGATCTGGATCGCCTCGTCAAGGTGAAGCCGCAACGGCTCGCGGCTCTGCTGCAACGAGTGTTCGACAAGGTCACCGAGGGCACCTACCGTCCGCTGCCGTATCACATGTTCGACACCGCCGAGGTGAGCAAGGCGTTCGAGGAGACGCTGCGCTCGTCGCGGCCGGCGCGTATCGCGTTGCGCGTGGACGCACCCGAACCGCCGGTGCGCCCGTATCTGCCCGATGTCGGAATCAGCGACACCGCAACGTATCTGATCACCGGCGGCTTCGGTGGATTCGGCCTGGCGATCGGCCGCTGGCTGACCTTGCGCGGTGCGCGGCGACTGGTGCTGGCCGGGCGGCGCGGTGCGACCACGGAGGAAGCGCGTCGTCAGCTCGAGGCGTGGCGCGCGATCGGGATCGAGATCGTCGAGGAACTGCTCGACGTGACCGACTCCGGCGCGGTCGCCGATGCCGTCGCGCGCATCCACACCGCGGACCGTCCACTGCGCGGGGTATTCCACGCCGCGGGTGCGGTCGCGGACAACAACCTCGCCAAGATGGAACTCGGCCAGCTCGAACAGGTCTATCTGCCGAAGGTGCTGGGCGCGCAGATCGTGCACCGGGCCGTCGCCGAGGCGGGTATCGACCTCGACATGTTCGTGCTGTGCTCCTCGGGCGGCTCGATGTACGGCATCTACGGCCAATACAGTTACTGCGCGGCCAATGTCGCGGTCGAATCGCTGGCGCTGCGCTGGTCGGCCGCGGGGGAGCGGGCATTGTGCGTCGGCTGGGGACACCTCTCCGGCGCCGGCGGTATGGCGGCGAACGAGACCTCCGAGAAATATCTCGACCTGGTCGGATTCGGCCCGATCGATATGGGCGACGCCACCGCCTACCTGGAGCAGACCCTGCGCCTGGGCGTGACCCGGGTGGCGGTCATCCCGACCGACTGGGCCAAGCTCACCGGAACCTTCCCGCAGCTGGCTCGCACCGGTCGCACCGCCGCACTGGCCCGGGCCTCGGCGAAGGACACCTCCGAGCTGGCCCGGCTGCGCGAGGAGCTGGCCGCGATGGAGGAATCCAAGCGCGGACCGCATATCGCGCGGCTGATGGCCGGCGAGCTGGCCGTCGTGATGGGCGTGGACGTCGACACCATCGATATGACGATCCCGGTGCCGGAGCTGGGCCTGGATTCCCTGATGGCGGTCGAACTCGGCGCCCGGGTCACCAAGACGCTCGGCATCGACCTGATGTCGCTGCAGATGGGCCGCTCGTTCAGCCTGGAGCAGGCCGGACCGAAGGTGGCCGAACTGATCCTGGCGCACGAACCCGGTGGCGCCCAACCGGATCCGGCGGCCCTGGCCGCGGCAGTGGACGGTGCCGTTGCGAACGGTTCCCGGCCCGCGCCCGAGTCGAACGGTCACGACGCGCCGGCCGGTGCGGTCGCGGAGATGGCGGGGGTCAGCTGATGGCCCGCCGTGTCGGTGCCCTCCGGTGGAAGTGAGTAGTGTAACCGTGGTCGATTTCGGACTCATCGACGAATGGTCACCGCCACCGGGGCGGATGGTCACCTGGGTCGCGTCCCCGGAAGCGGTGGCGCGGGCCCGGACCGCCCCGGTGCATCCGGCGCCACCGTCGCTGCAACAGGAACAGTATCTGCGCCAAGCGGATCGGCACGCCGCCGCCGACTTCCGGTTCTCCGGACTGTGCCTGGCCACCGCGCAGATCCCGACCGGTGGCCTGGACCGGGAGGCGATGACGCGGATCGTCAACGCCTTCCTGTTGCGGCACGACACCTTCCGCACCTGGTTCGACATCGGCGCCGACGGCATCGTGCGACGGCATCTGGTGCCCGAGGACGTGGTGGACTTCGTTCCGATCGACTACGGGTGGATCGACGATCCGGCCGCGATTCGCCGGCACGTCGAGAAGACGACTCCCGATCCGTTCCAGTGGGATTGCTTCACCTTCGGCGCCATCGAACACGGTGACGCGACCACGGTCTACCTCGCCGTCGACCACCTGCACACCGACGGTCTCGGGCAGTACCTGTCCGCGTCCGATTTCGCACAGCTGTATCTGTCGGAACTGAGCGGTGAGGCCGAACCACTGCCACCGGCGGCGAGCTATCTGGACTACTGCGTTACCGAGCGCGCCTACAGCGATCTGCTGACGCTGTCCTCGCCGGGCGTGCAGAAGTGGTTACAGTTGTTGCGCGGCAACGACAATCGGCTGCCGTCGTTCCCGCTGGACCTGGGCAAGCGCTCCGACGGCTACAATCGCAGCGCCCACCGCACGGTCACCCTGCTGGACGAGCAGCAGGCACTGGCCTTCGAAGAGATCTGCCGGGCCAACGACGCGGAATTCGTGGGCGGGGTCTTCGCGGCGGCGGCCCTGGCCGAACGCGATCTCACCGATTCCGACTACTACTTCGGGATGACGCCGGTGAGCACGAGAACTTCGGCGGCGGAGGGCAATTCGGTGGGCTGGTATGTGACGCTGGTGCCGGTGGCCTTTCCGCTCGGGCCCGGTACCCCCGTCACCCGCACCCTGACGCTGGCCCAGCGCGCCTACGAGAACGGGCTCCGCTTGGCGCCCACCTCGTTTCATCGGGTGCTCGAACTGCTGCCCGCGGACTCGGAGATCAAGGCCGAACCCGGCTGGGTCACACCGATGATCTCGTTCATCGACGCCCGCGACTTCCTCGGCCACGAGTTCTTCGACGAGGTGACGGCCGGCGTCTACGCCAACCGCGCCGCCTCGGAGGAGGCGCTGATCTGGGTCAACCGGCTGCCGTCGGGAACGACGCTGAGCGTCATCTACCCCGACACCGCGGTCGCCCACGGCTCGGTCGAGCGCTACATCGCGGCGATGCGCACGGTTTTCGCGTCGATCATCGACCACGGCGCGGAAACGAACTGAACTACAGGAGGTTTCGTGGTGTCGGAAGGCCCCGTGCCCACGCTCTTTCGCGACCCCGGCATACCCGATGGTGAAAAATGCCGGTACACGGTCGCAACCGACGGCCGCAGGTCGGGTTTCGAGCTGACCAGCGTCGTCACCCACGAGAACGGCGGCTACCGGACGCTGCTCGAGGCATCGAGCGGCGACGGCGAACTGGAGCTGACCATCGACCAGCGCTTCGGCCGGATCGGCGGATTCCTGCGCGCCGAGGACTACCGCGCCGAAACCCGCTCCAGCGGTGTGGTCGTCTCCCGCGAGGAAGCGCATTTCATCGACACCGTCCACCTCCCGATCGGCGGCGCACCAGCCCCGTTCCCCACCGACATCATGCCGATCGTCGGCGGAATGACCCTGCTCCGCGGACTCGACCTCACCGAGGGCGCGGCGCAGTCGATCGATACGTGGCTGGCCTTCTCGGTCCATTGGCCCTTGGTCGCCCGCGTGGACAAGCGCGCGGTGGTGGCAGTCGGCGCGGGCGAGATCGAATGCCGCCAGGTGCGCCTGCGGCCGAGCTTCGGGCAGGTGAACATGTTGCTGGACAAGATGATCGGCGGATTGCTGCCGCCGTTCGTGGTGCATATCGAGGTCGAACCTCCCCATCGTCTGGTGCGCTCGAGTTTTCCGACCGAACTGGCGTTGTCGGCGCCGCGCAGCGTGATCGAGCTCGTCGGATGACGGGCACGACCGGGAGCGGACAGGCGTTGGGCACGACGCGCAGGGCGAGCGCGGTGGCTCGATGACGGGCGGGACCGACAGCGCGCGGTCGGCGCGCGGCGACCGAGCAGTGGTCGCAGATCGAATGGTCCGCAGCACAGTTGATGGCATCGGCGAGCCGGGGAAGCTCGGTGAGCCCGAAGATAGTGCCCTGCTTGCTGTCTCGTCGCCTTCCGAATCGGCGGCATGGCTGGCCTTCGCCGGCTGTCTGATCGCGGTGTTCATGCAGATGATCGACGTGACGATCGTCAACACAGCCCTGCCGAGGATGACCTCCGATCTCGGCGCCTCACGTTCGGCGGAACTGCTGGTGATCTCGGGCTATTCACTCGCCTTCGCCTGCACGCTGCTCAGCGCCGCCCGCCTCGGCGCCGTCGTCGGTCGCCGCGCCATGTTCCTCACGTCGGTGGTCGCGTTCACCGCCGCATCGGTGTGGTGCGGATTGTGCACGGGGGCAACGGAATTGGTTGTCGCCCGCGTCGTACAAGGCGCGGCGGGCGCGGGCATGGCAGCCCAAACCATCGCCATCCTCATCGCCAGCTTCCCCCGCGAACGCCACTCCCTGGTCTTCGCCATGTACGGCGGCGTCGCCGGTTTCGCGGGCATGCTCGGCCCCATCCTCGGCGGCGCCCTGCTGACCCTCGACATCGGCGGCTGGGGCTGGCGCACGGTCTTTTTGATCAACCTGCCCATCGGCATGGTCGCCTTCGCCCTCGCCTGGCGCTACCTGCGCATCGGCCGCCCGCCGTCACCCGACCGCCTCGACCTGGGTGGTGCGGCACTGTCCGGACTCGGCCTACTCCTGGTCGTCTACGCTCTCGCCTTGGTACAGCAACTCGGCTGGCAAGCCCAGCCGATCGC
Organism: Nocardia cerradoensis NBRC 101014; assembly: GCF_000308535.1. GTDB lineage: Bacteria > Actinomycetota > Actinomycetes > Mycobacteriales > Mycobacteriaceae > Nocardia > Nocardia cerradoensis. The sequence continues at coordinate 16,483 of NZ_BAFW01000115.1, read as the reverse complement.
CCTCGGCCTGGCCGGAGCGGTGATGTGCGCCCTGTTCGTGGCCCACCAGATCAGGCGTGCGTCCCGCGGCGACAGCCCTCTGATGCGCCTGGACCTGTTCTCCGACAAGGGCTTCCGCATCGGTTCCATTCTGGTCTGCCTCTTCTTCGGCCTGTTCACCGCCTTCGTCTTCGCCGCCTCCATCACGATGCAGGACGTCCTCGGCTACACCCCCTGGCACACCGCGATCGTCATGACGCTGTTCGCGCTGGGCGCCGGCGCCGGAGCGATCGCCTCCCTGTTCCTGGTCCGCCGATGGGGAATCCTGATCCTGGCCGCAGGCGTCACCCTCTACGGCGGCTGCATGGGCGGCGGCGCCATCTACCTCCACCTCACCAGCGGCATCGCCAACCCCCTCATCGCCGCCCCCGCCGTCTGCGCAGCCGGTTTCGGAGTAGGAATCTTCGCAGTCCAAATCCAGCCGATCATGCTGTCGGGCCTGAACGCCGACCACATGTCGGAGACGTCCGGTGTGGTCCCGACCATCGAACAGATCGGCAACGCACTGGGTTTGGCGGTTCTGACCACCCTGTTCTTCCGCTCCCACACCCTCGACGGCGCGCTCACCATGATGGTCGCCCTGGCCGTGGTGTCGTTCGGATTGGGTGCGCTGACGTTGGCCTTGCCGCGAGCACAGCACTGACGTTTCTGGCGTGCGTGTCGGCCGCCGTTCGTATCCGGCGGCACACCGTGATGTCGGCTCGAAACGCGTCGTGCGGCAGGTGCCTCGACGCAGTGCCGCTGTTACACCGCGCAGTGTGCGGATGCGGTTCCGTCGGAGTCGCGTGGCGCCGTTGTCTCGGTTTGCCGCCAGGGCAGGAGGGCCGAGCTGGCGAGCACCGCTGCGGTCGCGCAGCCGATCGCCACCCGCGGGCTGGTCGCGCCCGCGATGAGACCGCCCAGGGCGATGAACACGGGCTGGACGCTCTTCGCACTGATCGACCATGCCGTGCGGACGCGGCTCATGTGATCGTCGGTGGTGCAGTTCATTCGGTACGTGGCGAAGACCGGGTTGAACACTCCGGCGCAGAGGAGCAGGAGAGTTTCGGCGGTCAGGATGACGAGGAGGCCCAGTGGGCTGGGGCCTGCGATCAGGAGTAGCCCCATCCAGCAGGTACGCAACGTACCGGAGCCGAGGAGGACCGCGCGTTGATCGAATCGCGCCACAAGTCTTGGGCTGCACAAGGATCCGAGCAGGCCACCGAGGCAGGGCAGCCCCAGGGCGAGTCCGTACTGCCACGGTGCGAAGTGCAGTTCGCGCAGCATGAGCAGGGCGAGCAAGGGGGTGGTGAGGGTGACCGCTCCGCCGAAGAGCATGCCGTTCCAGAACAGGCGGCGCAGTACGGGGTGATCGAAGATATAAGTCCATCCGCTGCGGATCTCACGACGCCACTGGTGCTCGGTGGGGGCATGCGCCGGTATCGGTTCGACGGTTGCGATGCTCCGGGTCCCGAACGCGGACAGCAGATAACTGACCGCGTCGAGCGCCACGGTGATCGTCGCGCCGAATGTCGTGATGAGAACGCCGCCGATCGGAGCGCCGATGGTGGACGCGGTCCAGAAGGTCGATTCGAACCGGCTGTTGGCTCGCACCCGTTGCGACTCGGCGACGATGGCCTTGACATAGGCCCCACTGGCGGCGTTGAACACCATTTCGCACAGGGTTTGCAGCGCGAGTACGACGCAGAGTTGCCCGTAGGTCAGTGCACCGAAGCATGCGGCCAGAGGAACACTGGCGAGGGCCGCGAACGAGACGAGGTCGGCGTGCATCATGATGGGGCGTTTGCGACGAAATTCGATGAACGATCCCATCGGCAATGCGATTGCCGCACTGGCAATTCCGGCGATCGCTGCCATCAGCGAGACCTGAAGGGCCGAGGCGTGCACGACGAGGATGGCGACCAGTGGGAGAGCGCCCGCGCCCAAGGCGCTGCCTAATTGACTGACGGTCGAGGCCTGCCACAGGCGATGGAAGTCGGGTGAGAGCCGATCGGTTTCGGCAGCGCCACATGTCACCAGGCGGACTCCGATCACTCGGTGGTGGAGCCCATTGTGGCCGAACCTGTCTGAGATCGGTGATCGGGCGGCGACGCGGACACCACCGCCGCGACCGTCGGCGGAATCGTGGCCGCCTACTCGGGAGTCGGCTCCCGAGGTTCGATACGCGGAATACCCGAGGAGTGGCTGTCGGCGCGTGAGCTCCTGCCCGCATGGGCGCTGGAGGGACGCGGCGTCGGCCGGACTTCCCCCTTCCGAAGTCGTGCGTTAGGACCGCGACAGCGACGCACGGTCTTTCGGCGCTCGCCGGTTCAATCGAGGGCGAACCAATCGTGCAAAGTGCGTCGCCTCATCGGGACATCGCGAAGTTTCGCCGAGGCGTGCACGATCTGTTCGACCCCGCGCAGGCCAACCGGTGTTGCGTGCGACGGTGTCGAAGGGACACGTGCCGGGCGTGTCCGCAACAGATCCGATGATTTCGCCTGGACCGGGAGTATCTTTCGGAAGTCGGTGCGGCGCCGGCCGCTGCCGACGTGCGCCCTTGTGTGCCGGATTTGCCGGGACTGTTCCACTTCTGCACGACCTTCGGTTCGAGTACAACTCTGACAGGGCGGGTGTGTTGTCGTGAAATGTCTGCGGAGCGTCGCGGTCACGGTGGCGATCGGGTGTGCAGTGGGGTTGGCGCAGGCCGCCGCGGTCGCCAGCCCGCCGTCGCCTACCCAAGCACCGTCCACCACCGGCCAGACGACTCCGTCCGCATCGGTCCCCGGCGAACCGTCCATCCCCGAGCAGGCTGTTCCCTCGATGCCCGGTCCAGCCGAGCCACCCGCCCCCGATCATGCCGCGCCTTCCGCGTCCGGCCCGGCTGCGCCATCAACCGCCGACCGGCCTGTACAGTCTGGGTCGGGTCCTGCTGCGCGGTCGGCCGCTGATCCTGCTGTGCCGTCCGGGGTCGTTCCGGCCGTGCCGTCAACGGCCGATCGCTCTGTGCAGCCAGGATTGGGCCCTGCTGCGCCGGCGGCCGCTGATAATGCTGTGCCGTCGGGAGCCGTTCCTGCTGCGCCGCCCACGAACGATCGGCCTGTACAGTCTGGGGCCGGTCCCGGGTCGGCGTCGACCGCTGGTTCCGCTCTTCCGTCCGGGGTCGTTCCGGCCGTGCCGTCAACGGCCGATCGCTCTGTGCAGCCCGGGGCGGGCCCTGCTTCGCGGTCGGCCGCTGATCCTGCTCCTCCGTCGGGAGCCGGTCCCGCTGCGCCGTCGTCCTCCGATCGACCTGCGCCGTCAGCGCCCAGTCCTGCTGCGCCGTCGGCCGGCGCTCCGGGCGGTGCGTCCTCCGAGCCGAATCCCCCTGCCGCACACAAGGATCCGGGGCCGTCGGCGTTTCAGAAATGGCTCGACGACACCATTCCCGCGCCTACGTCGGTGCTGCCCGGGATCGGGTCTGCGGCCGCCGATCCGGGCGGGTCTTCGGATCCGCAGGCGCTGTGGAAGGCGATTCAATCCAGTCCGACGGGGGATCCGTTCTTCGACGAGGCACCGGCGGATCTCGGGCATTACGCACCTGGTGACGTCATCGAATCGCGGGATGTCAGCTGGCCGGGGGTGCCGATGGTCTTCCTGACGGTGCTCACGCCGGTCCAGCGGGCGATACAGGTGAAATTCCGGACCACGAACTCCTCCGGGGCGCCGTCCTTCGGGACCGCGACACTGCTGTTGCCCTTCGGCGGGTGGACCGGGCCGGGGAGCCGACCGGTGCTGCTGAACGCGCCGCCGATCAACGCGCTCAACCGGCGCTGCACTCCCGGTTACGTGTTCTCCCGCGGATTCGACATCACGACCGGCGGCACCGGCAACGATTTCGTCCCGTCACCGACGATGTGGGCGGCGAGCCGGAACTACGCGGTCGTGATCCCGGACCACGAGGGGCCCTTGATGGCCTACGCCGAGCCGACCGTGGCCGGCCACATCATGCTCGACACCGTGCGGGCGATACGCCATCTGATGCCGGACGAGTTCGGCGAGAGCCGTTTCGCGATGACCGGCTACTCCGGCGGCGCCATCGCCAGCTACGCCGCCGCGATGCTCGCGCACGAATACGCCCCGGAACTGACCCCCAGCCTGGCCGGGGCCGCGATGGGCGGCCTGCCCGTCGACTACGAATCGTTCGCGAAGACCTTCGACGGCACCTACGCCTCGGGACTGATGCTCACGGTGACGCTCGCGCTGGCCCGCGAACATCCCGAAATCCTCAGCCGCATGAATCATCTGGCGCAATGGGCGGCCATTTCCCCGCTCAAGGATGTGTGCAGTTCGACCATGGCGGACATCGGAGTGTTCGTACCCTATGCGGCCGTGGCGAATATGGCCGACCCGCTTCACACCGAATTCGCCGACATGATGTTCCACCGATTGAGCCTGAAGGGCAGGAAGGCCGGCATGCCGATCTATGTCTACAACGGCGTGCACGATCCCTGGATGCCGGTCGCCAAGGCCGAGGCGTTCTATGCCGAACAGTGCGCTCTGGGAGTTCCGACCACGAAGAGCATCGTGGGCGGAGAGCACATTCTCGGCTACTTCGACGGCTTTCTCGGTTCGACGCAGTGGCTGGGCGAACGGTTGTCCGGTGTCCCGGCGCCGAACGCCTGCGAAGTGGCGCCACGCCCGGACGCCGCACCGGGGCAGAGCACTTCGAGCAGTGCGCCCGGTGACGGTCCCGCGGCCGAGAAACCCTCCGCACCACCCGCACGGGCAGTAATGCCACCTCCGAGCCGATCCTCGGGTCCAAGCCAGGATCGCTGACATCCGTCGGCGGCCGGCGCCGGTGGCAGCGGCCGGCCCCGATGGTGAACACATGAGGTCTGGCAACAAGTGGGTCCGGCGGAGTAGCGACAGCCCGGCCCGGCATCGGCACACCGTGCTGCCGCCTCGGCTCGGCATATCGAGGACGAGACGGGCGGTGGATGCGACGCAGGATGTGGGCGTGCGGCTAGTCAGGCCGCGCTAATCGTGCAAACCGCGCTCATTTGTGCGGTTTTTCGCCTTCTTCGCGGAGGTTTGCACGATTAGTTCAGCCGACACGACCCGATCCGGGTTTTCGTGATCCACCTCACGGCCTGTCACAGGCGCGGGAGATGCGGCGTCTTATGCCCGACCCCCTCAGCAAACGGAGGAAGACATGACGAACAACGAAGTCCTCGTGATCGGCGGCGGATATGCCGGGGTGATGGCGGCCAACCGCCTGACGCAGCGTGACGACGTGCGGGTGACGGTGATCAACCCCCGCCGGGTCTTCGTTCCGCGGCTGCGGTTGCATCAGCTGGTGGGCGCGACGCACGATGCGGTCGTCGATTACCCGGATGTCCTGGCCGAGCAGGTGCGGCTGGTCATCGACAGCGTGACGCGGATCGACGCGGTGCGGCGCACGGTGCAGCCGGCCGGCGGTGACAGCATCGGCTACGACTATCTGATCTATGCGGTAGGTAGCGGCATCCCCGCGCCGCAGGTGCCCGGGGCGGCCGAATTCGCCTATCCGATAGCGACTTTGGAGGCTGCGCAGCGGCTGCGTTCGGTTCTCTTCGATACGCCCTCGTCGGCCGCGGTGACGGTGATCGGGGGCGGGCCGACCGGGATCGAGACCGCCGCCGAGCTGGCCGGCCAAGGGCGTGCGGTCACCCTGGTGTGCGGCAGCGTCCTCGGTCCGTACCTGCATCCCAAGGCGCGGCGCACGGCGCACAAGTACCTCGCGAAACTCGGAGTGACGGTCGTCGAAGGTTACGGGGCGACCGTCACCGCGATCGGGCGAGACGCGGTGGTCCTCGGCGACGGCCGGACCCTGGCCAGTGCTGTGACGATCTGGGCGGCGGGCTTCGGCGTGCCGGACTTGGCCGCTCGCAGCGGGCTGAGCGTCGATGCCGCCGGGCGGCTGCTCACCGACGAGACACTGACCAGCGTCGACGACGAACGCATCGTCGCGGCGGGTGATTCGTCGGCCCCCTCGGATCTGCCGTTCCGCATGAGCGCATACACGGCGTACTGCCTGGGCGCGCACGCCGCCGACACCGTCCTGCACCGCATCGCGGGGGAACAGCCCGCGGCGATCGACCTCGCTTTCCCCGCCATGTGCCTCAGCTTCGGCCGGGACGCCGGGATCTATCAGCTCGGTCACAAGGACGAGACCGCCATGCGGCTGTACTTCGGCGGGTTCGCGGGCAAGAAACTCAAGGAATTCGCATGCGAGGCGGGGATCAAGCATCTGGCGACCGAGGCCCGCAAACCCGGCTCGCACCATTGGTTCTCCGACGGCAAGCATCGGCCCGCGCAGCTGCAGGCACGGCACGACAACACTGTTCCGGTTGACTAGGACCGGTTCATGCGGCTGTACGCGGCTCCCTGCCGCGACCGCACACGGATGGCGGCCGAAACCTTCAGTGCAGCAGGAGACACGCAGGCCCGTAAGCCCCGATACCGACGTTGGGAGGTGCCGTGGTCGCGCCTGTGGGGCCGGTCGGCGAATCCGACGGAGACAGACGCCAGGCGAATGTCACCGCTGGGGACACCGCGTCGGTGACACCGTGCGCGAGAGGGGCCCTCGGCGTGAGTCTTCGCCGGTGGCGAGTGGTCCGGCGGGGAGGGTGTACTAATCGTGCAAACCTCGCCGTTATTTGCGGTTTTCGCGCAATCCCGCGAAGGTTCGCACGAAAAATTCACCCGACCCCGACTGCGCCCCCACTCGTAACCGGCTGCGCAACATGATCATCACCGCGCCGATCGACACTCGAATTGTGTTCGGGCTGAGCGGAAGCCTGTGCGCGGACCGAGGCATCCGTTTACATCGACACCATGGCAACACCGGCACCGTCGCCCACCGACGCGGACACTTTCACCACCGAGTGGGAGGAATGGCATCGGCGGCAGGAAGCGCACCTGTCCGACCGGCACGGCTTTCTCGCCATCACCAGTCTGCACTGGCTCACCGAGGAACCGCAGCGCTTCGACGACGCCCCCGGCACCTGGTCGACCGGGGCCGACGGCGTGGTGGTCGTGCTCGACGAGGGTGAGGAGTTGGTCGTCGACGGCGAGCCGGTGCGCGGCCGCTACGGGTTCGGCGTCATCCCCGAGCGCGGTGGCGTGAACGCGGTCTGGGGAGATGCGGTGATCGAGGTCGCCAAGCGAGGTGGCCATGACATCGTGCGCCCTCGCCATCCGAACACCTCGCTGCGCACCGCTTTCCGCGGCACTCCGGCGTTCGCGCCGGACCCGAAGTGGGCGGTCACCGGACGCTACGTGGCCTTCGAGGAGCCGCGGCCGACGACGGTGGGCGCCGCGGTGGAAGGACTCGAGCACGTCTACGATGCGCCGGGACAGATCGAGTTCGAGGTCGATGGTAAGTCGTTGCGCCTCACCGCTTTTCCCGGCAAGAACCCCGGTGATCTGTCGGTGTTGTTCACAGACGCGACGTCCGGCGTCACCACCTACGCGGCGAATCGGGTCTTGCAGGTGCCGGCGCCGGATGCCGGCGGGACGGTGGTGCTCGACTTCAACCGTGCGGTGAATCTGCCGTGCGCGTACACCGATCTGGCGACCTGCCCGCTGCCGCCGGCGGAGAACCGGCTGCCGATCGCGGTCGAGGCGGGGGAGAAGATTCCCTACGAGCGTCAGGGATGAGTTCGCCGCGGATCGCTTCGCTGGCGTTTCTGACCCCGGGCAACTACCTCGACGACGATCCGTACACCGGCCTCGAGGACACGCTGCAACTGTTCGAATACGGCGAGCGACTCGGGTTCGACGGCGCGTGGATCCGGCAGCGGCATCTCGAGCACGGAGTCGGTTCGGCAGCGGTCTTTCTGGCCGCGGCCGCCCAGCGGACGAGCCGAGTGGAGCTGGGCGCGGCGGTGATTCCGATCGGGTACGAGAGCCCGTTCCGGCTGGCCGAGGACTTGTCGCTGGCCGATGTGCTGTCCAAGGGGCGTGTGCAGCCGGGTTTCAGCGCGGGGACGCCACCGCACGCCGACCTGATCGGTGATCTGGTCTTCGACGGCGACTGGCGCAGTTTCGACCTGTCCTACGGCCGGGTGGCCCGCCTGATAGACAACCTGCGCGGCCACTACCTGGGCGACGCCGACACCGTCATCCACTCGCCGGGCAACACCCAGCGCCCTCGGCTCCAGCCGCACAGCCCCGGCCTTGCCGACCGCGTCTGGTACGGAGGTGGAAGCACCCGGTCGGTGCGCTGGGCGGCGGAGAACGGACTGAATCTGCTCAGCGGAAATATCGTATTCGGTGACCGCAGTGACGATTTCGTGACCGCGCAACTGGGGCTCATCGACGACTATCGCGAACGCATCGATCCGTCGCGACCGGCGCGCGTCGCGATCGGACGGGTGATCGTCCCGTTCGACAGCGCCGACCGCGCGACCCGGGAGCGGTACCGGGCGTATGCCGCCGGCCGTCACGAACGCACCCTCGGCCCGCAGGGCGAGCGGCGGGTGCTGTTCGCCCCGGATGTCGTCGGCACCGCCGAGCAGATCCTCGAACAGCTGCGCGCGGATCCGGTCCTCGCACAGACCGGCGAACTGCGTCTGGAGCTGCCCTACGAGTTCCATCGCGCGGACTACGAGCAGATTCTGCACGACACGGTGGAGCTGATCGCTCCGGAGCTGGGGTGGAAACCCGCACTCGCCTAGGCCGCGGCGAGAAGACCCCGCTCGGCGAACCAGGTGTGGTCCACACACCACGCCCAGGCGTGAGCCGCAGGGCGGCGATGATCGGATCGCCGACCGCTCGAGCGGTCCCAGCTCGCTTCTGCCGAGCGTGGCCTCGCTCATCGCAACGATCAGTCCGCGAGTTTGAACCGGCGCTTCCGGGTATCCACACCAGTGCTCGGCAACGGTGTCGGCGCGTCTACCGATCCGCGGTACGACACCGGCGTTCCACCGTATTCGGTATCACCGTTCGTACTACGAGCCAGGAGGACGAGATCGATGATGACCGGCCGGAATTCCCGAAGCTCAGCACTTTTCGTCACCGCCCTGGCAGGGATGGGGCTGGCCGCCGTGTCGACGGCCGCTCCAGCGCTCGCCGCCAACACCATCGACATCAAAGGGGTGGGGCCGGCCAATGTCGGGGTCGACTACACCTGTGATGCCAATTCCGGCACGTCCGCGGTCAAGGTCATGGTCGGCGATCCCAACGCCGACGCACCGTCCGCGATGGGTACGCAACCGCAGGTCACCTGCAACGGGCAAACGCAGAGCACCGTCGTCGAGCTGACCGGACCCGACGGGTCGCCCGCGCAGTTGCAGCAGGGTCAGACCGTGCAGGTCCGGGTGGCGTTGGTGGATCCCCAGGACACCGTGGTCTCCGGAAAGGCCAACGTGTTCAAACTGGGGTAACGGCGACCTGTGCCCGCCATCGCCGGCGGGTGGCCGCGGCGCGGGCGGTCCAGCCCGCCACGATCCCCAGGTAGACACCCGGCAGCCCCCAGTGCATGACTGCGGCCGCGAGCCACACCGCGGGCAGGGTGACGCAGACGACCGAGAACACGGATGCGGACATGACCGCCTTCGTGTTCCCGGCCGCGCGCAGCTGGGCGGCGTAGACCATGCCGATCGACATGACCGGCGCCAGCACCGGCAACGACCACACCACCCCGCGCCCGGTCGCGCTCACCGCGGCGTCACCCGTGACGAGCCGGAACACCACCGGTGACAGCGCGGTGAGCAGCAGCGCGACCGCACCCGAGGCACCGATCATCAGCACCGCGCCGGCCCGCACGACAGCCCGGCGCCCGCGATCGTCACCGGCACCGAGGCACTGACCCGCCAGAAGCGCCACCGCCACACCGATTCCGAACACGAGCATCCACACCAGCGACACCGCCAGACTCATCATCCGATGGGCGGCCAAGCTCACCGTCCCCGCTCGCGCCACCACTGCCGTGATCACGGCATCGCTGCCGTAGGCGACGACTCCGAATACGACATCCGGCACGGCGAGCCTGGTCACCGCGTGCCACACCGTGTCATTCCAGCCGGTGGTGAGGCCGATGGCCCGGCGAACACGCGGAATCAGTGCGACCGTCCCGGCCGCGACGGCGGCGGTCGAACCGATCGCCGACCCCGCGGGCCCCCACCCCGCACCGAAGATCAGGATCCACGACACCATCACGTTCAGCACGGCCACCGCCACCGCGACCCGGGCGCCGGATCGCGTATCACCGATGCCGGCGAGTACCCCACGCAGATGAGCCGTCACGGCCGTGAACGGCAACCCGCACAACAGAATCCACACCATGACCGTCGCGTCACGCCGATCCAGGCCCACCGGCGCGGTCAGCGCCACGATCACGGGTGCGGCCACCGCCGCGGCCACCGCGACCACCACACCGACCACGGCGGCGCCCGAAAGCCCTGTCGATGCCACGGTCCGGACCGCGTCGATGTCCCCACCGCCGTGCCGGTGGGCGACGAGTATCTGGGTGGCCGACCCCCACGGCACCACCAGCGCGGTACACCAGATCCATACCGGCAGGACCAATGCGGAGACGCCGAGTGCTTCGATCGAGTGGTGGCCCAGCAGCGCGGTATCGGTCACGCCCAGCACCAGCGTCGTCGCGGAGGTCAGCACGACGGGCGCTGCCAGCCCGCTCACCTGACGAAGTCGCGCGATCCGCGCCTGCCTCCCCATGGAGTGACTCTAATAGCGTTCCCGCACAAACTCTTCCAGTGGTGCGAGTAACGCGAGCTACACGCACCGGATTCCGTGTAAGTAACGTGTCAGCGCTGCGTCAGTCCGGTGACAGCGGCGTGGAAGACAGTTCTTCCATGAACAGCGGAGCACTCGCCACGGTCGGAGCCCGGAATGCGGTGTGGGACGGCATCGAACTCCCGCCGATGCTGCACTCCCAGTGGTACGACCGTGGCCGGCGGTTTCTGGGCGGTAATCACGCCTTCGCCCAATTGATCCGTTTCGCGCTGGTCGGCGGCGCAAGCAATATCGCCTACGCACTGCTGTTCGTGGTCATGATCGGGGTCGGGCCGCTCGTCGCGAATATCGCGGGCTCGCTGGTCAGTACGGCGATCGCGAACGAACTGCACCGCCGGCTCACCTTCCGAGCGGCCGGCCGCGTCGGCTGGTTCACCGCGCAATGGGAAGGCGGCGGCCTCGCGCTCCTCGGTGTGGTGATCAGTACGGCCGCGCTGGCGGGTCTCCGTTTCTGGGCGCCCGGCCTCGGCGATCTCGCTCAGGCGAGCGCAGTCCTCGCCGTCACGGGCGGGGTCGGCGGTCTGCGGTTCCTGGCTCTGCGTGGCTTCGTCTTCTGAGAGGCGGTATCATCGACGGCGATGACGACTTCTTACGATTCAGGATTGGGGGTCTCGTTCGCACACGGTGAGTGCTGATGCACCCTGTGACCGCGAACGGGAACGATTCCCGAATTCCTTTGTGGCTGCGGATACGCGAGTTCGCCGTACCGCCTGCCATGATCGAGACCGCGACGACCCGGCGTCGTGCCGGGGACTGGGCTGGAGCGTGTGCCGCGGCGGGTGTCGACGTGGACGTCGATCCACGCGCACTGGCCCGTACCCACGGCAGCGAACTCGCCACCCGGGTACTGGACGATCTGCGGCACCTGGCGCCGGATCTGCTGCGCTGGCATATGCCCAGGGTCGCCTCCGACGGCTTGTTACGGCCCGGCCTGACGACGACGCTGGCCCGGTACGACCCCGGAGAACGCGGAAAGCGCTGCGGTAGAGCGGGTTTCATCCACCTCGTCGTCCGTACCGCGCCGACGTGGGCGGACTCCGGACAACGCATGAGCCTGGCGCTGTGGGACGAATCCCGTCCCGAAGGCGGCATCGGCTCGCATCCGCATCCCCGGTCCAACCGCCGCTTCCGACTGGACCTGCACCGTCACCTCTGGGACGCGCGACGTACCGAGGAACTCGCAACACGTTGCGGGACAGGGCAAACGGCCGACACGCGGGGGACGGAAGTCGTGATCGCGGAGCACGTCCCGCCGGGATGCGCCGTCGACCGGTGGGCGGCCGAGGCGGAGTTGCTACTGCGCACCGACGGTGGTCCGCGCGGTCTGCTGCAAGTGCGATTCGGTGCGCGACACCGGGTCATCCTCGAGTACGAGGGAAACCCGCCCGCGCTCCGAATCGCGCACCCATACCCGCGTGGCGCGGTATCCGCGCTTCCCGTCCTGCCGTATGCGGCGACCTGGCTGCTGCCCGACCTGGCATTGCTGCGGGCCGGTGCGATCACGGCCGATCGCCTGCATCCCCTCGTCGCTTCGGCGCTCGTGCCGGAGTTCTCCTCGGCCGCAGCATCTTCCGGCACCAGCGGGGACAACCGTGCGCACCTGGTGCAGTGCCGGGGAGAGCAGCACCGGATCGGACTGGTGGACGGCACGCTGACCGCGCTGGATCACAGCCCGGCCGAGCTGCGGCGAGAGGAACTGCTCGTCGCCCTGTCCGGCACACCGCTGCCCTGCCTGCAAGCGATCGACCTGGCGCACCGGCGACCGGATTGCCTTGCCGGCGTTCGTGATCGGTTGCGTCACGGCGATGTCGCCGGTGCGTTGGCCGTCGTCGACACCCTGCTCGGACCCGATGCGCGGTTGCGCGCGGGAGCGTTGCGCGACGAGCTGGAGGCGGCGGCGCAACGCGAGCACGCTTACCGGCAATTCTGCAGCAGGACAACGGAATCCGCTCCACCGAGAAAACGGCGCACACACCACCGCACCCATCCGCGCCACGCGATGGCGCGCTGACCGCGCACATCCACCCGACTTCTTCGACACCAAGGTGATTCATCGATGACCACATCTGCCTCGACCACGGGCACAGCCCGAATCGACGCCGCCGGCGAACTGCTGACCCTGCTGAACGAATCCACCACCGAGCCGGCCTCCGACATCCAACTCGAGGCGTTGACCGTGGCCGTGGCCGCGGACCTTCCGGTGCTCCTGTGGGGCGAACCCGGGATCGGCAAGACCGCGGCGCTGACCCAGCTCGCCGACTCCCTGGACCTTCCGCTGACCACGGTGATCGCGAGCGTGCACGAGCCGTCCGACTTCTCGGGTCTGCCCGTCGTCGGAGACGATCCCGCGGCCCAGGGTGTGCCGCTGGCTCCGCCGGACTGGGCGGTCCGGCTCGTGCGCGCCGGTCGCGGACTGCTGTTCCTGGACGAACTGTCGACCGCACCGCCCGCAGTGCAAGCGGCGCTGTTGCGCCTCGTCCTCGAACGCCGGATCGGCGCGTTGCGGCTACCTGCCGGTGTCCGCATCGTCGCCGCCGCCAACCCGCGCTCCTCGGCGGCCGACGGCTGGGAGCTGAGCGCGCCACTGGCCAACCGATTCGTCCACCTCACCTGGACGCACGACCCGGACGTCGTCGTGCGCGGTCTCGGCGGAGTCTGGCCGCGCGCCGGTCTGCCCACGATCGATCCCGAAATGTTCCCGGCGGCAGTGTCTTTCGCCCGCCGCGCCGTGTGCGGGCTGCTCGCCGCCCGGCCCGCGCTGGTGCATCGGATGCCCAGCGGTGAAGCACGCCGGGGCGGCGCCTGGCCCTCGCCGCGCACCTGGGAGATGACCCTGCGACTGATCGCCTTCGCCACTGCGGCCGGTGCCGGCCGGGAGGCCCTGTCCCTGCTGGTGCGGGGGACCGTCGGTGACGGTCCCGGCTTCGAACTGCTCACCAGCATCGACCGGATGGAACTGCCCGACCCTGAGCACCTGCTCGCCGATCCGGATACCGCAGACCTGCCGGAGCGTGGCGATCTGCGCCAGGCGGTGCTCGACGGTGTGGTGGCCGCGGTCCGCCGCAAACCGGAGAAGTCGCGCTGGGATGCGGCCTGGGCGCTGCTGGCGAAGGCCGTCGAGACCGGAGCGCCGGATCTGGTGGTCGTTCCCGCGACCACTCTCGCCGCACTGCGTCGCGACCACTGGGAGATCCCGGCCGCGATCGAGCGACTCGCCGGAATGGTCGAGGTGTCGCGGACAGCGGATCGCGCCGCGGATCGCGTCGCCGCGCAGGCCGGACGATGACGGCGCCCGCGGCCGTGGATGTCGACAAGCTCTGCGCCGCCCGCCTGCTGGCGGTGCGGGCCCGACCGTATCTGGCCACCGCTCTGTACGCGGTGCACCTGGTCGAGTCACGGGGTGTGCCGACGATGGGCGTGGACCGGTACTGGCGGTGTTACGTCTCACCGGTGTTCGTCGACCGCACCTCCGTGGAGGAACTGGCTTCGATTCTGGTGCACGAGGTTTCGCATCTGCTGCGCGACCATCACGGGCGCAGTGACCGGTTCGCTCACGAGCACGACCTGACCGGCCCGGCGCAACGACTGCGCATGAATATCGCCGCGGACGCCGAGATCAACGACGATGCGTTCGGTGACGGACTGGTCCAGCCCGTGGGAGCTGTCCTACCGGCAAGCCTGGGACTGCCCAGCGATGAACTCATGGAGGATTACCTGCGCCAATTCCGCTTGGGGCAGCACACCCAGGACATGGCCTGGCTGGATTGCGGCAGTGGTGCCGACGGACTCGACCGCGACTGGGAGCTGGGACCCGACGGTGCGAACGGCCTCAACGATCAGGAATGCGAGGCGGTCCGCTTCCGCGTGGCGCAGGGCATCGACGGTCGTCCGGGTAACGCGCCCCGGGGGTGGCGGCGCTGGGCGGAGGAGGCGTTGCATCCACCGCAGCCGTGGCGCGACCTGCTGCGCGGGGCCATCCGCGCCGCGGTCTCCGCGTCCGGCGCCGGTGACGACTACACCTACGGCCGGCCGGCTCGGCGATCGGTCGGAGTGCCCGGAGTGGTGTTACCGAGCCTGCGGCACACCCCGCCGCGAGTCAGCGTGGTTATCGACACCTCGGGGTCGGTCAGCGACGCGGAACTGGGCAGCGCCCTGCTGGAAACGTTCGCCATCGTCCGTGCCGTGGGCGGCCGCCGCGATCTGGTCGAGGTTCTGTCGTGCGACGCCGCGGCGAGGATCGCGCAGCCGCTGTGCCGCGCGGAAGACATCACGCTGGTCGGCGGCGGAGGCACCGATCTGCGCGCGGGTTTCGCCGAAGCCCTACGCGCGCAAGCCCGTCCGGACGTGATCGTGGTCCTGACCGACGGTCACACACCATGGCCGGCGTCGCGGCCCGCCTGCCGGACGGTGGTGGGATTGCTGGGGCGGCAACGGTCGTGGAGCGAAGCCGATCCGGAGTACGTCCCGGCCCGGCCGCCCGAATGGGCACGGGTCGTGCGGATCGGATGACAGCGGTGTTCGCCGTCCGTCAGTCGGATTCCGTCGCTTCCCGCAGGATGCGGAATTCGGCGGCCAGGGCGTCGAGGGTGTAGTGCGCGTTGAGGCCGCTCGGGTTGGGCAGTACCCAGATGTCGGTGGCGCCCAGGGTTTCGGCCTGGCGTCCGACGGTGGTTTTCGGCCGTCCGAAGGCGGTGCGGTAGGCGCCGAGACCGAGGACGGCCAGGGCGCGGGGCCGGTAGTGCCGCACTCGCTCAGCCAGCGCCCGGCCGCCGTCGCGCAATTCCGCCGCGGTCAGCTCGTCGGCCTTCGCCGTCGTTCGCGCGGCGACGTTGGTGATGCCGATCCCGAGGGCGAGCAGTTCCTTCTGCTCATCGGGACGGAACAGGCGGGGCGTGAAGCCGGAACGGAACAGTGCGGGCCAGAAGCGGTTTCCGGGCCGCGCGAAATGGTGGCCGGTCGCGCCCGACCACAGGCCCGGATTGATGCCGCAGAACAGCACCCGCAGATCGGGTGCCACCAGATCGGGAATGGTCCGGTCCTTCGCGGCGGCCAGATCCGCCGGGGTGGGGCGGTACGCGGCGGAATGTGCCATCCGCCCAGTCTGCCGGACGGGGCGCCACGACCGCCCACGGTGGTCGTCGGCTGCGCGGAGTGCCCGCGGGTTGGCCGGAGTGTGCCGGCCACCCGGAATGTGCTGGGAGAAGTTGCCGTCACCTGGATGTTCAACCAATGGTTGTGCACACCGGCGCATTCAGTTGTTTGATCCAGGTCACCGCGCCTGGTTGCATCCGAGTGAACAACGCAGGGTTGTCCGGCCTCGATGCGCCGGGAGCAGCCCATTCCGTGCCGCAGGCTTGCGGCGTCATCAGGAGGATCATGGAAATCGGGCTGAAGTGGCTGATCGACGCGGCACTCGATGCGCACGTCGAGGAGATCCGGCAATTCGATGCCGCCTCGAAACCCGTTGCGGGTCCCGGAAATTACGAGGAATTGCGGCGGGTCCGGGCGCGGCACGCCGCGTCCCGGCCGCCGTCGGGAAACCGGGCCGCCCAGCAGATGGCCGAAGCCGGCGGCCGTCGAGTTCCGGTTCGGGTCACCGTTCCCCGGGAGACCGAGATCCGGGGCGTCTATCTCGATATTCACGCGGGCGGTTTCTATATCGGTTCAGCGGCCGGTGATGATG
>NZ_BAFW01000116.1 GCF_000308535.1 Nocardia cerradoensis NBRC 101014 | reverse complement strand
CCTGGCCGCGGCCGGACTCCAGTACGGGCCGTCGTTCCGGCGGGTCACCTCGGTGCGCGTCGGCCGCGATGTGGTGGTGGCGACCGTCGACGGCGCGATCGCCGCGGACTCCGGCCATCTGGCGCATCCGGCGGTCGTGGACGCCGCCATGCAGTGCGCGGCCATGCTGTTCGCCGACGAACGCATCGACGAGGGCGTGATGGTTCCGGTCGGCGTGGGTGCGGTGCGCTTGCTCGCGGCGCTGCCCGAGACGGTGACGGTGGTGGCCCGGCGCGATCCGAACGCGCGGCTGCGCGCCGATGTGGATCTGCTCGACGCCGACCACAAATTGGTGGTCCGGCTGTCCGGCCTGCTGATCGGCGCGCTGCGGCCCGGCGACGATCCGCTGCACCGGATGGCCGACTTCTACTACACCGAGACCTTCGAGGAACGCGATCCGATCGATCCGGCCGCGCTGACCGAGGCGGGCTCGGTGAGTACCGTGGTGGTCCGTCTGGGCGAGACCGACCGGGCCGACCGGTTGGTGGCCGCGCTTCCGGATTCCCGTCTGCACGTGGTGGATTCGACCGGACCCGAACTGGAGTCCGAGCTCGTCGAGCAGCTGCGCGCGGCCCGCGACGAACCGGCTCGCCGGTTGCACATCTGTGTGGTCGCCGGTGCGGTCGCCGACGACGTGGCCGACTTGTGGACGCTCAAGCGCATCGCGGTGGCGATCGCCGGCTTCGTCGAACCGCCCAGCGAAAACGGCACGCCACAAACGATTTTCGGCGACGGCCTGGTGCACTGCACCCTGGTCACCGAATCCGCATTCACCCTGCCCGGCAGTCCCGTCCCGCCCGAGACCGGACAGGCCGCGCTGGCCGGCGCCCGGCGCGTGCTGCTCAACGAGCAGACCGCCCTGCGGTGGCGGCTCGTCGACATCGAACCCACCACCCCGATCGCCGATCTCGTGGCGGAGCTGGCGGTGCCCGGCGCCTTTTCCCTCGACAACAGCGACGAGGTGCTGCTGCGCGACGGTAAACGCTGGGCGACGGTGATCACCAAACCGCTGCCCGAACGTCTGGAAGCCTTGGAAACCTCGGCGCCGCTGACCGATCCGGACGCCAACTTCGAACTCGACATGCCGCGCACCCGGCTGCTGTCGGCACTGGCGTGGCGGGAATGCCCGCGGGTGGCACCGGGCCCCGGCGAGATCGAGATCCGCAT
>NZ_BAFW01000117.1 GCF_000308535.1 Nocardia cerradoensis NBRC 101014 | reverse complement strand
CAGCATCAGGACGGCGACGATTCCACCGATGCCCCAGCGCAATTGAATGCCGCGTTCGTCGGGGCCGGTGAATATCGCGCGGCGGACGGTGCGCACGGCGGTAACGATCGACGAGGGTGTGATTACCGGTGACACAGCGTGATCCTCTGTCCGGCGATCAGGACCGCCAGCGGTGCGGGCGCCGCCGCGATGCCGTGGGAACAGGTCATAGTCGCGTCGGGTCCGGTCGGGGGAACGGTCGTCGCCATGGTCTGGATCAATCCGGGCAGCCGTCCCAGCACGTCGGCGGCCTGGCGCGGGCCGGGAAGGACCCGATGCAGGAGTGCGTCCAGGTCGCGGTTCTTCTCGCCGGTGACGCCCAGGACGTCCAGCAGCTCCAGTAGCGGGCGCAACATCGGTGGAATTTCCATCGCGAATTGCACCAGGCCGGGCAATTTGTCGGTGATGGTGACGAACAGTTCGGTCAGATTCGTCATCAATTGCATGGCGTTTCCGGACTTTCCGGCCATGTGCGCGGAAACCTGGGCGAGATTGTTCACCAGGATCGACAGCACCTGTGCGCGGTCCGACGCGTACCGGCTCAGCGTGTCGATGGCGTCGAGCGCCGGCCCGATGCCGTTGCCGTCGCCCTGAACGACGGCGAGCATACTGCTCGCGAACCGGTTCAGATCGTCGGGTGACAGCTGCGCCAGCACCGGTTGCAACCCGTTGAACAAGGTGGTGATGTCGAAGGCCGGAATCGTATGCGCCGTATCGAAACCCGACGCCGAGGTGCGGCGGGCGCCGGGCTGATCCGGCTGCCGGATCTCCAGGTACCGGAAGCCGGTGAGGTTCTGATACCGCACGGCCACAAGGGTTTCGGTGTAGAGCGGATGGCCCTGTGTCACCGTGAAGCGCACGCGCGCCAGCGCCCCGTCCAGGTCGACGCTGCGTACCTTCCCGACCTGCACCCCGTAGAGCCGGACATCGTCGCCGGTTCGTAGTCCGTTCGCATCGGTGAACACCGCGGTATAGGTGTCGGTGTCACCGTCGACGGGCCGCTCGATCAGCCGGAACACTCCGGCGAGCACGACGGCCATGGCCAGGACGGACAGGGCGACGCGAATCCCCAACGCACGTGTCGACACTCAGTGACCTCCCGCGCCGGGCTGGTGGGACAGCAGCGCCGCCAGCGGCACCGCCAAACCCGGAACGGTGGTCAGGTCGACGTGCGCGTTCAGCACCGGCCCCGCCGGTGAGTCGTGGAAGCCGGCGCCGAGACGGTCGAGCAGCTCACGCAATTCGCCCTTCGATCGCTGCGGGTCGGAGACCGAACCGGCGATCTGGTCGAGCATCGTGACAGCGATCGGCAGCAGGCCCCCGGTATTGCGCTGCGCGGTGTAGAGGGTGTCCGTCGCCACCGGGAGCATCTCGTTCTGAACGCGGTTGAACATCTCCGAGAAGCGATCGACGTTCTCCTTCGTCGCGAGCTGCTGGTTCGTCAGATCCGCGTGCAACAGTTCGGCCGCGCCGGCGAGCAGTGCCGGAACACCGTGCAGCGCCGAGCCGAATTGGGCGAACACCAGTGACGCGGGCAGTTGCCGGGTTTCGGTGTACGAGCGCGCGGTCGTGCCGATGGCCTGCAGCAGCGGGGTGAAGGCGCCGATGTCGTGCGAGGTCGTGCGCAGCACCTCGGTGAGTTTCGGGGTCAGCACGTCGTCGGTGAGCCGGCCCGTGGATTCCAGCAGCGCGGCGAGGGTGGCATCGCGCACCCGGTCCGCGTCGCGATCGCTGAGGTCCACGGTCGATCCGTCCCGCAACCGGGTGCCGCCGGTGATCGGATTCAGTTGCAGCGCGGTGATTCCGAAGAGATTGCCGGGCGCGTAGTCGACGGTCAGCGCGTCGGTCAGGCCGAACAGCTGCGACCGGCGCAGAGCCAATTCCACGCGCTGGCGGCCGGCTCCGGCCATGGCGACGGCGGTGACCGACCCGACCCGCACACCGTCGAGCCGGACATCGGTTCCGGGGCCGACGCCCTCGCCGACCTGTGCGGTGACGAGGTCGACGCGAAGTTCGTCGGCCGGTCGGCTGTCGGGCAGTAGCCGCCAGCCGACGATGATCACCGCGGCGAGGGCGACCGCCCCGATGCCGAGGATCCGGGCGCGGCGGGGCCCGACCTCGGTGCCGGGCAGGGCATAAGGAGGCATGGGGTCATCCGGTGAACGTGATGGGGGACTGGAATCCCCAGAGGACGATGGTGGTGAGCATGTCGAGCGCGATGATCGAGACGAGGCTGGCCCGGATCGCACGCCCCGAGCCGATGCCGACGCCCTCCGGGCCGCCGGTCGCGAAAAAGCCTTGGTAGCAATGGATCAGGACGACGGCGACCGCGAAGACCATCACCTTGATCGTCGCGGCGATGACATCCCAGCCCAGCACGAACTGATCGAAATAGTGGTTGTAGGTGCCGGCCGGTGTGCCGTGGATGGTGGTGACGATCAGCGCGCAGGACAGGTAGGTGAGAATCAGGGCGACCACGAAAGCCGGTGCGACAGCGATGATTCCGGCGATGACACGGGTGGTCACCACGAACGGCACCGACCGCACGCCCAGTGATTCGAGCGCGTCGATCTCCTCGGAGATGCGCATCGAGCCGATCTCTGCGGTCATCCGGCAGCCGGCTTGCGCCGCGAAGCCGACACCCGCTGCGATCGGCGCCAATTCCCGGGTCACCCCGAAGGCGGAGATCAGGCCGCTGAGCTGGCCCAGCGAGAGCAGGTTGAGCGCGCTGAACGCCTCGATGCCGATGGAGGCGCCCATCGCCGCCCCGAGCAGCAGCATCAGCGGAACCACCCCACCGCCGATGATCACAGAACCGCGGCCCCACGTCATATCGGTGATCACCACGACCGTCTGGCGCCGGTAGTGCCGCAGCGTGTACGGCAGCGACGACACCACCTGCCAGCCGAATCCGAGCACGAAGCCGATCGATTCGAACGGCCGCAGCGAATGGGCGCGACGCCCCAGGCGATGCACCCACCGCAGGCCCGCGGGCGCGTACGGGGTCGCGGTCATCAGGCCATCCTCACCGGGAAGAACATGGTGACCACCTGCGTGATCGCGGTGTTGAGCACGGTGACCGCGGCGATCGACATGACCACGGCCGCGTTCACGCCGTCGGCCACACCGCGCGGGCCGCCCCCGGCTTCGAGCCCGCGCTGGCAGGCGATGATCACGACCAGGAAGCCGAAGATCAGCGCCTTGATCAGCGACACCCAGATATCGAGGGTGGTGGTGAAGGCGCCGAAGGACTGCCAGTAACTGCCGGGCGTCACGCCGAGCGCGGCGACCGCGACGGCGAATCCGGAGGCGATACCGACCGTGATGATCAGGATGTTGAGCAGGGGAGCGACCAGCATCATCGCCGCGATGCGCGGGACGACCAGGCGCTGCACCGGATCGATACCCATGACCCGCATGGCGTCGACCTCTTCGCGCACGGTCCGCGCGCCCAGATCGGAGGCGATGGCCGCCGAACCGGCGCCGCCGAGCATCATCGCGGCCGCCATCGGCGCGCCCTGTTTGATCACCCCCAGCCCGCCGGCCGCGCCGATCATCGAATCCGCGCCGAGTTGCGACACGATATTGCCGACCTGGGTGGATACGATGACGCCGAACGGAATCGCCATCAGCACACTGGGAATCGCGGTGACCTTGATCAGAAACCATGCCTGCGTGAGGGTTTCGCGCGTCTGAAAGCGCAGCCGCACCGCATCGCCGAGGCCTACCCCGATCGCGTGGGAGCCCATCTGCAGCGCCCTGCCGAGTGTGGCGAGACTCGACAGCACCGTGTCGGAGAAGTTCCGGCGCAATACCCGCGTCGCCCTGGGTTCCCGTCCCCCGAGGTGTACATCCAGATCAGTGGTCGACATCGAACCTCCGTCCGCCGAACCATGCGGCAGAACGTACCATATGATCTGGACCACATTCCAGACACCAATCCAGATAGGTGCTCTGATCTGTGGGCAGGGGTCGGGCGATCCGTCGGAAAGCGGTAAACCGCGTGCTGTCCAGGCGGTTTCAGTGCAGGGGCACCCAGCCCGGCCACTGCCGCGGGCCTTCGTCGCCGCGGATGCAGGCCAGCCGCCATCGCGCCTGGTCGCGGTGAACCGGGTCCGCGACGGCGGCGCGGACGGCGTCCATCGTCATCCGGAACTCGAGGATGTCGCGCAGTAGGAAGAATCCCGGCCACCGCATGACGTCCAGACGGTAGGTGTTGCAGAATCGGGCGTACTGCGCGCTGGTGATCCAGCCCAATGAGGCGTAGGCGATCGCGGTCGGCACCAGATCCCATTCCGGCGGGCCGATCGAGAGGTTCTCCAGATTCAGCATCAGCACGTCGTCGTCGACGGTGGCGGCGAAATCGCGGCCCCATGCCTCGCCGTGGATGACGCACCACTGCATCCCGTTCGGCAGATCCGCCCATCGCCCGCGTAATTCGGTGAGATGGTCGTGCAGCCAGCGCCGGTCCTGTCCGGTGAACAGTTCGGCGGTGTCGATCAATTGGGCGATTCCGCGAAACGGCTGCAGCTGGCCGAGGGTGAACGTCGTCGGCGGCGCCAGGCTGTGCAGTCGGAGCAGCGCGGCGGCCATATCGTCGACGGCGCCGTGGTGGTACAGCGGCGGAACCTGCCAGAAGGTCACGGTCCGGCCCTGGATTTCGAGCGGTTGGCGCACGTCGGGCGGGGTTCGCAGCGCGGCGATGCCGGATGCGGTGAGCCAGTGGGCGGCCTCGATCTCCCGGCGCGCCTCCGGGCGATGATCCGGGTGGCTGATGCGCACCACGACTCCGCTGGGCAACCGGTACCCGGTGCCGGCGCCGAACCGCACCTCCTGTGCGCCCCCCGCTTCCATGCCGGCGCTCAAACATGCGGCGCGTAGAACCGACAGATTCCCGTTTCCAGCCAGCTGTGCGGTCATGCGCATACCCGAGTTCCTGCCGAATCCCTCATCCTTGCCCTCATTGTGATCGATCGGCGGACCGTCCGACCCGGTTTCGGGCAATCTTCTGGTTACCGATTGCTGAGGTCGAGATCACGTTCGCCCGGTCGGAGACTGCCTCACATCCCTGTTAGGGTTCTAACCGGAGATTCACTCCGCTTCCGTCTCGTGGGGAGGAAACCACCCGTGGCGCGCGTCAAATCCCGCCCGCACTACAACGTCGTCTTCGCGGTGCTGCTGCTCGGCATCTCGGCGTACGCATTGCTGCAGTCGATGGTCGTGCCGGTACTGGCCTTGCTGATTCCGGCCCTGCACACCACACAGAGCACCGCGACCTGGCTGATGACCGGATATCTGCTCTCGGCCTCGGTGGCGACGCCGATTCTCGGGCGGATCGGCGACAAGGTCGGCAAGGAACGCATGCTCGTCGTCACCCTGGTCGCGCTGACGATCGGCTCGCTGCTCGCGGCGCTGACCGAATCGGTCGGCGTGATGATCGTGGCGCGGGTGATCCAGGGCCTGGGCGGAGGCGTGATTCCGTTGGCGTTCGGCATCATTCGTGACGAATTCCCGGCGAAGAAGTTGCACGGCGCGGTGGGGATCGCCTCCTCGCTCATCGCCGTCGGGTCCGGGCTGGGCCTGGTGCTCGCGGGCCCGATCGTCGAGCATCTGAACTACCACTGGCTGTTCTGGGTGCCGATGATCATCACCGCGATCGCCGCGGTGGCCGCGATCGTGTTCGTACCGGAGTCGCCGGTGCGCAGTCCGGGCAATATCAACTGGGGCGCGGCGATTCTGCTGTCGGCCTGGCTGGTGGCGCTGCTGCTGGCGGTGAGCAAGGGCCCGTCGTGGGGCTGGGGCTCGGCGCTGACCCTGGGCCTGTTCGCGCTGGCCGTGGTGGCGGCGGCCGCCTGGATCGTGGTGGAGCTGAAATCGACCACACCGCTGATCGATATGCGCACGATGCGGATTCCGGCGGTGTGGACGACCAATCTGGTGGCCGTGCTGACCGGCGCCGGCATGTACGCGATGATGACCTTCCTGCCGCAGCTGCTGCAGACACCGAAATCGGTGGCGGGATACGGGCTGAGCGCCAGCATCACCCAATCCGGCCTGTACATGCTGCCGCTGTCGGTGGCGATGTTCGTGATCGGCCTGTCCATCGGACCGCTGGCGGCGCGGATCGGGCCCAAGGCGATCGTGCTGATCGGCAGCGTCATCACCGTTCCGGCGTTCGTGATGCTGGCGGTCGGACACGACCACGGCTGGGAGATCTACCTGGCCGGTGCGCTGCTGGGTATCGGTATCGGACTGGCCTTCTCGTCGATGCCGGCCATCATCGTCGCCGCGGTGCCGCCCGCCCAGACCGGTGCGGCCACCGGGATGAACGCCAACGTCCGCACCGTCGGCGGCGCGATCGGCAGCGCGGTCTCGGCGGTGCTGCTGACCTCGGGCGCCGCCACCGCGCACGGTCTGCCCGCGGATTCCGGGTATTCCCGGGTCTTCTGGTTCCTGGCCGGTGTGTCCGTCCTCGCCGCGCTGGCGGCCCTGATCATTCCGTCGGTGCGCGCGCACGCGCCGCAGGCCGCCGCGGAGGAACCGGGACTTGCGGAGCAGCCGGAGCTCTCGGAGCCGGAACTCGTTGCCGCGCACGACGGTCATGCGGTGGTCGCGGGAATCGCCGGTGTGTCGGCGCCGCAGGCGGTGGATATGGCGGGCGACGACCGCGCGATCGGCGGCAGTATCCGGCGGGAGAACGGCGGGCCGGTGCCGGATGTGGCCTTGACGCTGATCGACCAACGCGGACACCAGGTTTCGCGGGCCACGGGCGAATCCGACGGTAGCTACCGTCTCCCCGCCCCGGCGCCCGGCAGTTATGTGCTGATCGCGTCCGCCGCCGCGCATCGCCCGGTCGCCGTCACCGTCGTCGTCGGTGCGGTGGCCCAGACCGTGGATTTGACGTTGCCGAGTTCCGGTGAACTCACCGGCACCGTCCGCCGCGCGCGCGATGGGAAACCCGTTGCGGGAGCGACGGTTACCCTCACCGATCCGCGCGGGGAGGTGATCGGGGCGGCGGTCACCGGCGGCGACGGCGGCTACCGCTGCGGCGGTGTCGCGTCGGGCACCCACACCCTCGTCGTGGTCGCCGACCGGATGCACCCCACCGCCGTCACCCTCACCATCCCCGACAGCGGACTGCTGCACCACGACGTCGACCTGGAACCGATGGCGACCCTGGCCGGAGCCGTGGAGGCACACGGCAAGGCGGTCGCCAACGCGGAGGTGACCGTCCTGGACGCGAGCGGTGACCGGATCTCCACCGCACGCACCGACGGCAACGGCCGCTACGTGGTCTCCGACCTGCCGGCCGGTCACTACACCGTGGTGGCGCGCGGATATCCCTCGGTGAGCAGTACCGTCACCGTCGGCGCGGGCCGGATCACCCACGATGTGGAGCTCACCTACGACGAGTCGGCATCCGTCGGACGAGGTTGCCGGTGAGCCCGCCCGAGATGCCGGCGCGCGGACCGTCGACGACAGAGGTCATCGGGATGAGCGGAGGGATGGCCCGGAACGGGCCGGGGCGGTTTCCGCCGTTCAGCCCAGCACCACGAACAGCACCACGATGACGATCAGAACGATGACCATGGTGACCACCAGCAGGATCGGGCTCTTGCGGTTGGTCACCGGCGAGTCGCTCAGCGAGACGTCCTCGCGCTCGGGATTCGCGGGCCGGCTCTGGTCGTCGAACCGTTCGGACATCGAGCACCTCCGGGTCTGCTGGTCGCTGCGTAATACCCGGGCAGTGCGTCGGCAAACTCGCCGCTAGTCGCGACTCTTCGCCTCCGGGATGCGGGTGTGCACGGTGAGCAGCAGGTGGTCGAAGGCGGTGATGGTTTCCGGCGCGGGCGGCGCGACGAAAGGAAGTTCCTCGATGATCTGGGCCGCGAGGTCGCGCAGCTTGGTGTTGGTTTCCTGCGAGCGCCACGCCAGCACCTTGAAGGCCTGGTCGGCGTTGATGCGATACATGCGCATCAGCACACCCTTGGCCTGTTCGATCACCGCGCGATTCTCGATCATGTCGGGCAGCGTCGCCGACAGGGTTTCGCGTTCGTTCTCGGCGAGGGTGTCGGTGAGGTCGATGTAGAAGCCCGCGGTGGCGGCGACCTGTCCGGCGTCGTCGTAGATCCGGTCGGCGACGACCATCACGTTGTGCACGTTGCCCGCGGTATCGACGAACCGGTGCCGGCTGGAGAACGATTCGCCCAGTTCGATCGCGCGGGCGATGGTCTTGGCGACCTCCTCGCGGTCGTCCGGATGTTTGTGCGCGAGCAGCAGTTCCGTGGTCGGGACGACGCCGCCGGGGGCGTAGCCGTGCATGCGGTACACCTCCTCCGACCATTCCCAGCGACGGGTGGCGAACCAGAACCGGAACGACCCCACCTGCGGCCTCCGGTCGGCCGAGCTGGTCTCGGGTGTCGCGTGGTCGCGAACGGGGTCGGTTCTATGCACAAGCATCATTATGTTCATCCGGTCGGCGCGCTGCCGTGGTTCGGACGCACAGTGGACTGAACCGTTCGTTTTTCGTCCTGAGGGTGCCCATGTACCGGCATATGCGCCGGTCCGGCGCTCAGCCGGCGAGCACCGCGGCCGGGGAGCGGCCGTAGTGGCGGCGGTAGAGCGCGGCGAAGCGACCGGGGTGGCCGAAACCCCACGCGGCGGCGATCGTGGCGACGCTGTCGCCGTCGTCGGCACTGCCCGTGATCAGATCTTCGTGGGCGCCGCGCAGCCGCAGGCGCTTCAGGTACGCGGTCGGGGTCGTGTCCAGGTGCCGACGGAAGGCGAGTTGCAGCGCCCGCACGGTGACATACGCCGCCGCGGCGATGTCGGTCACCGCGATGTCCTCGTGGATGTGGGATTCCATATAGGCCACCGCGCGCCGCACGGTCAGCGGATGCGCGTCCCGGCGATCGACCGGGGTCGGCTCGAAGCCGGCCGTGTTCGGAAACGCGTGCAGTACGGTCGCGGCCAGATATTGCGACGCCGTGGCCGCCACCAGCGGCGGCACGTCACCGTCGTAGGAGGCGGCGAGCTGCTGCATATGCGAGATGACGGTGGTGAGCCGATCGCCCGCCTCCGGGGTCACGGTGCGATGGCCGGAGAGGGCCACCTCTCCGGTATCGGGCCGGTTCGCCGAGGCGACCCGGCTCAACAGCGCGGGGTCGAACATCGTGATCGTGTAGCGGGCCTGGTGGATGACGCCGGAGTACGGCAGCTCCGGCGGCGTCAGGACTCCGATCTCGCCCGGCCCGAAGGTATCGGTGCCCGCGTCGATGTAATTCTCCTCGACCCATCCGGACTCGACCCCGCACAGGCAGATCTTGTTCAACGGATCGGCGTCGTAGCTCATGTCGAATCCGAGGTCGAGCCGGTCGAGACTCACCCCGCCCAGCGTGTCGCGCGCGATCCGGCTGCGGACCGGGCCGTCGGTGGCGTTGCCGATCTCCATGGTCGTGTAGTTCCGATTCAGGAACTCCTCGGTGGCAGCCAAGCTCTCGCTGTCGAACTCTACTGTCATCGGTCGGTGATCCTCCGCTGTGCCACTGCCACTGCTCCGGGCACGGTCGCCTGGGCCAGGCCGCGCCGTGCGGACTACGAAGCCTACTTGTCCATAGTGTTGCGGCGGCGCGCGTCGTGTCATCCGGTGGTGACATGTTTCTCGAGGCGGTAACGAATGCGCGCCGGAAACGATCAGAGGAGGGACGCCAGCGGGCTGCGGTGCAGGTCACGAAGCAGGTGCGCGACGTCGTCGCAGACGAACGCCGCGCCGTCGGCCGCCAATTCGCCGCGGGAGATACCACCGCTCAGGACACCGATCGCCGCCACGCCGAGCTTGGTGCAGGCGCGCATGTCCCAGACCGTATCGCCGACGAACACCGCTCGCTGCGCCGTGACACCGGCCCGGTCCAGGGCCACCTGGACGATGGTCGGATCGGGTTTGGCCGTCTCCACGTCTTCGGCGCCGGTCACCGCGTACAACACCGACTCGCTGTCGAGCAGATCGCGCAGCCGGGCCAATTCGTCCGGCGGCGCCGACGTGGCGAGGACGACGCGCAGGCCCGCCTCGTGCAGATGGCGCAGGATCTCGCGGGCGCCGGGCAGCAGGGTCAGTTCGCCGGCGCGCTCGAGGTAGTAGCGGCTGTGCAGGTCGCTGGCGGTGTCGGCGGTCTCGCTGTCGAGGTCGGGAGCGAGGGTGCGCAGCAGTTCGTCGCCGTCCATGCCGATGCTGCGGTGGATCCGCCAGGTCGGCACCTCGGCGTCGACCTCGCGAAAGGCTCGATGCCACGTCACGGCATGCAGATAGTTGGAGTCGACGAGCGTGCCGTCGATGTCGAAGAGGACTGCTGCGGGTTCGGGCACGGCATCTCCTTCTCTCCTGAACCAGCCTGCGTGACGAGCCATTCGAGAGCAGATGCCACTGTACCCAGCGCGATGCCGCCGCGGCGGCGGACGTCCCTACCGGAGTCGTGCGGCGGTCACAAGACCACTGTCGCCGTCACCGGTTGCTCACCACCGGCGCGGGCTCGGAGGGCGCACGGTCCCGGTCTTCGAAAAGGACTGTCGCGGAGCAGGTTTCGTGACCCGACGCGGTGTCCTTCGGTTCGCGCCGCAACCAGCGCGGCGCCCACCAGCAGGCATCGCCGAGCAGGCGCATCGTCGCCGGAACCAGCAGCACCCGCAGAATCGTCGCGTCGATGAGCAGAGCGGCGACCATGCCGAACGCGATGTATTGCATCATCACCAGATCCGACAGCGCGAAGGCGCCGGTGACGACCAGCAGGATCAGGGCGGCGGCGGTGATGATGCGCCCGGTGTGGGCGACGCCGGCGCGAATCGCCTCGCGGGTGGACGCGCCCGCGGCCCGGGCCTCGACCATGCGCGAAAGCAGGAATATCTCGTAGTCGGTGGACAGCCCGTAGATCACCGACACGATCACCACCAGCACCAGCGACATGATCGGCTGCGGGGTGAAGCCGAGCGGCCCGGCGCCGTGCCCGTCGATGAAGATCCAGGTCAGGATTCCGACCGTGGACCCGAGCCCGAGCAGATTCAACGCGCCCGCCTTCAACGGCAGCACCAGTGAGCGGAAACTCCACGCCATGAGGGCGGTGGTCGCGAGGAAGACGAGGGCGACCACCAGCGGTATCCGGTCGACGAGTGCGTCGATGCTGTCCTTCTCGATGGCGGGCTGACCGCCGACGAGCAGGGTGGCGCCCTTCGGCAGTGGCATCGAGCGCAGGTAGTCGATCGCCGCATCCTTGTCGGCGGTGGCTGCGAGCACCGTTTGCGTGGTGAACACGCTCGACTGCGCGGGCCGCTGCAGCCACGCGGGGAACGGCGCCGCGAGACCCGGGGCGTGGCCGGCCTCGGCCAGCACGGTCTCCTCGGCGGCGGGGTCGTAGGTGATCAGCACCAGATCGATCGGGTTGATGCGGCGCAGCGGGAAGATCTCGTCGAAGTGCTGCTGCGCCAGCCGGGTCGGATGATCCGGTGGCAGGAAGCGCTCGTTGATGGCGCCGAAGGCCAGGTCCCGGATCGGCGCGATCAGCACCAGCAGTCCGATGACCACCGAAACCGCCACGAACAGCGACCTTTTCATGACGCGCTCGGCGATGCGCCCCCAGAGATTGTCCGGAACCCGGCCCGGCGGCGTGGTCCGGCGGAACCAGGACACGCCGAAGCGGTCCACCCGGTGGCCGAGCACCGCCAACATCGCCGGCAGCAAGGTGATCGAGGTGAACGCGGCCAGCGAGATGGTGATGATCGCGCCGTAGGCGAACGAACGCAGAAAGCCTTGCGGGAACACGAGAATTGCGGCGGCGGCCACGGCCACGATGGTGGCGGAGAAGACCACGGTGTGGCCCGCGGTGGCCACGGAACGCCGCACCGCGTCGTCGACGTCGCGGCCGTCGGCGAGTTCGTCGCGGAACCGGCTCAGCACGAACAGCCCGTAATCGATGGCCAAGCCCAGCCCGACCATCGAAACCACCGGCGAGACGAAGGAATTGACCTCGGTGACGGCGGTCAGCAGCCGGATGAGGCCCCAGGCGCCGAGCACGGTGAGCCCGCCGACGATCAACGGCAGCGCCGCGGCCACCACCCCGCCGAAGAGGAAGAACAGCAGCACCGCCACCGCGGGAATCGCGAACAGCTCCATGCGCTGCTGATCGTGGGCCATGGTGTCGTTCAGCGCGCCGGCCACCGCCTGTCCGCCGGCGACCTCCATATCCACGCCGGGGACATCGAAGGCGTGCGCGACGGCTCGGAAGTTGCGCATCTGCTCGGTGGGGTTGTCGCCGTGGATGGCGATGGAGGCGAAGGCGTGCGCACGGTCCGCGGAGCCGAACATATCCGGAAGCGCCACACCCGTTGTGGTGGGCCAATATGCGGCGTTCACCCGATCGATCTGCTGGGGGAACCGGTCCGGCAGACTGTCGAGGCTCGCGACGATCGGCGCGGCGAAGGCCGGATCGTCGATCGTCGTGCCGGGCGGGGCGTGATACAGCACGACCACATCGGCACTGTGATCGCGCCCGAAGATCTCCTGGTGCACGTGCGCGGCTCGCACCGATTCCGAGGACGGATCGTCCCAGCCGCTGGAGCTCAGATGTTCGCCGAGGCCGAGCCCGTACCAGCCGAGGGCGAGCAGTCCGGCCACCAGCACGCCGATCACCGTGAACCGCCGGCGCAGCACGAAATCGGCCCAGTGATTCGATTCGGCGGACACGTGCCGGCTCCCAACTGTTTGCGCGGATCGGTTCGGCTGTCGTTTCGCGGCGCTCGTCGCGAGACCGGCCTGCGGTTTCGGTGGAATTTCCGGAAATCAACCGCCGCGTTGTCGTGGGGACGGCCGACGGCTGCCTCGAGAAAATGAACGTTCGAGGAAAGATAGGACGCTTGACGCGCGAATTCGGCCAGCGTACAGCAATTTTCCGACAGATCATAATCGCGGTGCGGCAGTCTTGTGAACGGTGAGCAAAGCCCGCTGTCGCACCAGGCCGCACCGCCGCGAATTGTACCGAATATCGTTGCGGCCTAACGTTTTCAGAGACCGATCGGTCGGCGTGGAACATTGCGGGACGGCGGCTGGGCGGGTTCACAAAACCGCGTCACGCGGTTGGTTGGAGGGTCCAAAAGTGGAGTGAATCTCTTCCATCCTCGATCACGGTCAATAGCGTGGGCGCCATCGGTCAATGCCCAGGACCGCACAGAGACGAGTGAGTCGCCGAGATCAGCCGGTGGCCTCTGAACGCGAGACCGGAGGATATTCGTGTCGGATATTGCAATTGTGGGTATCGGCTGTCGATTCGCGGGCGGAATCGACTCGCCCGAGACATTCTGGGACTTCGTGGTCGACAAGCGCGACGGCGTGGTCGAGATGCCGGCGGATCGATGGGACTACCGCCGGTACTACGACCCCGAACCCCGTACCCCGGGCCGCAGCTACACCAAACGCGGCGCCTTCATGACCGTCGACCCGTGGCAGTTCGACCCCGACTTCTTCGGGATCTCCCCGCGCGAGGCGACGGTGCTGGACCCGCAGCAACGCCTGATGCTCGAGGTCACGTGGGAGGCGCTCGACGACGCCGGGATGGCCGGGCGCGCGGCCGGTTCCTCGGTCGGTGTGTACGTCGGCGGATTCGTGGTCGACCAGTCCGTGATCGGCGTGGTCGGGCCGGCGCTGTTCCACACCGATATGCACACCCCCGCGAGCGCGTCCTACACGATGCTGTCGAATCGAATCGCCTACGCGCTCGATCTGGTCGGGCCCGCGATCACCGTCGATACCGCCTGCTCGTCGTCGCTGGTCGCGTTCCATCTGGCCTGTCAGGCACTGGACAACGACGACTGCCGGGTGGCCCTGGCGGGCGGCGTGAACGTGATGCTGCAACCGGAAACCTTCGTGCTGATGTGCAAGGGCGGATTCCTCGCCGCCGACGGCCGCTGCAAATCCTTCGACGCCACCGCCGACGGATACGGTCGCGGCGAGGGCGCCGGTATGGTGGTGCTGAAGAAGCTCGACGACGCGGTGCGCGACGGCGACCGCATCTACGCGGTGGTCAAGGCCACCGGCTCGAATCAGGACGGGCGCACCACCGCCATCACGGTGCCGAATGTCGATTCACAGGAGGCGCTGGCCCGCACCGTCTGCGAACGTTCGGGCCTGGCGCCGCAGTCGATCACCTACCTCGAGGCGCACGGCACCGGAACCCTCGTCGGCGACCCGGTCGAATTGCGCGCGCTCGGAAAGGTTTTCGGCGCCTCCACCGGACGTACCGAGTCGGTCGGCGTGGGGTCGGTGAAGGCCACGATCGGCCACACCGAGGCCGCCGCCGGAGTCGCCAGCGTGATCAAGGCCGCGCTCGCCATCAAGCACCGCACCCTGCCGCCGCAGGGCTGGCTGGACAAGCAGAATCCCGACATTCCCTTCGAGGAGCTGGGACTGCACGTGCAGACCGAGGCACAACCGCTGTCCGCCGACGCCGGCCCGATGTCGGTGGCGGTCAACGGTTTCGGCTACGGCGGAACCAACGCGCACGCGATTCTGCAGGAGTACGTCGGTCCCGCACCGGCGGCCGCCGGACCGCACCGGCATCTCGGCATTCTGCCCATCTCGGCTCGCAGCACCGCCGCGGCCCGGGCGCTGGCCGGACGATTCGCCGATCTGATCAGCGCGGGCGCCGACCCCGATCATCTCGCCGAGGCGGCATGGACGCGGATGGCGCACCACGCGTTCCGCACGGGGGTGCTGATCGGTGACTCCACCGAGGAACTGGTGCGAGAGCTGCGCGGCTACGCGGCGGGTGAGGGCCGCGATGCCTCGCGCACCATCGTGTCGCGCGCGCCCGAACCGGTGTTCGTGTTCTCCGGAATGGGGCCCCAGCACTGGCGCATGGGGAGGGAGCTGCTCGCGGCCGGTGGCGTGTTCGCCGAGACCGCGGCCGAGATCGACGCCGAGTTCCGGGCCCTGGCGGGCTGGTCGATCGTCGACGAGTTGCGTAAGCCGGAGGACGAATCCCGGGTCACCCGAACCGAAGTCGCGCAACCGGCCAACTTCCTCGTCCAGGTCGGCCTCGTGCGCGAGCTGGAGCAGTACGGCATCACCCCGGCCGCCATCGTGGGCCACAGTGTGGGCGAGGTGTCGGCGGCGTATGTGAGCGGCATGCTGTCGCTGCGCGACGCCGTGCGGGTGGCCTACCACCGCGCTCGCCTGCAGGCGACCACCGCCGGCACCGGCGGCATGCTCGCGGTGGGACTGCCGAAGGACAAGGCCCTCGAACTGATCGGCGACGATCCGGGTATCGACATCGCGGCGGTCAACAGCCCCAGCGCCGTCACCCTCTCCGGCGCTGTCGAACGGCTGGACCTGCTGGCCGAAAAGCTCACCGAGGAGGGCGTTTTCGCTCGTCGCCTGCGGGTCGAGGTGCCCTACCACAGCCGCCTGATGGAACCGATCGAAGCCGAATTGCGTTCGGTGCTGGCCGATCTCGCGCCGCGGACCCCGACCGTGCCGCTGTATTCGACGGTGACCGGTATGCGGGTCTCCGAGGCCGATTGGGACGCGTCGTACTGGTGGTCGAATGTGCGGCAGCCGGTCCGATTCTTCGACGCCGTCGGCGCCCTGGTCGGCGCGGGTCACCGGATCTTCCTCGAGGTCGGGCCGCATCCGGTGCTCTCGGGCAATATTCGCGAAGCCCTGCTCGGCGCCGATGCGCAGGGGACGACGGTGCCGACGCTGGACCGCGAAGAATCCGACGCCGACAGTCTGCGCCGCACCCTGATCGGCCTGCACGCCGCGGGCGTGCTCGACCGCGATCTGCTGTTCCCGCCCGGTCGCCCGGCCACCCCGCATCTGCCGCTGCCGCGCTACCCGTGGCAACGCACCCGCCTGCATTCCGCACTGCCGCTGTTCGAACAGGCCCGCCTCGGCACGCCCGGCGGCTACGCCATGCTCGGCGATCCCGATGTCGAAGGCCGGCC
>NZ_BAFW01000118.1 GCF_000308535.1 Nocardia cerradoensis NBRC 101014 | reverse complement strand
GACAAGGTCGGCGCCGACGACGGGTTCTTCGATCTGGGCGGCAACTCGCTGCTGGCGACGAAGGTGGTGGCGCAGCTGCGTTCGGCCGGGATCGAGATGCCGGTGCAACTGATGTTCGCCGAATCCACCCCGGCCGGTATCGCCCGGCAGCTGGCGGCCTCCGGCGAGGATGTGCTGGCGGTCGCGATGCAGCCGCTGCTGCCGATCCGGCCCGCCGGCGAGTCCACGCCGGAGCCGCTGTTCTGCGTGCATCCGGCGATCGGCCTGTCGTGGTGCTATGCGGGCCTGCTGGCACATCTGCCCGGCGACCGCCCGGTCTACGGGCTGCAGGCCCCGCACATCACCGGCGAGCAGCAGCACGACTCCATCCGGGCGGCCGCGAAAGACTATGTCGCGCATATGCGTTCGGTGCAGCCGGAGGGGCCGTACCATCTGCTCGGCTGGTCGCTGGGTGGTCTGATCGCGCACGAGATCGCGGTCCAGCTGCAGGAGGCGGGCCAGCAGGTGGCGCTGCTGGCGATGATGGACAGCTATCAGCTCGGCGATCGCTGGCTCGACCAGGCGATGCCGGGCGTGGCCGACATCATCGGCGAATTCGGCAGCGATCTGCTCGGTGGCGACCACGGCGTGGACCCGGGCCTGACCCTGGACGAGGCGGCCGAGCTGCTGCGCAACCGGCCCGGCCCGTTCGCGGCGCTGACCATGGACCATCTGCAGCGGCTCTACACCGGATATGCCAACGGCACGGTGCAGGCGAACGGATTCCGGCCGCGGGTCTTCGACGGTGATCTGCTGTTCTTCACCGCCGCCGACGACGAGATCAACCTCGCCGACCCGCAGCGCTGCGCCGCGGCGTGGGAACCGTTCGTGACGGGTGTGATCGCCGACCGCAAACTGCGCTGCCGGCATTCCGGCATGACGACGCCGGAAGCGCTGGCCGTCATCGGCCCGGTGCTGCGGCAACAACTCGAGGCCGCCGCCGGCGGCGACACGGAGGAGACGCTGTGAGTTTGGCAGTGGAAGTCACCGATCTGGTCAAGACCTACGGTAAGGCCCGGGTACTCGACGGCATCGATCTGGAGATCCCCTCGGGGACCGTGATGGGTCTGCTGGGTCCCAACGGCGCCGGGAAGACGACGACGGTCCGGATCGTCACCACCCTGTTGAAACCGACCTCCGGCAATGTCCGGGTCGCCGGGGTCGACGTGGTGCATCATCCGGCGCGGGTGCGCACCCGGATCGGGCTGTCGGGGCAGTACGCCGCGGTCGACGAGAACCTGTCCGGCTTCGAGAACTTGCGGATGGTGGCCCGGCTGTACGGGATGGACCACAAGAAGTCCGCCGAGCGCGCGACCGAACTGCTCTCGGCGCTGGGACTGGAACATGCGGCCGGGCGCCGGGCGGGCACCTACTCCGGCGGTATGGCCCGCCGCCTGGACCTCGCCGGTGCGCTGGTGGCACGGCCCACGGTGGTGGTGCTCGACGAGCCGACCACCGGTCTGGACCCGCGCGGGCGGCTCGACATGTGGAAGGTCATCGGCGATCTGGTCGACGACGGCACCACCGTGCTGCTGACCACCCAGTATCTGGAGGAGGCCGATCAGCTGGCCGACCGGATCACCGTGATCGACAAGGGCAAGGTGATCGCGCGCGGCTCGGCCGATGAACTGAAGACCTCGATCGGCGGCGACCGCCTCACCGTCACCCTCGCCGAGGGGCAGGACCCGGGCCCGGCGAAGTCCGTGCTGAGCGAGGTCGGTCTGGGCGAGCCGATCCACGAACCGGGCGCCGATCACGTCTCGATCGTGGTCGGCGACGGCACCCGCACCATGGTCGAGGCATTGCGCCGGCTCGACGACGCGGGAGTGTGCGTGGTGGACGCGGAGGTGACCCGGCCGAGTCTCGACGATGTGTTCCTGTCGCTGACCGGTACGCCCGCGGAGCCGATCGAAGAATCCGAAACCGAAGACGTAGCAGAGGAGATCATGTCGTGAGTACCGTCGAAGCGGCGGTCGCCGAATCGGAGACGGCGGCGGAGCCCACGCAGACAGATGCGGCGGTGACGCGGCCCGACATCGACAAGGACGTTCATACGATCGCGGCGCCGGTCCGGGTCTTCCGCGACAGCGCGATCATCGCCTACCGCAATCTGCTCACCATCCTGCGGGTGCCGACGCTGCTGGTGACCGCGACGGTCCAGCCGTTGATGTTCGTGTTCCTGTTCGCCTACATCTTCGGGGCGTCGCTGGGCGGCGGCCAGTACCGCGAATTCCTGCTGGCCGGCATCTTCACCCAGACGGTCGCCTTCAACGCCGCGTTCACCACCGTGGGCCTGGCCAACGACCTGCAGAAGGGCATCATCGACCGGATGCGCACACTGCCGATGTCGCGCATGGCGGTGCTGATGGGCCGGACCCTGTCCGACACGGTGGTCAACGTGGTGGCGCTGACCGTCATGGTGGCCTGCGGCTATCTGGTCGGATGGCGGATCAACGGCTCGGTGGCCGATGCGGCGCTGGGGTTCGCGATCATTCTGCTGTTCGCGTTCGCGATGTCGTGGGTGGGTGCGCTGACCGGTCTGATCGCGCCGAATGTCGAGGTCGCCCAGAGCGCCGGACTGATCTGGCTGTTCCCGGTCACGTTCATCTCCTCGGCCTTCATCTCCGCCGAGACGCTGCCCGGCCCGCTGCGTTCGATCGCGGAGTGGAATCCGATCACCGCGGTCTCGGCATCCGGGCGCAAACTGTTCGCCAACAGCTCACCGCCGACCTTCGCCGCCCCGCACGGCTGGCCGGTGGATCACTGCGTGGAATACGCGGTGGCGTGTTCGGTGGCGATTCTGGCCGTGGCGGTGCCGCTGGCGTTGCTGCAGTACCGCAAGGTCGCCAGTCACTGACCGTCCCGACAGGCGAAAGTCCCCCCGCACCTGGAGTGCGGGGGGACTTTCGCTGTTTTTCGATTTACCGGCCGCGCCGGGTCTTGAGCAGTTCGAGGCGCTCCTGCAGCAGTTCCTCGAGCTCCTCCTTGGAGCGGCGTTCCAGCAGCATGTCCCAGTGGGTGCGCGGGGGCTTGACCTTCTTGGGTTCCTGGGTGGTGCCCTCGATCAGGATGCCCTCCTGACCGTTACGGCACAGCCAGGTCGGCGGGATTTCGGCGTCGTCGGCGAACGGGACGTCGAACTCCTCACCGTTGTCGGTCCGGTACCGCGCCACTCGACGTGGTGCCAGGTCGTGGTCGCGGTCCGTCTCGTAGCTCACCGCTCCGAGCCGGCTACCTCGGAGTACGCGATCTGCCATGGTGTGCGGTCCTCTCTGGCCTGTCGGCAACGTTCTATGGACTATCAACGCGCCGGCGGCCCGATCGGTTCCCGCGACGGTCAACCGGGCTATTTTACGGTCTCGGCCGGGCCTGGCCGCTGTCGGCCCGGCCGGTAGCGGTGATTCGCCGGTTCCGGCGAGGCCCCGGCGCGGGTGGCGGGCGGGCGGCTAAGGTGTCGGGTCATGTCGCGCCGTGTGCTGTCGTCGTGCCTGTGGTGCGGCCGGGAAATCGCCGATACCGAGATCGGCCGCCGCCGCAGGTATTGCCGGCAATCCTGCCGCCAGCGCGCCTACGAACATCGGAAGGGTCTGGAGGGGACCGGCATACCGGAGGATTCGGTGGTGCTGAGCGCTCAGGAGGCCGCCGATCTCGCCGACCGCTGGTTCGCCGCCCGGTGCGCGGCCGAGGATGTCGCCACCGCCGTCGCCGAGGGCGCCGATCCCTCGGAGCTGGCCGAATTGACCGCCAATCTGGTCGCACTCGCCAAGGACGCCGAACGGCTGCGCTGATCGTGCCGCACGCGGCTGTGCTGACCGTGCCGCACGCGGCTGTGCTGACCGTGCCACACCACGGCCGCGGCCGCGGCCAGGGTCACCACGCCGAGCGCGAGGAACGCGAGCACGGTGGCGCGATCGGGGTGGATCAACGGCACCGCCCGCAGCGCCTGCCACAACAGCAGCGCCACCAGCCCGGCGTACCCGAGGCCCAGCACGCCGATCAACCGGGCGCGCACCCGTTCGTCGAGCCAGGGCCGCCGGCGCGCCAGCCAGGCCGTGATCGCGACCGCCGCGAGCAGGACCTGGATGCCGTGCAGACCCGCGAAATGCGGAATCCGCAGATCACCGCCGATCGTGCTCCAATGCGTGATCGGCATATCGCCGACGCCGTCGCGCACGGGCAGGGCGGTATCGGTCACCGTATGTCCGGCCGCGAGCCGCACCGGCCGGCCCTGCGCGTCACGCACGGTCTGCTCGCCGGTGAAGCCCATCAGATAGCCGAGTGCCATCCCGGCGACCGCGATGACGAGCCCGGCGTGCACGGCCCGGCTGGTGGGACGATCGAGGACACGCTGGCGGCACAGGATCACCGCGACGACCAGATTCGCGAGGAACAGGCCCGGAACGCCGGAGGCGAACACCATCTGGCCGATCGAATTGACCGCATCGGTTTCGGTGTCGAAGTGGCTGAAGGTGCCGCGAGCGGCCTGCACCACGATGAAACCCACGTCCACGACGCCGGTGACGGCGAAAACGGTTCCCGCCCACCAGGTCACGCGCGCACCGCGATGCGGCACCGACAGCAGCCACGCCAGGGTCAGCGTGTACAGGCAGAAGGCGATCCCGAACTTGCCCGGTTTGAGCCACACCGACTCACCGAGGATGCGGCGATCGTCGAACGGCATGGCGCACAGGCAGCACAGCGCCAGCGCCGCCATCGCCACCGAGGTGCACAACAGCGGCCGGTGCCATCGGCGGGCGGGGGAGGTGATCGTGGTCATGACGCGAAGGTAGGGGCGGCGATTCCCGTCGCGCGTCCCCCGCTCGTACTGTTCGGCTCTCATACTCCGGTACCGGTTCGTGGCGGCGGAAGGCGAGCTCTGTCACGGGATTTGCCTGTCGACGGTGTGTCGCCGGCGGTACCGGCGCGTCGTGGATTGCAATTGCGAGTCGGCCCGGAAGCGGTACGGCCACGGGATGGCTGCCGGGAGATAACAGTCGCATCCACGGCCGCCGACTCCCACGCCGAGCCGTCGTGAATCCCGCTCGCGGCCTTGACATTTCGCGGCACAGGCCGCGGCTACCGGGTCGCCGGGCCTCGAGATGCAACCGAAATCAGCCCGCTACCAGGCAATTCGGGCATTGTCCGGCGGCGCGGCTTGTCGGACCATCCGAGTAACTTGGCGGTTATCAGCCCCATCGAAAATCTCCGGGGCTTCGTATCAAGGGGGCGGAGAGCCGTGTCGAACATCGACGAGCGTATCCGGATGGCAGTGGAATGGCTGCGCGGCAGCCAGTTACCGCATCTCGACGGGGGTGCGGGGTGGGGCTGGATCCCCGATGTCCCGCCCAACCCGCAGAACACCGCCGAGGTGGTCTGCATCCTGCATCGGGCCGGATGCGAAATCCCGCGTGCCGCAAAAGTTGCCATGCTGGTGCGGGCAACGGTCGTGCAACGGCCGATCGGCGACGAATGGTACTTCCGTACCCCGATCGACGTCGCGTGGCGCATCCGCGCCCTGCGCTGTCTCGGAATCGCGGAGACCGACCCCGATCTGGCCGGGTCCGTGCGAAATCTGCTGGACCAACAGGATTCCGAAACCGGCGGCTGGCGCATGTCCGGATTCCTCGGCCCGGTGTCGATCACCGCGACGGCCGCCGCGGTGGAGGCGCTGATCGGTGGCGGTGCCTTCGACGGCGAACGCCACCAAGCCATCTCGCGGGGCATCGCCTATCTGGTGTCGTCGATGTATCAGGAGCCGCGGACGTTGCCGATGTACGCGGCGGCCCACATCGCCGCCGTGCTCGCCCGGCCGGAGATCGTCCGGATCGGTGACAAACGCGCCGAACGCGCCTGCGAGCTGGCGGTCAAGCGACTGCTGACCGGGCTGCGCCGGGGCGAGTGGGATATCGAGACCGAGATCTTCCGCCGTGACGATCTCGTCGACACCTGGCGCCACCTCACCCTGCATCTGGCGGTCGGGGCGGTGATCGCGGCCGACAGCCGCACCATCTTCGACCCGGCCGTGCGGGCGGCGATCGTCGCGCTGCTGGATATGCAGGAGATGGACGCATTGGCCATCTACCGGGGCGGTTTCCGCATATCGGACGAGGGGCCGGTCACCTCGTATGCCACCACGCAGGCGCTGGAGGCGCTGCTGCAGGTGCGGCCGGCGATCAACGAGCGGGTGAATCCGGCGAAGGTGTACGACGAGATCTGCCGGGTCGACGGCGCCCATCGCACCGACCCGCAGGCGATCGCCACACTGGGCGGGCATCGCATGCTGATGAATTCGACTGCCGGACAGGCGATGCTGGTGCTGGCGGCGTCCGCCGGTGCGACGGTGTTCGCGTTGGCGGTGAGTTTCGACACCGTATTCGGCACGGTCGGCAGTCGCGCGCTGGTGGTGTGGGGGACGTTTCTCGTCGCGGTGGGCACGTATTGCGGTCTGGCGACGCGCTTTCCGCGACTACCCAAGCGGCGGGTGGCGAGCGCGGTGTTCGCCGCGTTCACCGCGCTGGTCATGCCGGTGGTCACTTATCTGCTCGCCTGAGCCGATGAGCGGCCCGCTGCTGCGCATGGTCGCGGTGACCTGCCTGTGGGGTACCTCCAGCGCCCTGCTGGCGACGCTGGCCGCTCCGACCACCGCGGGCCTGGTGGCTCTCGGCGGAGCGGTGCCGCTGCTGGTGTCGGCGCGGCTGCGCGGACTGCACCCGTGGGCGACGCTGGCCGCCCATCCGGCGTTGTACTTCCGGCTGGGCGGGCTGGAGGCCGCGAATCTGGCCCTGTACGTGGCGGCGCTGCGGATCGGCCCGCTGCCGGTGGTGGTCGCCCTGCACCTGACCGCGCCGATGCTGATCATTACCGCCGCACTGGTCCGCCGCCGGCGCGCGCCGACGCTGCCGGTACTGCTCGAACTGCTCCTGGTCGCGGCGGCGATCGGGTTGGTCGCCTGGCCGCACGCGAGCGGCGACCCGCAGATCGCCGCGGTGACCGGATGCGTTCTGGCACTGGGCAGTGCGGCGTGTGTCGCGCTGCTGGTCAGTGTGATCGCCCGGCACTCCGGTCCCGACCACACGATCACCTCGGCGGCGCTGCAGTTGCTGTTCGGCGGTATCGCGAGCAGCCCGCTGCTGCTGCTGGATCCACCGTCGGGGCGAGTCGCGGTCGAGCTGGCCGCGGTGGGCGCCACCCTCCTCGGCCCCGGATTCGCGCTCTACTGGCAGGCCCTGCGGCAACTGAGCGCGGCCACAGCCAGCGTCATCGGGCTCAACGAGGCCGTGGTGGCCACTCTGGTGGGAGCGGTGGCCACCCGCAGCCTGCCCACGGCGGCGACCGCCGCCGCGGGGCTGCTCATTCTGATCGCGGCCGGGCTAGAGCAGCGATCGGCGCCGCGACATCGCGTGCCGCCCTGACGAATTCGGCACAGTGCGCGGGGTCCTTGTCACCGCGGCCGTCGTCGACACCGGAATTGACGTCGACCCAGGACGGCCGGACCGCGTCGATGGCCGCGGGGACGTTGTGCGGATTGAGTCCGCCGGCGAGCATGACCGGAAAGGCGGGAGAGTCGAACAGTTCGACGATGCGTGCGCTGATCGACCAGTCGTGGGTGCGCCCGGTGCCGCCCAGCCGATGGGTGGATCGCGAATCCAGCACCAGCCCATCGCAATCCGGCGCCGCCTGCTCGGCGGCGCCGATCGCCTCCGGTCCGGTGACGTGGACCGCGCGGATCACCCGCCGGCCGCCCGCGCCACGCCGGACCGCGCGCGCGGTGTCGGGTGAGATCAGGCCGTGCAGCTGGATGCAGTCGACGCCGATCCGATCGGCGAGGCGCAGAACCTCGCCCGCGTCGGTGAGGTGGGTGACCAGTACGCGTTCCATCGAGGAGGGCACCAGCCGGGACAATCGGTGGGCGGATTCCGGGTCGAGTTCGTCTTCGCTGAAATGCGTCGTGCCCGAAATGAATCCGGCCGCGTCCGCATCGGCTGCGACGACGGCCCGGAGATCGGACTCGCTACGGATACCGCAGATTTTCGTTCGGACGGTGATCATCGGCACACGATACTGCCCGAACGTGTCCAGTCCGGTGGTTCGTGGCGATTACCACGCTGACCGCGCCCGTCGCGCGGAACTCAGCCGACGCGGCGATACGCGGTGCCGCGCCGGTCGGCCTCGGCCCACCGGCGCCGGTCCAGCTGGGTGTCGACGGCCTCCACCACATCCGGAACGGTGATCTGCAACAGACCCGGATCGGGGGTGTCGCCGTCGCGGTCACCGGTGCGGCCCGCCCACAGCGCGATGTGGCGGCCGGACAGATGCGGTGGTGGTCCGCTCCTGCTGGGCGCGGTGGGGCCGAACAGTGCCACGGTGCGGGTGCCGAATGCCGTCGCCAGATGTGCGACACCGGTATCCCCGCACACCACGAGCGCGGCCTCGGCGACGGTGGCCGACAGTTCGATGAGATTCTGCTGCCCGGCCAGCACCTGGTCGTGTGACAGGCCCGCGCGCGCGGCGATGCCCAGGGCGAGATCGCGTTCGAATTCGTCTCCGGTCACCACGACCTCGCGGCCTTGCACCAGCAGGTGACGGATCACCGCGGCGAATCGTTCACCGGGCCAGCGACGGGCGGGCGCCCCGGCGCCCACGTGCACGACCACGCAGTCGCGGTGGCTGGTGGTGGCCACCGGCGGCACCAGGCCGAGATTGCGGCGGTCGGCGCTGATGCCGGCCGATTCCAGCAGATGGCACCAGCGGTCGATGTCGTGCATATCCGCTTGCCATTCGGGGCCGTCGAGATCGGGGAAGGCGGCATTGCGGTAACTGAGCAATCGTGTGGGTTCGGTGCGGGCCAATTCGACGATGCCCTCGGCGCCCGGACCTTGCAGGTTCACTGCCAGCGCGGGCGGCGCGCCGTCCCAGCGCATGGTGTGCGGGTCGGCGGCCGGGACCATCTCGTCCACCGACGTGACGAGGTCGACGATGGGTTTGAGCCGGTGCGGTGCGGCCAGCACGATGTGATCGCGTGGCCTCGCCCGGCGCAGCGCACGGAGGGCCGGGACCGCGGTGAGAAGATCACCCAGTCCACGTGCGCGCAGCACGAGTACAACCGCCACCCTCTTCTCCTAGCCGTCACCAAGCGACCCAGCAGTCCCGACCCACTCGATTGCGCACCGTTGCCGCGGCACGAACGAAGAGAGCCACCTGAAGATGACTACCCGAGCCGATCCGGCGTGAAACGCGCGTATTTCCCCACCGGCTCGCATCCAAACCGGTCGGCACCCCTCGGGGGCGCGGCGGCCTGCCGATCGCCCGGCCGACACGCGGGAAACCGGCGCTGTGAGCGGGCGGCGTCGCGAGAACGCATGGGGCGGTGCGGATGTGCGGGGGAGGCGGACGAACGTAGTTCTACTACGCAGTGTCGTTGACTTTGCGTCGATCCTCTACGCTGTGAGCCATGACAGTCGTCTACAACCTGGTGGTCATCGCCCACCTGCTCGGTCTCGCCGCGGTGATCGGCGGATACGCCGCCGGACGGCCGGCGGTGTCGCAGGTGATGCTCTGGGGTGCGCGAGCGCAGATCGTCACGGGTCTGATCCTGGTCGGTATGGCCGACAGCATCGATTCCCTGGACAAGAATCTCGACATGGCCAAGATCGTGGTGAAACTGGTCATCGCGGTCGCCGTGGCCGGTCTGGCCGAGATCGCGCACGCGGATGCCAAGCGTGGCAAGACGATTGCCTGGATGGCCGACGCCGCCGGACTGCTGGCCATCGCCAACGTGTTCGTGGCCGTGCTGTGGCACTGACCCGCTGACCCGCGCGGCATGCGATGCGGTTCGGCAGCGACTGCCGAACCGCATCAGATGCCCGTTCAGCCCTCCAGCAGGGTCTGGCCGAGGTAGCCCTGTGCGTCGGTGATTCCTGGCGGAATCACGAACACCGCGGACCCGACGGGTGTGGTCCAGGTGTTCAGGGCGTCGAATTCGGCCAGGCGGCGTTGCACCGGCAGATACTGCGCCGCGATATCGCGCTGATAGGCGGCGAACAACAACCCCGAATTCGAGGTGGTCCCGGGCGCGGGGGCATCGTCGTAGTTGTAGCCCCGCCGCAGGAAACGCTCGCCGTCGCTGGTGTGATGCGCCCGGGCGATGTGTGCCGAGGGCGGTATGACCGGGATGCCGTGGGCGTCCACGGCCGCGAAATCCGGATCGTCGGATTCGCGGGTGCCGGTCAGTGGCGCCCCGGTCGCGATGCGCCGGCCCACGGTCAGTTCCCGTCCCTCGGGGTCGAGTTCGTCCCAGGTGTCCAGATTCATCGCGATCCGGCGCAACACCATCGACGTGCCGCCGCGCAGCCACGGCACGGTCGCGCCGTCGTCCCACACCAGCCGATCGAGATCGGCTCCGGGGGCGATGTTGACCGTGCCGTCGACCTGGCCCATCAGATTGCGCATCGTCTGCCCGGCAGCGGCGTTGCGGAATCCGCGC
Source organism: Nocardia cerradoensis NBRC 101014 (assembly GCF_000308535.1). GTDB lineage: Bacteria > Actinomycetota > Actinomycetes > Mycobacteriales > Mycobacteriaceae > Nocardia > Nocardia cerradoensis. Next base: position 15,688 of record NZ_BAFW01000118.1, on the reverse strand, counting down.
TGGGTCCAGCGCACCGTCACCAGGGATGTCACGCTGCGTGACAGCGTCCGGACCGCGTGCGCCACCGTCGTCGCCTCGTCCGCGCAGACCTGCAGCAGCAGATCCCCCTCACAGAATGCGGAGTCGAGCCGGTCGATGGTGAAGGCGGGCAGTTGCGCGAGCCACTGCGGCCGTGCGGATTCGAGCCCTGCCACGGTGAACAGCCGCGGGCCGAATCCGACGGTCACCGTCAACCGGGCGGGCCGGCGAGCCAGCTCCGGTTCGGTATCGGCCAGCGCCGGCTCACCGGCCGCGAGCCGCGCCGCGTCCCCGGACCAGATGCGCAGCAACTCCCACGGAGGTCCGGCCCGGCCGGTCCCGGGCCGCAGATCGAAGGCCACGAATGCCGCCTGCTGCTGTGGCGCGGTCGCGACCCCGCCCTGATGCGGCCCGTAGAACGGTTCGCGCGCGGTGCCCGGGTCGGCGGTCTCGGTGTGGCGCGTCCAGTGTTCGGCGCCGAGGGTGAGCCCCGCGACGCCCGCCGCACCGGCCGCGGCCGCACTGCCGCCGAGTAGCCGCCGCCGCGAGAGCCGCTCAGCCACCGTGGGCGGCCGGGGCCGGTGAGTAGTTCTCCTGATTGCCCGCGAAGTCACGCACCTGCGCGGTGAAGGTGGTGCTGGTGCCGTCGGCGAACTTCACCGTGACCGGTGTCTGCGCTCCCGTGCGCAGCGGGGCCTTCAGATCGATGAACATCAGGTGGTCGCCACCGGGCGTCAGTTTCGCGCTGCCGTGTGCGGGGATCACCAGACCGCCGGCCTTGGGCCGCATCATGGACGCACCGTTCGACTCGACCACCTCGTGGATCTCCATGCGTGCCGACGCCGGGCTGGTCGCGTCGACGACGCGGATCTCGTGGTCGCTGGTGTTGGTGATATTCGCGAACGCCGCCGACATCCCCGCATCGGCGGCCTTGATCCATTGATCGCTCACGGTGACCGAATTGGCGTCCGCGGCAGTGGATGTGCCGCCGGATGAACATCCGGCCAGTAGCAGCGGGATCGAGGCGGTGGCGGTGATCAACAGGGCCGCGGATCGGCGCCGGCGCGCGGGACCGGGCGTGGTGCGGGGCGGCCGTGCCGGACTGCGGTCACCCGAAGCGAAAGCGGAACGCCCGGCGTGGGGGAGAGAGAACATTGGTGAACTCCGTTGTATGAGAAGAGGTTTCATCGACAGATGGCGGGGCCGTTCAGCGGGCACACTCATCGAGACCGGGTATCGGCCCGGCCGCCGGTTCGCGCGGTGCGCTGTCGACGGGTGAGTGAGCGCTTGCCTTACTCCGCCATCGGTATTCGCTCGTTGCTGCCGAGCCAGGCGCGGTGGTTCGACCTGGGCGATCACACGAACCGGCCGCATGCGGCTCGTCCGGACTCCGATCGACCCAGGTTCTATCGGAACCGTGGACGCGTGGGCGGCCGGAACAGCACTGCGTGCGATCGGTGAGTTGCGGTCGCGATGTCCACAGCGGTCACCGGACGAGGCTGGCGTGCCGATGTCGACCCGGCGCACCGGACAATCGCCGCTGAGACCGGGTGTGAACCCGGTCCGACGGCGTCCAGCAGCGGACTGCTCGAGCGATCACTTCCGATCGCGTAGCCGGCTGTCCAGGAGCCGTGTGGCACGGTCCATTCGGGTCGCCGGACCCTCGATTGCCGATTGCCGATTGCCGATTGCCGATTGCCGATTGCTGATTGCCGATTGCCGACGGGCGGCCGACGAGTGGCGAACCACCGGTGGTGGGCTCCGGGGACCCGCTGGGCGCACCGTGCGGCGGCTCCCGGCTTCCCGGGGACTAATCGCGTATCGCGCAGCTCAGCTGTCGACGATCATCGGTAGTCCGGACCCGATCCGGCGAGACAGTGGACTCGTCCACCGAGATACCGGTATCACGCCGACGCGGCGACGCGGTGCTAGGCAGCGAACGAACCGATGAGGGCCGGCGGCCCACGCCGCCCGGTGCCCGACGCCAGTACGAGCCGCCGCGGCACGGTCACCGTATCCGGCGCCGAGACGACGACCGGAGCGCCGCCGATCCCGAGGATGTGCGTGACCGCGCCGACCGCGCGTCGAATCAGTGAAACCGCGCGTCGCAGCGTGGTTTCCGCACCGCGGACCAGGACCGCCCCACCCACTGTCGCCGCCAGGTGCGCGACCAGCATGGGCGCGGTGATCAGCACGTCGTGGCAGTGCGGCGACAGCGTCAGCGCCAGGTGGCCGAGCAGTTGCCCGATCGCGAGCAGGCCCATGAGCCGCACCAGTCCGGTGCGAGTGTGCGCGGCGAGGCAGCCGATCGCGGTGCTCGCTGCGATGAGCATCATGATCGCCGCGGATCCGGGTGCCACCGGCCCGCCACCGAGGGCGTGGGCGGCGATACTCACCGTGCCCGCGGCGGCGCCGACGCATCCACCACGCAGTCGCGTGGAAGGGTCGGCCGTTGCTCGCACCCGATCATGGTATCGGTGCTCGCCGGTGTGCCCGGCCGCCAGGTCCAGCGGTTCGCACCCGGCGTGATGCCCGTCACCACTCGGGGTTTCGGCGGTTCGGGGTCAGAGGATCTCCAGCTCGGCCTCACGCAGATCCTGGGGAAAGACGAATCGCCGCAACGCCCAGAAACGGAACGCCATCGCCAGCAGGACGCCCAGGATCTGCCCGGTGATGAAGTTGGATACCGCCTGGGTGAACGGGCTGACGTGCGGCACCCGGATGTCGAAGACGTACAGCGAGACCGCCTGCGGAATGACGGTCACGCCCACCGCCAGCGCGCTGACGGCGAAGAACAGCGCCGCCTCGTGACTGCGCTGACGCCCGCCGCGGGTGTTGAACGACCATTCCCGGTTCAGGATGTAGGAGACGATCGTCGCGATCAGCACGCCGAACACGCGCGCGGTCAGCGGCTTGTCCGGCAGCACGGTCAGTTTGAGCGCGTACACCACTCCGGTGTCCACGAACCAGGTGATCGCGCCGACGACGGCGAATTTCATCAGCTCCCGATGGGCGAGCAACAGTGCGCGCCAGCGTTCGGGCAGCCGGTCCAGTCCAGCCTGCACCAACGACACGCAATCCACCCTAACCGTGAGCCGCGTGCCGGGCATCCGGACAGCGATCATGACCCGCGAGGTAATCGTCACGCCGACCGCACCCGCATACGATCGGGCAGGTGCCGACCCATACCGCCGGAGATCTGCTGCGCCACTGGCGTCGCACCCGCCGCCTCAGCCAGCTGGAGCTGGCCGGGCGCGCCGAAACCTCGACCCGCCATCTCAGCTTCGTCGAAACCGGCCGGTCCACGCCGAGCCGCCAGCTGATCCTGCACCTGAGCGAGGAGCTCGACATCCCGCTGCGCGAACGCAATCGGATGCTGCTGGCCGCCGGCTACGCCCCGGTCTATGCCGAACCCGGATTGGATACCCCCACCATGGCCCCCGTCCGCACCGCGATGCGGCAGATCCTCACCGGCTACGAGCCGTATCCGGCCCTGGCCGTGGACGCGCAGTGGAATATGGTCGACGCCAATTCCGGTGTCGCCCTGTTCCTCGACGGCATTCCCGCCGATCTGCTGACGCCGCCGGTCAACGCGCTGCGGCTGAGCCTGCACCCGCAGGGGCTGGCGCCGCGCATCCTGAATCTGGCGCAGTGGCGCGGACATCTGTTCGAACGCGTCGATCGCCAGATCGAGGCCACCGGCTCGGCCGATCTGGCCGCGCTGCGCAGCGAACTGCTCGGATATCCCGGGGGCCGTGACGATCCCGGTCTGCCCGAACCGGATCAGGCCGTCGTCCCGCTGCGGCTGCGCCACCACGACGGCGAACGCGGCGACATCGAACTGGATTTCATCAGCACCATGACCATTTTCGGCAGCCCGATGAACGTCACCGTGGCCGAGCTCGCGATCGAGTCGTTCCTGCCCGCGAGCCCGGAGACCGCCGAATTCCTGCGCCGCCGTTCACAGCTCGAGTAGATGCGGCAGCCCGGCCCGATAGCGGTCGGCGTCGAGGCGCTTGAACGGTTCGAGCTCGGGCGGTGCGTACATCGGGAACACGGCCGCCCGCGGCGCGGTGTCACCGGCCGCGTCCAGCACCGCGTTGGCCGCCTTGCGTCCCGCCTCGCAGGCGCCCTCCATGGTCGCCAGATCGATGCCGGTGCGTACGTGGTCGCCGCAGAAGAACACGTTGCCGATCGCCGAATGCGCCTCCGGGCGGTGGTCCCAGGAGCCGACCGTGTTCACCAGCAGCGGGGTGTCGTTGCGGTTGCCGCCCTCCTCGAAATGCACACCCGGGTCGACGAACCACGAGTGCAGGTCGTCGTCGCGCAGCCAGCCGGTGCCGGTGTTGAGCCAGCGTTTCAGCTGCGCCCATACCTCTTGCACCACTTCGTCTTTCGTGCACTGCTTGGCCGGTTTGCCGTACAGGATGCCGGGGGTGTCCCAGTCCGACACGTCCGCGGACAGGCATTCCACCACCGTGCCGTCGCCGTAGCGGGCCGCGAAATCGCCGCGCCACATCGGCGCCTGGCGCAGTGCGGTGATCGCCCACGGCGAGCCGAGTGCCGCGATGTGTCCTTCCGGCACGCCGGTGGGCCGGCGCAGGTAGAACTGCACGCCGACCATCCAGTCCAGCACCAGTTCCCGCATCCCGGCCAGCGCCGGGTCCGCGGCGAGGATGTCGTCGTCGAGGATCGTGGCCGCGCGGTCGGCCGGCATCGCGCACACGTACCAATCCGCCTGCACCGCACGCCCGCCCACGTTCGCGCCGCTGATCCGGTCACCCGACAGGCGCAGGCTCGTCAGGCCCGCGCCGACGACGAACCGGACGCCTTGTCCGGACAGATGCGCCACCCACGGATCGATCCACGCTTCGTTGGTGGGGCCGTTGAGGATCCGATCGACCCCGCCGCGATAGTGGGGCGCGATGCCGGCGCCCGCGAAAACCAGCGCCTCCCCGATGGTTCCGATGGTGCGCGCGGAACTGGTCTCCGACTTCGCCGCCACCGTGATCCGCGTCAGTGCTCGCGCCAGGTAGTCCCGATAGGCCTGCGACTTCCCGGCGGCCCCGACCGCGTCCATCCACGATCGGTACTCCCATTGGCCGAAGCGGCGTTCGGGGGAGCTGGTGAACCACATCATCATCCGGTCGCCGAAGAACGCCAACTCCTGCGGCGGGAGCTGCGGGATGAACCCGAATCCGGCGACGAGCGAGTTGCGGATGCGATCGGGGTTCAGCTCGCGTAGACCGGCGATCTCGGTCGGCACCGTCACCGGCGGCAGATCCGGGAATCCGGCGACCGTGGACTCCACCCGGATCAGATTCCCGGCCACGCCGTTCGCGTTGCCGGGGAACGGGATTCGCGCCATCGTATCCGGAACGTGCTGGTAACAGCCGGGGAAGAACCGGAATCCGTGTTCGCCCGGCAGGTCCGCGCGTCCGCCCGCCCCGGTGCCGGGCACGCTCATGCTGCGCGCCTTGCCGCCGAGCGCGGACGGTTCGTACACCGTGACGGCATAGCCGCGTTCGGCCAGTTCGTGCGCTGCGGTCAGCCCGGACACGCCACCGCCGAACACCGCCACCGTGCGTCCCGGGCCCACCTGGCGGCGTGGCGGATTCGCGCGTGCGGCGGTGGCCCATGCGCCGCTCGTCGCGAGGGCCGCGCCCGCTACCGCCGCCCCTCGCAGCAACTGCCGCCTGCCGAATCCACCCGGATCGTCTCGACCGGTCATGTCCACTCCTCGAATCAGCGAGCGGGACCGGCCCTGCGTCGATCCCGAAGCTCGAATTTCTCACCGCGGCCACGCCGAGCCCCACCGCGCCGCCTGACGTTCCCGCCAGTCCCGCGCGCTGTCGCGCACCTCGCGAATCACGGTGTCCGCCACCGTGGTCGCCGGCGCGTGCGCCAGTGCCTGCAGCGCGAACTTCGCCGCCCGTGCCGGGGTCAGCAGTTCGTCGGGGGTTCGTGCGCGGGTCATCACATCCAGCGCGAGGCCGGCCAAGTTCGGGTCGGCCGCGCCGGCGCGGTAGAGCTGCACCTCGAGCGGTGACATCTCGGTGCCGCGGGCGAGCCGGTTGGTCCACTGGTACATGGGCAGGCAGTCCTGTTCCCGCCGGTGCTCCCATCGGATCAGGGCCCGGTCCAGCGCGGCCGCGTCGTCGAGTACCGGGGCCGCGCATTCGCCCAGCAGCCGCCCGTAGCGCATCGCATCGCGCATTCCCTGTGCGGTGACCGGATCCTTGAAATGGCCGGCGTCGCCGGGCAGTGCCCAACCCGGACCGCTGGAGCGGCGGAAGTAGGAGACGATGCCGGTGGCCGAGCGCACCCGGCCGATCCGCTCGCAATCGGCCAGTCGCACAGCGAGTTCCGGGATCGCGGCCACCATGTCGCGGTAGCGCTGCTCGGTCTGCCCGGCGGTGCGCGGACCGTGGGCGACCGGCGGCTGGATCAGCGACAGCACCGCACCGTCGTCGCACGGAAAGGCGGTTCCCAGCAGATCCCCGGCCCGCCACTGCGCGGCCGTCGACCGCCATTCCGGGCGGCCGTCGCGCCAGTAGGCGAAGTAACACGCGCGCCCACTGGGCTTGCTGCGGTACGGGTCCAGGGCTCCGGTCAGCCGCGCCACGGTGGAGCGGCGCCCGTCCGCACCGACCACGAGGCGGGCCCGGATCTCGTGCGTGGTCCCCGCGCGATCGACCGCGCGCACGCCGGCGACCCGGCCACCGTCGCGGATGAGTTCGGTGACCCGCATCGATTCGTGGACGGTCGCGCCGGCCGCGCGCGCCGTGGACACCAGCGCCGCGTCGAATCCGGTGCGCCGCACGCACATCGCGTAGTCGATGCCGTCCACGGCGGTGAACGGCGCCCGCACCACCTGGCCGGCTCCGGCGGCGAACGCGACCCGCAACCGGGGCGCGCCGAGTGCCAGCACCCGCTCCAACGCGCCCAGTGCCGCCACCTCGGCGAGGCCGGCCGGCCACAGCAGATGGGTGGAGAGGGTGTCGGAAGGAAACCGCGCCGAGTCCACGACGACGACGCGCCGTCCCGCACGGGCGAAGGCGATGGCCGTAGCGGCGCCCGCGCAGCGCGCTCCGACCACCACCACATCGGTGAATTCGATGTCCGGGCAGTCGTTTTCGCCGCGATCGCGGTCCGTCACCGGAAGGTCCCGGACGGTCGCGCGAGTGCCCGAATCGGTCGGCGAGGAGTCGGCAGGTTCGTCGGTAGGCATCGGCGCCGCCTTCCGGGTCACTATGTTCGGACACTATGTCCTGATGAGAGAATGAAGTGACTCCTCTCACATTGTCAATATGTTTGGTCCGATTCATCGCGGCAATTACCGACGCCTGAGCCGCCCGGGCCGGTGACACGCCGGATCACACACCTGATCCGATCGCATCCGCGATGATCACCGGAAAGGCGTGGCCGCCCGGCCCGATCGGAGACGACCGTGATGAGGTACCGCGATGACATTGATGTCACCCCTGGACTCGGCATTCCTGCTACTGGAATCGCGCGAACACCCCATGCACGTCGGCGGGCTCTCCCTGTTCCGTCCCTCGGGCGCCGAGCCGCGGTCGGCGCGGCAGTTGCACGACGAATTGGTCTCGGGCACCGACCAACTCACGTCCTTGTTCCGGCGCCGGCCCGCGCGCTCGCTGGCGAGCTTCTCCGCGCTGCAGTGGGATCTCGACGACGACGTCGATATCGACTATCACGTCCGGCTGCTCTCGCTGCCCACGCCCGGACGGGTGCGTGAACTGCTGGAGCTGGTGTCGATGCTGCACGGATCGCTGCTGGACCGGCATCGCCCGCTGTGGGAGGTCTACGTCATCGACGGTCTCGCCGACGGCCGGATAGCTCTCTACGCCAAGACGCATCACGCGCTGATGGACGGTGTGTCGGCAGTACGCACCTGGCAGCGGGTCCTCTCCGCCGACCCCGATGCCCGCGACTGCGTGCCGCCGTGGCGCTCGCCCCGCCGTCGTCCGGACGCCGGCCCGGCGACGTTGTTGCGCCGCTCGGCCGAGGCGGTGCGCATGGCCGGGCGGATCGGCACCGCCGTGCCCGAATTGCTCTCGGGCGCTTACGAGATCGCGCGGGACTATCCCGAACCGCGCCCGTTCCGGGCGCCGCACACGATGTTCAATGTCGCCATCACCGGTGCCCGGCGATTCGCCGCGCAGTCGTGGCCGTTGCCGCGGTTGCGCGCGGTCGCGGCGCGCGCGGGGGCGACCGTGAACGACGTGGTGCTGGCGATGTGCGCGGGCGCGTTGCGCCGGTATCTGCTCGCCGAACAGGCGCTGCCGGCCGAGCCGTTGATCGCGATGGTGCCGATCTCGCTGCGCGGCACCACCGAATCCGGTGCCGGAGAAGGTAATTCGGTGGGCGCGGCGCTGTGCGATCTGGCCACCGACGAACCCGATCCAGCCGAGCGGCTCGCCCGCATCCACTCGTCGATGGCGCGTACCAAGAACACCATGTCGCGACTGACGCCGCTGCAGATCCTGGGGCTGTCGGCGATCAATGTGGCGGGGCTGGCCTCCGCGGCGCTACCGGTCCGCCTGCCGGCACCGGCGCCGCCGTTCAACATCGTCATCTCCAATGTCCCCGGCGCCCCCGAGCCGCGGTACTGGAACGGCCTGCGCCTGGAAGCCGCCTATCCGGCGTCGATTCCGCTCGACGGCCAAGCGGTCAACATCACGACGATCAGTTCCGGTGGCGCCATGCATTTCGGCATCGTCGGGTGTCGCCGCAGTGTGCCGCATCTGCAGCGGCTGCTGACCGGACTCGACGAATCCCTCGCCGAACTGGAGTAGCCGGGCTCTGCGCCGCAACCGGACGTGACGCGATGGCCGGCGCTCGATGGTCAGGCGATGAGCGCGGTGTCGGTGAGGGCGTCGGTGGCGGCGGCGAGGATCCGTCGCGCCCGTGGGAAGTCCTGTAGCTGCCCGCCGAGCAGATCGAGGACGGGAAGCAGCGATTGCGCGGGCACGGCGCGTGCGCTGAGCACGCCCGCGGTCCAGGTGACGAAGGTGGTGAACAACTCGTCGTCGTCCAGATACAGTGCGGTGGCGAGGAATTCGAGAATCTGCGCGATATCCTCGGCGGTGCGTTCCAGCTGGTATTCGGAATATTCCCGCATCGCGGGGAAGCGATGCTCCAGCTCCGCCATGGTGGTCGCCGGCAACTGCGGTGTGCTGCGGGCGATCATGGTGAATTCCTGATCGGTCAGATGCGGCAGCGTCCGGTGCGGCCGCTGCTCGCGTCGCAGTCCCCGGGCGAGCAGCTCGGCCGCGGTCGCGGCATCCGGCGCCCAAGCGTCCGCACCCAGCACCTCCGCGTAACGACCGCCCGGCCCGAACGCCGCACCGCCCACGAGCACCGGCACTCCGGCCGCCTGACATGCGGTGATCGTGCCGTGCGCCGACGGCAGGCGGGTCGGCAGCGACGACGACAGCAACACGGCGTCGGGACCGGTGTTGTGCAGGTGTGCGATCAGGTGCCGCGTGGGCACCTGGGCGCCCAGGAAGTCGACGTGCCAGCCGCGCAGCCGCAGCACCTCGGCCACCAGGCGGGCGGGCAGCGCATGCCATTCGCCGTCCACACACGCGACGGTCACCCGGCCCGCCGAACCGGGGCGCGCGCCGGTCGCATGCAGAGCCAGTGCCGTCACGGCACGATCGTTGATCGCGGTGGCGGTGTGCTCGTCGGCGACACTGAGGGTGTTCGCGGCCCATTCCGCACCCACCCGGCGCTGCACCGCGGCGATCACATCGAGCAGGACCGCCTCCGGTTCCAGACCCGAATCCAGCGCCGCGAGCACGATGCCGATCGCCGCCCGTTCGTCGCGGCCCGTGACCGCCGTCCACAGCTCGTCTCGATATGCGGAGGCGTCGCGGGAGTTTCGGCGATACGGCTCGGACATGGACGGCGGCTCCTTGGCTGTGCGGGTCAGTCGATCACGACGGTCGGGGTGCGCGGCGCGGTGATCGCGACGACCGCGATGTCGTCGTGCTCGTTGCGGCCGACCCATTGGGTGGTGAGCATGTGAACGCGCTCGACCACCGCCTCCGCGGGCATATCCGCACACTGCGCGAGCGCGGCGATCAGACGCTCCTCACCGAACATGCGCCGGCCCAGCGGTCCGCCGCGAGCCTCGGTCACACCGTCGGTGTAGAGCAGACAGGTTTCCCCGGGCGCGAGCGACGTCCGGAATGTCGTCGCGGTGATGTCGGGGAGCGCGCCGACCAATTGCCCACGCGTCTCGGCCGTTTCGACGGTCCCGTCGGCGCGCACGATCAACGGCGGCGGGTGCCCGGCGGAAGTCAACCGCAGCAGCACCCGCCCTTCCCGATGTACTGCCGATGCCAGCACCAGCGTGGCGAACCGGTTGTGGCGCGAGGACACCAGCGCGTCGTTCAGCAGGCTGAGCATCCGCTGGTGATCGTCGGCCATCGGCACCAGCGCGTGCACCGTGTTGCGGATCTTGCCGGTCAGCACGGCGGCCTCGAGACCCTTCCCGCACACGTCGCCGAGCACGACGAGAGTTTCCTCGTCCGGTGTCGCCGCGCGGTGCACATCGTAGAAGTCCCCGCCGATGATTTCGTGATTCTCCGAAGCCCGGTAGGCGCCGGCCAATTCGATGCCGTGGGCCCGGTGCAACTGCGGCGGCAGTAGCTCGCGCATCAGGATCGCCGTGATGCTGGTCTGCTCGGCGTAGAGCCGTGCCGCCGACAACGCGATCCCCGCGCGGCCGGCGAACAACTGGGCGAAGACCTCGTCGCGCTCGTCGAAGATCCGCTGGCCGCAACGGCGCAGCAGTACCAGCGCACCCGCCGAAACCCCATGGCCGGGAAGCGGAGTCACGATCACCGAACCCGTGCGGTTGGCGAAACCGGGCGGCAGCAACCACGCCGGCACCGCCGCGGCGTCGAGCCACTGCGAGGGAATCGGCGGGAACCCGCGCAGCGCCTCGCTCAGTCCTGCCACCGCGTCGGGATCCTCTTCGACGACGGTCACCCGCACCGCACCGTGTTCGTCACACGAGACGACCGACAGCGCCCTCCCGGCCGGGGGAGTGACGACCACCGCCGCATCGGCGAGATGGCGGGCCGCGAGCCGGACCGTCGTCTCCAGGCACCTGTCGACGTTCAACGAGGCCAGCAGCTGCTCGGAGGCCTGCGACAGGAATGCGGTCCGTTCGCGTTCCTGCTCCAACTCCGAGCGGCTCTCGTGCAGCGAGCGCGCGGTGTCGCCGAGCAACCACCAGACGATCGTCCCGTCGGCACCCGGGGAGGCGACCGCATGCAGTTCGCGCCCGCCCGCGCGCCCGGACACCGAGGCGGGCGCCGATACGCCGTCCGATGCGGCCGTCGCGTCGTGTGCCGCGGACAACCAGGGCAGCGCGGCGCGGTGCAACGGCTCACCCACCGCCGCATCGGGTACCAGCGCCGCGGCGTCGCCGGTCAGCGCGACCACCGTGCCCGCGCGATCGACCACCACGGCCGGATGCGGTATCGCCGACCATCGGTCCACGCCACTCACGACGGATTCGGGCATGGCGGCCTCCTCACATCCTCTCGCACGAGCGAAACCCGCTGCGCCGCAGTCGAACCGGCGTCACGGCTGCTCTGCCGAGCTGCGTCGCGACCGTTGTCCGGTGTCCGGGGATCGCTCCTCGGTGGTGGGCGAGGCCACGAATTCCACGGTCGTACCGTCGGCGCCCGAGACGACGCGGGTTCCGGGCATCAGCGCGTTCATCATCGGCAGGCCGCGACCGCGATCCACCTCCTCGTCCGCTCTCGGCGTGCGCCAGGTCCCGCTGTCGGAGACGGTGATGCGGATCGAATGCGTAGCCGTGGCGTGCAGGACGACGGTCCGTCCGTCACCGCGATGCCCGTGCTCGACCGCATTCGTACACGCCTCGTTGACGGCCAGCAGCAGATCGTAGGCACGATCCGGTCCGAGGTTCGTGCCCGCGAGCCATGCCCGCAGCAGGGTCCGCACCCGCTGCAACTCCTCGGACCGGGCCCGGAATTCGATGTGCAGGTCCTCGAGCGATCGCTGCCCGCTGGTCGTCGAGGCCTTCTGCGCTCTGTTGTCGGGGTGACGTGGGTTCTCAGGGTGACGCACGCTTTCGGGGTGACGCATCCGATATCAGCCGTTCGTGTGGGTGGCAGCGTCGGCGACGGCGGCATCGATGTCGTCGAAGAGCGTGAATACCGTCGACAAGCCGGTGACCTCCACCACACGCCGCACCGGCCGCGGCGCCACCACCAGCACCCGTCCCGCCTGACGCAGGGCGCGGACCAGCACATTCATTCCCGAGGAGTCGAAGAACTCGACCGCGGACAGATCAACGATCAACTGTTCGGGCTGGCGAGTCACGGCCTGCTGGACAGCCGCATCCAGCCGCGGCGCGGTATGCGAATCGACCTCACCGGCCGCGGCCACCACCACGAAGCCGCCGACCGCGATGACATCGGCGGTGCAGCCGCTGTGGCCTTCGTATCCCACGTGTTCACCCTTCCCTACACTCCCGGCATTCGTGTCCGGCTCTCACGAGTATGGATCGTGACGGGCGAGCGGATGTGTGCAGGCACACCCGCGCACGACGAACACCGCGATACTCGGCGTAGTTTCGCGGTGCCGCGCGCGGCTGTGGTCTCAACCTCGCAAGATCACCGAGTGTAACGGCCGGTGCGCGCCCGCCGGGACACGCGTCGACCCGTGCCCGCCGAGCCCTCTTCACCGCGGGCCCATCGCATCCATCGCTCGGTGAGCGAAATCGCATGCGCCGACGGACGATCGGGAGACGCACGGCACGCCGGGGCGGGGTGGTGCGGCATTGCGGGGCCCGGTCCGGTGTGTCCGCCGCGACAGCCGACGTGTCGCCGACATGTCCCGGCCGCCGCGTGGTTATATCGCGCGACGACGTTCACGGAGGTGTTCGGTGACGACAGCAGGTCTCATTCTCGCGTGTCTCGCGGCCGCGATTCATATCTACATCTTCTACCTGGAGTCGGTGGCGTGGACGAGGCCGAAGACCCGAGCCATCTTCGGGGTGTCCTCGGCCGCCGAAGCGGAAACGACCAGGCCACTGGCCTTCAACCAAGGCTTCTACAACCTCTTCCTGGCCATCTGCGTGATCGCCGGAACCGTCTTCTTCGCGGTGGGCGAGACGACGATCGGCGCCACCCTGGTGTTCACCGGCGCCGGCTCGATGACCGCCGCCGGCCTGGTCCTGCTTTTGTCCAGCCCCGACAAGGCGAGCGCCGCCCTCAAACAACTGGTGCCGCCCCTGCTCGGCGTAATCGTTCTGGCGATCGGCCTGTTGTAAGGCGCCACCAGCCGGTGGCGCCTGCTGGCATGCGCGGAGTCGTGGGCACCTCCTGCCGGCGCGTGAGGCTGATGCCGAACCGGCGGACAACACGCGAGCCGATCTTCCGTTGATACCGACGAGCCCTGACGGCGAGCAGCGCGGATCTGGCCCGCCGCACGGCAGGCCCTGACAGCTTCCGCGCGCCCCGATACCGATCTTCCGGGGACCACGCATCATCGCAGAGCTGTGGCGAGATAAGGGGCGGTGGCGCTGGCGGGATCGGCGGCCGCCTCGGGCGGGGTGCCGGTGACGACGACACGGCCGCCCTCGTTGCCGGCGCCGGGCCCGAGGTCGATGACATGGTCGGCCTGGACCACCACGCGCATATCCAGTTCGGCGACCACGACGGTATTGCCCGCGTCCACCAGTTTCTGCAGGTGCAGCATCAGCCGGTCGGTGTCGGCCGGATGCAGTCCCGAGGTGGGCTCGTCGAGCAGATACAGGGCGTCGCCGCGATGGGCGCGCTGCAGTTCGGTCGCGAGTTTGACTCGTTGGGCCTCGCCGCCGGACAGTTCGGTCGCCGGCTGTCCCAGCCGCAGATAGCCGAGTCCGACGTCGCGCAGAACCGTCAGCGAGCGCAGGATGTCGGTGTCGCCGTCGAAGAACGCGCGCGCCTCGTCGACGCTCATGTCCAGAACCTCGGCGATATTGCGGCCCTGCCACGTGATTTCGAGTGTGCTCGCCTGGTAGCGGGTGCCGTGGCAGTCCGGGCACGGCGTGTAAACGCTGGGCAGGAACAGTAATTCGACCATCACCCAGCCTTCGCCCTCACATGTCGGGCACCGCCCGGACGCGACGTTGAACGAGAACCTGCCCGCGTTGTAGTGCCTGCGCCGCGCCTTGGGTGTACTGGCGAAACGGCGGCGGATGTAATCGAACATGCCGGTGTAGGTGGCGACGTTCGAACGGGGAGTGCGGCCGATCGGTTTCTGATCGATGCACACCACCCGGCGAAGATCGCCGACTCCACCGACGATCGTGCCGTCGACGGCCTGCGAGTCGTCCGAGAGCAGCAGGTCGTCTCCGTCGTCGTCGGCCGTGATCACCGGATGGCCCAGATGCTCACCGACCAGCGCGGGGAGTGCCTGACTGACCAGGCTCGACTTCCCGGAACCCGAGACACCGGTGACCGCGGTCAGGCATTTCAGCGGAAACGACACCGACACGTCACGTAAGTTGTTGCGGCGCACCTTCTTCAGGCGCAACCATTCCTCCGCCGGCCGCGGCGGTCGGGGTGCGGGCCGTTCGTGGCCGAACAGATAGCGACGTGTCGCCGATTCATCGACGTCGCGCAATCCTTCGGGCGGTCCGCTGTGCAGAATCCGGCCGCCGTTCTCGCCGGCGCCGGGACCGAGATCGACCAGCCAGTCCGCGGCGCCGATGATGTCGAGCGAGTGCTCGACGACGAACACGCTGTTGCCGCGGCGCTTCAGCCCCTCCAGGATGCCCAGCAGGGCGTCGCGGTCGCGGGGGTGCAGTCCCGCCGACGGCTCGTCGAGGACGTACACGACTCCGAAGAGTTGCGACGAGAGTTGCGTCGCCAGCCGCACGCGCTGCAACTCGCCCGACGACAGGGTCGGTGTGCTGCGGTCCAGAGACAGATAGCCCAGGCCCAGGTCGGTGACCGGCCGCAGCCGCTCCAGCAGTTCGGCGACCAAACGCTGTGCCGCAGCGCGTTTTTCGACCGACATGTTCGGCGTGCTGCGCACGTCCGGGGCCGCATCGTGCGCGGAACCGCCGGCCGCGACACGCTTGTCGACCGCCGCTCGGCGGGTCGTCTCGTCGAGTACGGCGTCGGAGCCGGTTCCGGTCGGGTGCCAGTTCTCGGCGAGTACCGACGACAACAGTTCGGTGAGGCGGCCCAAGGGAAGTGCGGAGAATTCGGCGATGTCGAGCCCTTCGAACGTCACCGACAGGGCCTCCGGTTTGAGCAGTTTGCCGTCGCAGGTGGGGCACACCGCACTGGTGATGAATCGGGACACTCGCTTCTTCACCGAGGCGCTCTTGGTGTTCGCGAACGTGTCGAGGACGTAGCGGCGCGCACCGGTGAAAGTGCCCTGATAACTGGGCTCCATCTGCTGCTTCAGCGCGCGACGCGTCTGCGCCGGGGTGAACCCCGCGTAGACCGGCACCGTCGGATGCTCGTCGGTGTAGAGGATCCAGTCACGATCCTTCTTCGGCAGATCTCGCCAGGGCCGGTCGACGTCGTAGCCGAGTGACACCAGAATGTCGCGGAGGTTCTGACCGTGCCAGGCCGGCGGCCAGGAGGCGATCGCCCGGTCCCGG